>JBBSSG010000098.1:0-13453 GCA_038242295.1 Mycobacteriales bacterium | reverse complement strand
GTCAGAAACAGGTGGTATGAGTTCGGTAGAACTCGAGTCACATTCTCACCAGCGAGTACCCGAGTGAAGGCGGGATGTAGGCAGCCAGCATCCATCGGCCACCTCGCCTTGGGTGACTGTTCGAGAGTACTGATCGAGTCGGTGGTGGTCAAACCCGTGCCGCTTGGAGAACCGAGACTACATCGGTGTAATTCATCCACAGCCTTGGGGACAACGCCATGTTGATAACTACTTTTCGGGTTTGCGTCGGATTCATCCACAGCGCGTTGTCATAGCTCGAGAATTTCCGTTTGTGCAACACTGCAGCTCAGACGGTATTCGATCCAGAAAAGCTGGCTCTGGAAGCACTTTTGGGTGACACTGATGTCGTTCATCCACACCTGTGGATAATTGTGTGGAAGGACGGATCAAGTGGCATATTCGTAGCGGGCGTACGTGCTCGGCTCGATCGATGATTCCCGACAAGCTCATGAGTGGGGACGATAGTCGAGGCCCGGCGCCACGGGGGTGAAAAAGCATCTAAAAATTCTCTGTCTGCACAACTGAAGTCCAAAAAGTTCGAATAGTCCGAATGGGAGGCACCGTGAACGACGATCCGGGTGCGCTGGAGCGCGTCTGGCCAGAGGTTGTCACGGAGTTGACGTCCGACCGGCACAGCGGGCAACCGCTGACGAAGGGTCAGAAAGCGTGGCTCGCACTGGTCGAGCCGCTTACTCTCACTCAAGGCTTTGCCCTGCTTGCTGTGCCTTCGTCTTTTGCTCAGGAAGCAATCGAACGCGACCTTCGGGAGCCGATTCTTCAGGCTCTCGGTCGCCACCTCGGTCAAGGCGTGGAAGGGCTCGGTGTTCGAATATCCGCGCCCGAGGAGGACAAGCCCGAGCCCAGCCGCATGAGCTACCCCGATGCTCCGAGTTCCCCGACCTACCGTCGACGGTTTCTGAGCACCGACGAAGAACCTTCGGATTCCGAAACAGCGGACTACGAGGAAGTCGACGACGAGCGCGAGGCACTGGCTAGTGTGCAGAACTCGTGGCCGACCTATTTCACCAAGCCACCTGCGACCTCGACGTCCAAGGCCGGCGCCGGAAGCCTCAACTCGAAATACACGTTCGACACTTTCGTCATCGGTGCGTCGAATCGCTTCGCCCACGCTGCGGCCGTCGCGATCGCCGAAGCGCCGGCGCGTGCTTACAACCCGTTGTTCATCTGGGGAGCATCCGGACTCGGCAAGACTCATCTTCTCCACGCCGCAGGTCACTACGCTCAGCGTCTGTTTCCGGGCATGAGAGTCAAGTACGTCTCGACCGAGGAATTCACCAACGACTTCATCAACAGTCTTCGCGACGACCGAAAGGTGGCGTTCAAACGCCGCTATCGCGAGACCGACGTGCTCCTTGTCGACGACATCCAGTTCATCGAGGGGAAAGAAGGTATTCAGGAGGAGTTCTTCCACACCTTCAATACTCTCCACAATGCGAACAAGCAGATCGTGGTCTCGTCTGATCGGCCTCCGAAACAACTCGCCACCCTCGAGGAACGCCTGCGTACGCGCTTCGAATGGGGCCTGATCACCGATGTGCAACCACCCGAGCTCGAGACGCGCATCGCGATTCTCAGTAAAAAGGCTCGGATGGATCGACTTGACGTGCCACACGACGTCCTCGAGCTGATAGCCAGCCGAATCGAGCGAAATATTCGTGAATTGGAGGGCGCGCTGATTCGAGTCACCGCATTTGCATCGCTCAACGGCCAAGCACTCGACCTGACGCTCGCCGAGGTCGTTCTACGCGATCTGATGCCCGATTCGGCGAGCCTCGAGATCAACGCGGCCACGATCATGGCGGTCACGGCCGAGTACTTCAACACGTCGATCGATGATCTCTGCGGTCCGGGTAAGGCTCGTGCCCTGGCTATGGCTCGCCAGATCGCGATGTACCTGTGCCGCGAGCTCACAGATCTCTCGTTGCCCAAGATCGGTCAGACGTTCGGGCGTGACCACACCACGGTGATGTACGCGGATAAGAAGATCCGAAAAGAGATGACCGAGCGACGCAAGGTGTATGACCAGGTCCAGGAGCTCACAGCCCGGATCAAGCAACGCTCCAAACGGTAGGTACGCAGAAGCTCACAACGATCAGGACGGATTTTCGAGACATTCTCGAGAATCCGTCCTCGAGTTTTTTCTGGGCTGGACGGGCGGTCCACTCGTCCATTTCCACACGTTTTTTTCGGACTTTCCGCTGTTGATTCACACCTGTGGATAAACCTGTGGATAACTGCTCACATCTGTGGATGAATTGTTAAAGCTTGTGCACCGCTGTGATTGGTCCACAGGCCGTCCTTCGGTAACCCCTGATTGGTCCCGAATTCATCCCCACGCCACCACGCCTGACGACCAGGCTCGGATGTGCTGTGTGCACAGATTCCACAGGACCTATTAATACTAAGAATTTCTCTTGAAATAAATCTTCTGAAAACAGGTGTTGGGGACAGATCCGTCCACAGCTGCCGGGCAGGTACCCAGTCGCGTCGTCTGACCACACGTTCGGCTTTCAAGTTGGTCCAAGAGGGCATACGGTGTGCTTCACCCCGGTTGTGTAAGACTCATCGATGCACCGGTACCGAGCGCATACGGCACTCACCGAAAACCATTTTTCGAGATGAACCGCTGCCGAACGAGAGGAAAAACCGAGCGATGGAGCTTGGAAGTCTGAAGTTTCGCGTTGCTCGCGAAGATTTTTCCGATTCCGTTGCCTGGGTTGCCCGAAGCCTGCCGTCCAGGCCGCCTGTCCCAGTTCTAGGTGGTGTACTTCTAGCCGCCGATGAGCAGGGGCTTACCGTGTCCGGATTCGACTACGAGGTGTCGGCTCAGGTACGCGTGTCGGCCGAGGTCGCCAGCTCGGGTCGAGTTTTGGTCTCGGGCAAACTTCTGGCCGACATCACCAAATCCTTGCCGAACAGGCCGGTGGACGTGAGTGTCGATGGCACCCGGGTTCTCATTGCCTGTGGCAGCGCCAAATTCTCACTGCCGACGATGCCGGTCGAGGATTATCCCCAACTTCCCGAACTTCCGACTCAGACCGGATCGATTCCTGCTGAGGTGTTCTCCGAGGCGATCGCTCAGGTTGCTGTTGCTGCGGGCAAAGATGACACCCTGCCGATG
This sequence comes from Mycobacteriales bacterium, assembly GCA_038242295.1. GTDB lineage: Bacteria > Actinomycetota > Actinomycetes > Mycobacteriales > Mycobacteriaceae > Rhodococcoides. Next base: position 10,290 of record JBBSSG010000098.1, on the reverse strand, counting down.
CTGACCGGAATTCGCGTCGAAATTCACGGCACCTCCGTCGTACTCGCCGCTACCGATCGATTCCGTCTCGCTGTACGCGAACTCGAGTGGTCTCCGGTGGGTGGTGAGACGAAGACCGAGGTTCTGATCCCGGCCCGTACCCTCTCCGACTCTGCAAAAACGTTGGGCGGAAACGCCTCGTCACTCGTCGAGTTGGCGCTCGGCTCTGGCTCATCCATCGGCGCTGATGGGCTCCTCGGCATCATCAGCGAAGGCCGTCGAACTACGACGCGACTACTCGACGCGGATTTCCCCAAGTTCCGTCAGTTGCTGCCACCTGAACATACGGCGGTTGCGGTCGTCGAGATTGCCCCGCTCGTCGAAGCGATCAAGCGAGTGGCGTTGGTCGCCGAGCGTGGCGCACAGGTTCGCCTCGAGTTTTCATCCGAGGGTGTGATGTTGTCCGCAGGGGGTGACGACGCAGGCCGGGCGGAGGAAGGATTGCTCGCAGACTTCCAGGGCGAAGCGTTGACCATTGCGTTCAATCCAGGATATTTGATCGACGGATTGTCGTCGTTGCACAGCGAGAAAGTCACATTCGGGTTCACGACTCCCAGTAGACCTGCGGTTTTGCGCCCGACGACGGATGATGAGCTGGTACCTGACGAGTCCGGCAAGTTTGCAGCACCGCAGAGCGCATATACCTATCTGCTGATGCCGGTTCGACTCCCGGGCTGATCGGGTATATAGCAAACTCGGGTGTTTTCGCCCACGGACGCACCACCACGAACGCAGACTAGAGAAGGACACTCCGTATGCAGATCGGACTCGTCGGACTCGGCAAAATGGGCTTCAGTATGCGTGAGCGTTTGCGTGCTCACGGTCATGAAGTCATCGGTTACGATCCACGGCCCGAGGTGACGGACACGCCGTCGCTCGAGGGGCTCGTGAGTGCTCTGGCAGCCCCGCGAGTCATCTGGGTAATGGTTCCGTCGGGGGATATCACCCGCACGACGATCACCGGTCTTGCCGACGCCCTCGAGGAAGGCGACCTGGTTATCGACGGCGGGAACTCGCGGTTCACCGACGATGGACCCAACGCCGAACTGCTCGCGAAGCAGGGCATCGGCTATATCGATGCAGGAGTCTCCGGAGGTGTCTGGGGCCTCGAGAACGGATACGGGTTGATGGTCGGCGGGGCGGATGCCGACGTCGAGCGTGCGCTTCCAATCTTCGATGCACTTCGCCCGAAAGGTGAGCGCGCCGATGGTTTCGTTCATGCGGGGCCTGTCGGCGCCGGTCACTACTCCAAAATGGTGCACAACGGCATCGAATATGGATTGATGCAGGCTTACGCGGAAGGATACGAACTCCTCGAGGCCGAGGAGTTGGTGCAAGACACTCATGGTGTGCTACGTGCCTGGAGCAAGGGCACCGTGGTCCGGTCTTGGTTGCTGGACCTGCTGGTGGAGGCACTCGCGCAAGATCCCGACTTTGCTGAGATTTCCGGTTACACCGAGGATTCCGGCGAGGGTCGTTGGACGGTTGAGGAAGCCATCCGACATGCGGTCCCCGCACCCGTGATTTCGGCTGCATTGTTTGCTCGCTTTGCATCGCGGCAGGGGGACTCGCCGGCAATGAAGGCTGTATCAGCGCTGCGAAATCAGTTCGGTGGTCACGCTGTCAAGCGTTCGGGCACCGAAGAAACCCTTCGAGCAGCAGATCCCAAGAAATAAGCCTTGTTCGTTCGCTCCTTCACTCTGCGTGATTTCAGATCATGGGACAACGTCACCATCGATCTCGAACCGGGTTCGACGGTGTTCGTCGGGCCTAACGGGCACGGTAAAACCAACCTGATCGAGTCACTCGGGTATCTGTCGACCCTGTCCTCGCATCGGGTGTCTTCGGATGCACCGTTGATTCGCGTGGGCGCGGAGCGTGCGTTCGCGGCTGCATCGGTGGTCAACCTTGGACGTGAGTTGACTGTCGACGTCGAGATCCTCGAGGGCAAAGCGAACAAGGCGAGGATGAATCGCTCACCGGTGCGACGGCCGCGCGACATTCTCGGGGTGCTACAGAGTGTGTTGTTCGCGCCTGAGGATCTATCGCTCGTCCGTGGTGATCCGGGTGAACGCCGTCGATACCTCGACGAATTGCTGATTACCAGACGGCCGCGAATGGCTGGTGTGAAAGCGGATTACGAGAAAGTCCTTCGGCAGCGGGCAGCGTTGCTCAAGTCCGCCGGTGGTGCGCTGCGTCGAGGCTCCCAGTCGTCCGACGGCTCGAGCGCGTTGGCGACACTCGACGTATGGGACGGCCATCTTGCCGCACACGGGGCGCATCTGCTTGCTGCTCGAATTGGATTGGTACACGAGCTTGCACCGTTTGTCGCCGAATCTTATTCGGCGATCGCACCTGAATCTCGTTCTGCAGCAATACATTACCGCAGCAGTCTGGCGGAAGCTCTACCACCGGAGTTCGCTGAGCCGCACAGATCACCCGAGCCCGACGATGTCGAGGTTTTGGAAGCATCTTTCCTGCACCAGCTTTCGCAGATGCGTCAGCGAGAGATCGAACGCGGCGTCTGTCTCGTTGGTCCACATCGCGACGACCTCGAGCTTGCGCTCGGCGATCAGCCGACGAAAGGCTTTGCAAGTCATGGAGAATCTTGGTCTTTTGCACTCTCCCTTCGGTTGGCATCCTTTGCTTTGCTCCGCGCCGAAGGTACCGACCCCGTTCTGATGCTCGACGACGTTTTCGCCGAGCTCGACCGCAAGCGCCGTAGCGCTCTGGCGCGTGTCGCGGCGAATGCTGAGCAGGTGTTGATCACGGCTGCGGTCGCCGAGGATGTGCCACCTGAATTGAACGCAAAACGATGGAACGTTGAAGCAACGCAACATGCTTCGGAACGAGTCTCGGCGATCTCGTCCGTTGAGACCAGTGAGGGGCTAACTTGATGAACGACGAGAATGATCCAACCGCGAACGACTCTAGCGACACACCAGCTCCCGAGCTACGCGGTGTCGACTTGGCTCGCCGTGCTCTCGAGGATGCTCGTGCGGCAGCAAAGGCCAGTGGAAAGTCGGTTGGTCAGGGCCGATCGTCGCCCAGTGGTGGCGTCCGTGCGCTTCGTGGACGACGAAAAAGAGGGTGGTCCGGACCCGGTCCGGATGATCGCGACCCGCAGACCCTCGGCTCGGTGGCAGGGGTGATCGCGAAGAAGCGCGGATGGTCGGACAAAGTTGCCGAGGGTACGGTCCTCGGACGTTGGCCTGCCGTCGTGGGTGAGGACATTGCTTCGCACGCAGTTCCCACGAAACTCGAGGACGGCGTCCTCAGTGTGACCGCCGAGTCGACTGCGTGGGCGACCCAATTGCGCCTGATGCAGCCGCAGATCTTGGCCAAGATCGCAGCGGCGGTCGGCCACGGCGTGGTCAAGACTCTGAAGATTCATGGACCGACTACCAAGAGTTGGCGTAAAGGGGAACGACACGTCAAAGGTCGCGGTCCGCGCGATACCTACGGGTGAAAATGTAGTTGATTCGAATACCAGATGCACTAAGGTAGTGCAATTGTGAAATTTATTGCTCTGTTGGTGTTCGATACGTAGCGTTCTTGTGACCGCGAACAAGTGTCGGGAGCGCGGTAGCCATGGACACGGTATCGACGAAGGGCCAGTATGTTTTCTGCCGCGCAAGCCAAGTCATCCGACACCACCGGCAAAAGCAGGACTCCAGAAGATCGCGTCGTGCTCCAAGCACGAAACGTAACGTTCGACTGGGGCTCGCTTCCGCTGCACTATGTCGACAAGGATCCGCTGGCGACGCACCTGTTCAACGTCATGCATCTGCTTCTTCCCGAAGGTGAGGAGTGGTTTGTACGCACGTTCAAGGAAGCTCTACCGCTCATCCACGACGATCGTCTTCGTGACGACGTTATCGGTTTCATCGGCCAGGAAGCCGTCCACGCGCAAGCACACACCCAGCTTCTGGGCCAGCTCACCGCCTACGGGATAAATGTGGCTCCGTACGTCGAGCAGATGCAGTTCATCTTCGGGCGTGCCTTGGGTAACCGATCCAGTCATGGACGCAACAGCCTGATCGAGCGCGTCGCTTTGATAGCGGCCGTCGAACATTTGACAGCATTTTTGGGTGATTGGGTGCTCAATGCTCACGAGCTCGATCGCGTGGACGTCGACCCCACGATGCTCGATCTACTCCGATGGCACGGCGCCGAGGAGGTCGAACACCGCTCGGTCGCCTTCGAGGTCATGCGCTACTTCGACGTTCGGCCGGCGCGACGCCTCCGCACGTACTTGGTTATCGCACCGACGATGGTGTGGTTCTGGACGAGGGGCGTTCGATACTTGATGGATCAGGATCCGACGCTCGCTCACTTGCCGCCGAAAGAGCGGAAGCCCTCCCTCCGCGACTACCTGCGAGTCTCCCGGCGAGGCTTGTTCCCTGGGCCGATGCAAATCTACAAAGCATCCGTACGCTATCTGAAAAGCGACTATCACCCGTCCCAGGAGGGGTCGACCGAACAAGCCGTGCAGTACTTGGCGTCCTCACCTGCGGCGCGGGCTGCCGCGTGGTGACAGTTCGATGGTGGTGAGAGTGGGGCTTCGGCGCAGGTTGTCGAACATGGCGCGGGCCGTGGAATCGTTCCGAGAAGACCGACTCATTCCGCAAGATCTGTACGGCCGCGGCGCTCCCGATCAGACTGTGTCCCTGATAACGGACGCGTTGGACAAGTGGTTCGCGCTCCTGGACGACGGTGAATACGACGCTGAATACGGCGCACCAGCGGTCGCCCGCACTCTGACTTTGGTCCTCGAGCGACGCGAGGTTCTCTGCGTCGATCAGCAGGTGGTCATGTTGACGTTTGCCTCTTCCGAGGGCGACGTCCTTCCAGCTTGGGCAGCAGGAATGCACGTCGACTTCCACCTACCTTCTGGACGTCGTCGTCAGTATTCGCTGTGTGGAGATCCGGCTGATGTGCACACGTATTCCATTGCGGTTCGGCATATTCCGGACGGCGGTGGTGGCAGTGAAGAGATGCACTCACTCGACGTCGGCACTCGGGTGACGGTACGTGGACCCCGTAACGGATTCCCCTTCACGGCGAAAGGGAAGGCAGTGTTCATCGCTGGTGGGATAGGGATTACCGCAATCCTCCCGATGGTCCGCGCTGCGCACGCCGCCCAGATGGACTGGCACTTGGTCTATTGCGGCAGATCAAGGCAGTCGCTGCCGTTTCTGAACGAGATCGAGAGCCTCGACGCCGGCCGCGTCACCGTCCGAACCGACGACGTAGACGGACTTCCGACCGGTGAGGAGCTGTTGTCCCCGGTAGTAGGGGGTGCCGTCTATTGCTGTGGTCCGCCGCCCATGATCAGTGCCGTAGCTGCGGCCTTCGATGAGGTCCCGGCGACACACCTGTATTTCGAACGTTTTTCGGCGCCGCCGGTGCGCGACGGAGTCGAGTTCGAAGTCCAACTGGTCGATTCCGGCACGATTATCACCGTCCCTCCTGACAAGTCTGCGCTCCACGCGATCCGCGAAGTTCGACCCGAAGTCGCGTACTCGTGTCAACAGGGATTCTGTGGGACGTGCCGCACCCGGGTTCTCAATGGCAACCCCGACCATCGTGAGAACAGATTGACGACGGACGAACAGAAGGACGAAATGCTGATCTGTGTCTCCCGCGCACACGGCGGCCGGATCGTTCTGGACCTGTAGCAGTCCGGACCTGACGCGGGTGTCCATCTTTGTCGCAATATGGCGAGAAAATCCGTCTGTGAGGCATTCAGAGGGTATTTCAGGGGGTCTTCGTCCCCATGTCGTCCATAGGTACCAGTAGTATGGACCTATAACGCTCGAGTCCTGCGCGGCAGCACCGTTTGCTGCGAGGGGGAGTGAAGACGCGCAAAGGAGAACAAACCGACCGTGGCTGCCCAGAAGTCAGGTAAGAGCGAAAACAAGGAATACGGCGCTTCGTCGATCACCGTGCTGGAGGGACTGGAAGCAGTCCGCAAGAGGCCCGGTATGTACATCGGATCGACCGGCGAGCGAGGCCTACATCACCTGATCTGGGAGGTCGTCGACAACTCGGTCGATGAGGCCATGGCTGGGTACGCGAGCACTGTCGACGTGACTATTCACGATGACAACAGCGTCGAGGTCAAGGACGACGGCCGAGGTATGCCGGTTGATACGCACTCCTCCGGTGTCCCGGCGGTCGAGGTTGTCATGACACAGCTCCACGCCGGTGGCAAGTTCGACTCCGATTCCTATGCCGTCTCCGGTGGTCTCCACGGCGTCGGCATCTCTGTGGTGAACGCGCTCTCGACCAAGGTCGAGCTGAAAATTGCGCGCAACGGACATCGCTACACACAGACGTACGACTATGCCAAGCCCGGCCCGCTCGAAACTGTCGGCGATACCACCGATACGGGAACGGCTACGCGATTCTGGCCTGATGCCACTATCTTCGAGACTCTCGACTTCAGCTTCGAGACCGTGCACCGTCGCCTGCAGGAGATGGCTTTCCTCAACAAGGGTCTGACCATCAACTTCACCGACGAGCGTGTCGCCGTCGCTGCCGTGCCCGAGGACGAACTCGGCGAAGTTGCTCCCGCACCCAAATCGGCATCCGAGGAAGAGGCCGAAGCGGTCGAGGCGAAACCTGCCAAGGCGCGTCGGCGGACCTATTGCTACCCGGACGGGTTGGTGGACTTCGTCAAGCACATCAACGCGAAGAAGAGTCCGCTTCACACGTCGGTCGTCGGTTTCACGGCGAAGGGTGAAGGCCACGAGGTCGAGGTCGCGATGCAGTGGAACGCGGGCTATTCCGAATCGGTGCACACCTTTGCCAACACGATCAACACGCACGAGGGCGGAACCCATGAAGAGGGTTTCCGTACCGCGCTGACTTCGACGGTCAACAAGTACGCGGCCGAAAAGAAGCTCATGAAAGAGAAGGACGGCAAACTCACCGGCGACGACATCCGTGAGGGCCTTGCTGCTGTCATCTCGGTGCGTGTGGTTGAGCCGCAGTTCGAGGGCCAGACGAAGACGACACTCGGCAACACCGAGGTTCGCTCGTTCGTGTTGCCGTCATGTAACGAGCATTTGTCGCACTGGTTCGAATCCAACCCCGCCGACGCCAAGACCATCATCAACAAGGCAGTGTCGTCGGCCCAAGCACGTATGGCTGCTCGCAAGGCCCGGGAGTTGGTGCGGCGCAAGAGTGCAACCGACATCGGCGGCTTGCCCGGCAAGCTCGCCGACTGCCGATCGAACGACCCAGCCAAGTCCGAAATTTACATCGTGGAGGGCGACTCGGCCGGAGGCTCTGCAAAATCCGGTCGAGACTCGATGTACCAGGCGATCCTTCCGCTTCGCGGAAAGATCATCAATGTCGAGAAAGCGCGCATCGATCGCGTTCTCAAGAACAACGAGGTTCAGGCGATCATCACCGCGTTCGGAACCGGTATCCACGACGAGTTCGATATCTCCAAACTGCGGTATCACAAAGTCGTCCTCATGGCCGATGCCGATGTCGATGGCCAGCACATCTCCACCCTGCTGATGACCCTGTTGTTCCGCTTCATGCGCCCGCTCATCGAGCACGGCCACGTTTATCTCGCGATGCCGCCGCTGTACAAGCTCAAGTGGAGTCGCGGCGAACCGGACTTTGCATACACCGACGAAGAGCGGGACGGTCTGCTGGCAGCAGGTCTGCAAGCCAAGCGAAAGATCAACGTCGAAGACGGTATTCAGCGTTACAAGGGTCTTGGCGAAATGAACGCAAAAGAGCTGTGGGAGACCACCATGGACCCGACGGTCCGTGTGCTTCGGCTCATCACCCTCGAGGATGCCGCTGCAGCCGACGAACTGTTCACGATTCTCATGGGTGAAGACGTCAGTGCCAGGCGCAGTTTCATCGCCCGCAACGCCAAGGACGTCCGCTTCCTCGATGTGTAGTGCACATTGTTGAAACTTGTTCGTCGACACAGGCTTTCGTCAGTGACTTTCGTTAAGGAGAATTGATGTCGGACATAACCGAACCCCCGGTGGGTCCTCCCGGGCAAACGACCAATGCCGAAGGCGGCGACCGGATCGATCCGGTCGACATTCAGCAGGAGATGCAGCGCAGCTACATCGACTATGCGATGAGCGTCATCGTCGGTCGCGCACTTCCCGAGGTCCGCGATGGCCTCAAACCAGTGCACCGGCGAGTGCTCTACGCCATGTACGACTCGGGTTTCCGGCCCGATCGCAGCTACGTCAAATCCGCACGCCCCGTTGCGGAAACGATGGGCAACTACCACCCGCACGGCGACAGTTCGATCTACGACGCGCTTGTGCGTCTCGCGCAACCGTGGTCGATGCGGTACCCACTGGTCGACGGTCAGGGCAACTTCGGTTCCCGCGGCAACGACGGTGCTGCTGCCATGCGTTACACCGAGGCGCGCCTGACGCCGCTCGCGATGGAGATGCTGCGCGATATCGACGAAGAAACCGTCGACTTCATCCCCAACTACGACGGCAAAACCCAAGAGCCGACAGTACTTCCGGCAAGGTTTCCCAGCCTGTTGATGAACGGCTCCAATGGCATCGCCGTCGGAATGGCCACCAATATTCCGCCACACAACCTGCGTGAGGTGGGCTCCGCAGTTTTCTGGGCACTCGACAACCACGAAGCGGATGAGGAAACCACGCTGGCCGCGTGTATGGAACGGGTCAAGGGTCCCGACTTCCCGACACACGGTCTCATCGTCGGTGGCCAGGGAATCCAGGACGCGTACTCCACCGGTCGCGGATCGGTTCGGATGCGCGGCGTCGTCGAAATCGAAGAAGACGTCAACGGTCGCGCGACGATCGTCATCACCGAATTGCCGTACCAGGTCAACCCGGACAACATGATTACCTCGATCGCCGAGCAGGTTCGTGACGGCAAGCTCGGAGGCATCTCCAAGATCGACGACGAGTCCTCGGATCGTGTCGGAATGCGCATCGTGGTCACCATCAAGCGTGATGCCGTTGCGAAGGTAGTTCTAAACAATCTGTACAAGCACTCCCAGCTTCAGACAAGCTTCGGCGCGAACATGCTCTCGATCGTCGACGGTGTCCCGCGTACCTTGCGTCTCGACCAGATGATCCGCTACTACGTGGCCCATCAGCTCGAAGTGATCGTCCGTCGTACGCGGTACCGGTTGCGCAAAGCAGAGGAACGCGCCCACATCTTGCGTGGGCTGGTCAAAGCCCTCGACGCGCTCGACGAGGTCATCGCGCTCATCCGTCGCTCCCCGGACGTCGATGCCGCTCGTACAGGCCTTATCGAGTTGCTCGAGGTCGATACGATTCAAGCCGATGCGATCCTGGCGATGCAGCTCCGTCGCCTCGCTGCCCTCGAGCGTCAGAAGATCATCGACGAGTTGGCCGAGATCGAACTCGAGATCGCCGAACTCCAAGACATCTTGGCCCGGCCCGAGCGTCAACGTCAGATCGTGCGTGATGAGCTCGACGCTATCGTCGAAAAGTACGGCGACGACCGTCGTACACGCATCATTGCCAGCGATGGCGATGTCAACGACGAAGATCTCATCGCACGCGAGAACGTCGTCGTCACGATCACCGAGACCGGCTATGCCAAGCGCACCCGCACCGACCTCTACCGATCGCAGAAGCGTGGAGGCAAGGGCGTTCAGGGGGCCGGCCTGAAGCAGGACGACATTGTCAGCAAGTTCTTCGTCTGTTCCACGCACGACTGGATTCTGTTTTTTACAACGAAGGGGCGCGTCTATCGCGCCAAGGCCTACGAACTACCCGAGGCCAATCGAACGGCTCGCGGGCAGCACGTCGCCAATTTACTTGCCTTCCAGCCGGACGAACGTATCGCTCAGGTGATCCAGATCCAGACCTACGAGGACGCGCCTTACCTCGTGCTCGCCACGAAGGGCGGTCTGGTCAAGAAGTCGAAACTGACTGATTTCGACTCCAACCGCAGTGGCGGAATTGTCGCTGTCAACCTCCGCGGCGAGGACGAGTTGGTCGGCGCTGTGCTGGCATCCTCGGACGACGACCTATTACTCGTCTCCGGGCAAGGACAGTCGATCCGCTTCTCGGCGACCGATGAAGTTCTGCGACCGATGGGCCGTGCAACGTCCGGAGTTCAGGGCATGCGGTTCAACGGCGAGGACCAACTCCTCTCGCTCAATGTCGTCCGTGAAGGCAAGTATCTGCTGGTAGCAACCTCAGGCGGCTACTCCAAGCGAACTGCAATGGAGGACTACCCACAGCAGGG
>JBBSSG010000097.1:0-13634 GCA_038242295.1 Mycobacteriales bacterium | reverse complement strand
CGGGTGCTCCATATCAGCGACCTCCACATGATGCCCGACCAGCGCCTCAAGCAGAACTGGCTGCGGGAGTTGGATCGTCTCGAGCCCGATCTGGTCGTCAATACCGGCGACAATCTTTCCCACCAGCGGGCGGTGCCTGCTGTGGTCCAGTCCCTCGGCCCACTACTGTCTCGGCCTGGACTGTTCGTCTTCGGTAGCAACGACTACTTCTCACCGAAGCCCAAGAACCCGCTGAAGTACTTCGACAAGAATCACCAACGGGTCCTCGGCGAACCTCTCCCCTGGCGCGATTTGCGTGCTGCGTTCATCGAGCGCGGCTGGCACGACGTGACGCATGTGCGGCGCGAACTCGAGATCGCCGGCGTCCGCATCGCGTCGGCAGGCGTCGACGATCCGCATCTCGAACGCGACCGCTACGACACCGTCGCCGGGCAGCCGAACCCGCTGGCCGATCTACGTCTGGGCATCACGCACTCCCCGGAGCCTCGAGTTCTCGACCGGTTCGCCGACGACGGTTACGACCTCGTCCTGGCCGGTCACACTCACGGCGGTCAGTTGTGCCTGCCCTTCTACGGGGCACTCGTCACCAACTGCGAGATCGACCGATCACGAGTCAAAGGCCCGTCGAAGTGGGGTGCGCACACGCAGCTCCACGTGTCCGCCGGCATTGGAACTTCCCCCTGGGCGCCGGCGCGTTTCTGCTGCCGACCCGAGGCCACGTTGCTCACTCTCACCCCCGCACCGAGGACAGGACCGAGAGAGGGTTCGGACGAGGGCGTTTCGCGTTCCGAGGCGGTCGTAAGCTAGACTTCTGCTCGCGGTGCACGGGGTGTGGCGCAGCTTGGTAGCGCGCTTCGTTCGGGACGAAGAGGTCGTGGGTTCGAATCCCGCCACCCCGACAGTGAGACTTTTACAGTAGAAACCCTGACCTACTTCCAGGTCAGGGTTTTTTCGTGCCACTTTTCTGGAGCTACTTGGACGCTGCTCGGAGCTTTTCGAGTAACGGCCCGGCCGCTTCGGCCAAGAATCGATCCTGTGTCTCATCGCCCACCTGTACGAGCGCGATGTCGGAGAACCCTGCTTCCCAGAAGGGCCTCACTGCTTCGACGATCGCGTCCAGGTCTGGTCCACATGGAATTGTCTCTGCGACATCTTCTTTCCTGACGAACTTCGTTGCGCCGGCGAATCCGGCCGTCGTCGGCAGGTCTGCGTTGACTGCCCATCCGCCGGCGAACCAGCGGAACCTGTCGTGCGCGCGATCGATGGCCGCGTCCTTGTCAGGGTCCCAGGAGATGGGGACCTGGCCGATGGTTCTGGACGGCCCGTCGTGATGGTCCGCCCAGTTTTTGACGATCTCGGCATTCGGCTCGACCGCGACGAGGTGATCGGCATAAGGTGCGAATCTCTCGATGGACTTCTCGCCCGAAACGGCGATGGCGATCGGCACTCCGCCTTCGGGCATGTCCCAAATTCGAGCCGAATCGACCCGAAAGTGCTTGCCGTCGTAGGTGACGAGGCCGCCTTTGTGAAGCTGTTCGATGATCTCGAGTGCTTCGACGAACATGTCCTGCCGCTTGTCGATCGACGGCCAACCTTCTCCGACGATGTGTTCGTTGAGATTCTCGCCGCTGCCGAGTCCGAGGGTGAACCGGCCGTCGGCGAGGATTTGCAGGGTCGCTGCCTTCTGCGCGACGACGGCCGGGTGGTATCGAATGATCGGGCAGGTCACATACGTCATCAGTTCGACGCGTTCGGTCGCCTGAGCTACCGCCCCCAAGGTGGCCCACACGTACGGGGCGTGCCCCATGGAAGCCAGCCACGGAGAGTAATGGTCGCTCGCCACCTCGAAGTCGAATCCGATATTCTCGGCAGCGACAGCGTACTTGACGAGTTCTTTCGGGCCGCTCTGCTCGGTCATGAGGGTGTATCCGAGATTGACCACAGGTCTCCCCTAAATGGTTGCTACAGAACCGGAATCGACCCGGTAGTTGGATCCGTTGACGAAACTCGCGCGGTCCGAGCACAGGAAGACAACGACGGAAGCGACTTCCTCGGGCTCGCCTCGTCGCTTCAATTCCATGTACGGACGTTCCTCGCTGAAGAAGCTCTCGATGGCTTCGTCGCGGTCGGTGCCACGCTCCTCGGCACGCTGATCCATCATCGCGTCGGTCATCGGTGTGTGAATGAACGCCGGCGAGACCGCGTTGACGAGCAATCCCTCGGTGGCGTAGGTGCGAGAGAGCCCTTTGGCCAGCGCCAAGACGCCGGCTTTGGCTGAGCAGTAGGGCAATTCGTCATCGTAGGGTTGCACAGCGTCCTCGGACGTCATCAAAACGATTCGGCCCCATCCGCCGCGGCGCAGCGCCGGGAGGAAAGCTCTCAGTAGACGAACCGGCCCCATCAGATCGATGTCGATGGTGTTGCGCCAACCCTCTTCGTCGATCTCGTGGAAGAGCCCCTTGGCGCCGGTAACCCCGGAGGATTGAACGAAAATGTCGATATCGCCCATTGCCTTCTGTATCTGCTCCGACAGGTTTTCTACGCTTGCCGTGTCGGTCACGTCGGCGGCAAAAGCAGCCAACTGACCTTCTGGCGCATTCAGCTCAGCGGCCGCCTTGTCCAGCGGTTCCTGATCCTTGTCGCTGATGACAACGCGAACCCCCTCTGCCAGAAGCATTTTCGCTGTCTGCCACCCGATACCGGAGTCAGCTCCGGTCACCAAGGCGACCTTTCCTTCGATGCCCAAATCCATGAAATTCCTACTTTCCTCGGAGAAGATCAGGTGGTGGAGTCGTGTGAACGGGCAATGGTCAGCGCTGCATTCACCAGAGCCAAGTGACTCAAGCCCTGCGGGAAGTTACCCAAAAAGGATCCATCCGAAGCATCGATCATCTCGCTGTAGAGACCGACGTCGTTGGACATCTCGACCAACTGATCCATGAGCGCCGACGCTTCCTCGTTTCGGCCGACACAAGACAACGCCGAGACCCGCCAGAAGGCGCAGGCGACGAACGTGGCTTCTTCCTTGTGAACTCCGGTGTACCGGTAGATGAGTGGACCCGCGCCGAGTTCTTCGGTGAGGGCATCGATGGTGGTGGACATCCTTGTTCCACGATCGAAACCCATTTCCGCAGCAAGCAGTACGGACGCGTCGAGCCCCTCAGCTCCGGGATAGGCCACATATGACTGGCGAGTGTCGGACCAGCATTCGGTTTCGACGAAGTTTCTGATTCTGTCCCGCTCAGCTCGCCATCGATCGGCGACGCCGGGGATCTGACCTATGTCCGCAAGGTGGACCGCGCAGTCCAGCGCCTGCCAGCAACCAATTTTCGAGTTGGTGTAGTGCTGTTCCTGCTCCAGTTCCCAGATGCCCGCATCTCGGCGCTGCCAGGAATCGCAGGTTTGGTCGGCAATGGTGGCCAGCAATCGGCCGGTTTCCGCATCGAGAATGTTGCCGGCATCGACGTAGAGCCGCACGATCGCAAACAGGTCACCGAATATCCCGAGCTGCAGTTGATCGGCGGCAGCATTGCCGTTGACGACGGGACCGATCCCCCGCCATCCGGGCACATCGGGTTGTTCGGTGCCCCCCGGCATCTTTCCACCGAGGGTGTAAAAGACGTTGACCAGAGGATCGTTGTCCCGAATGACCGCGAGTAGCCACGCCACTGCTGCGTGCACCTCTTCGCGGATTCCGAATCTGAGAAGTGCACGGATGGTGTACGCGGTGTCGCGTACCCACGCATAGCGGTAGTCCCAGTTCTTGCCGCCGACTCGATTCTCCGGCAGCGAAGTCGTCGCGGCCGCAGCAATCGCACCGGACGGACTGTGCAGCAACAATTTCAGAGCCAGCGCACTCCTGGCTACATGCTCGCCCCACGGGCCGTTGTACTGGAATTCATCGGACCACACCCGCCAGTTCGCGATGGTTCGGTCCACTCGCTCGTCCACTTTGTGCGGATGCGGAACCTGCAACGGTTCGTTCTCAGTTCCCACCAAGCCAATGAGGTGCCTCGATCCCGCACTGGTCGTGAAGACACCGTTGATGTTCTGGACCTCAACGCTCACCTCGTCCGCGTTGAGCGTCCGCACAGCCATCGTGAGTCCATCCACACGCAGAACTGTGCCGTGTTCGGTGTCGTAGGCCCACGGCGACGCCTTGCCCAACATGGTCCCCGGCGCGACCCGCCATTCCATGTCGACTTCCCCGTCCACACCATCGACTCGCCGAGCGAGTTCCACCCATGGCAATCGGCCCGCGACGCCGGTATTCAACGAATCGGTCACCCGGACGGTACCCGAGCTGGTGACGTACGTGGTGCACAGAACATTGGTGCCCTCCACGAATTCGCGTTGGACCGAGTATTCGTCCACCGGCGCAAGCTCGAATCTTCCACCATGTTCGGCGTCGAGCAGTGCCGCGAAAGGCGGAGGCGAATCGAGATTGGGCACCGGCAACCAGTCGATTCGGCCGTCGAGAGCGATCAGGGCAACTGTTCGACCGTCGCCGATCGCTGCATAGTCTTCGATTGCGGTGTAACCGTCGGTACGACTCATGCGCTCAGCAACCTAGAGATCGGGCTGTCGTTCAGATGCTCGATGATGTCTGCCGGATCCTCGTACACGGCTTCGGCGCCCGCTGCTCGTAGTTCGTCCTCGCCTATTCCGCCTGATCGAACGCCTACACACACGACGCCAACGCTCCTCGACGCTTTCATGTCCCAGACGCTGTCCCCGATGAGGACTGCATTGCCCGGTTCGACCCCGGCGCGCTTCAACGCGACCTCGACAATTTCGGGATGAGGCTTCGCGACCTGGGCGTCATCTCCTGACGTCACCGCGGACACGATGTCTTCGACGTCGAGGAGGTCGCGGAGGTAGGCGAGCTCTCCCTCGGGTGCCGAGGTGGCGAGAACGACTGTCAAGCCGGCGTCGGCTATCCGCTGCAACAGTTCGCGAGATCCAGGAAGGATCTGCAGATGCGCGCTGGCTTCCCCGTAGTAGGCGTCGTGCAGATCCTTCGCCTCGAGCGCGAGGGCCTCGTCGGCTGAGCCGACGAGAGTCTCGAGAAGCTTGTCGCCGTCCATCCCGATACAGCGATGAATTTTCCACGACGGCACTGTTGCACCCGCGTCGGCGAAAGCTCTCGACCAGGTGTCGACGTGCACATAGTTCGAGTCCACCAGTGTGCCGTCGATATCGAACAGAACCGCGCCCGAGTTCGAAGTCATGTGCGGCAGTTACCCGACTGCCACGCGGGTGAAACACACAAGAAGGGCCCCTCGCGATCGAGGGGCCCTTCGTCTTGCCTGGTACAGGAATTCTCTAGTCGACCTGAGCCTGCCACATCCAGTGCAGTTGCTCGAGCCGCGCTGTGATTGCAATCAAGAGATCCTGGGTGACCGGATCTGCTACGTCGGTATCAGCAATGCGGCCCCGGAGCCGTTCGACGACGGCAGCCAGGTTGTCGACCACCGCCGCGGTGACCTCTTCGTCCTTGGTCCAGCCTGCACCGAATCCCTTGGTACCTGCGGTGGCAGAGACGGTAGCGGATCGGCCGTCAGGACTGACACCGATGGCCGCTGCGCGCTCGGCTGCTTCGTCGGTGAAGTCGCGAGCTGCCACAACAAGCTCGTCCAGGGCGAGGTGCACAGAACGAAAGTTCTTCCCGATGACGTTCCAGTGTGCCTGCTTGGCGATGAGCGACAA
Source organism: Mycobacteriales bacterium (assembly GCA_038242295.1). Taxonomy (GTDB): domain Bacteria; phylum Actinomycetota; class Actinomycetes; order Mycobacteriales; family Mycobacteriaceae; genus Rhodococcoides. The sequence goes on along the minus strand of JBBSSG010000097.1, from coordinate 7,925 downwards.
GTCGATCAAGTCGACGACGGTGCCCTGCAGGGCATCTCCGACGATCTTCTGCTGCCCTGCATCGAGGGTGCTACTGATGGGGTTGGTCATAGAACATTTCTCCTTCGTGAAGCTGTGCGAAAAGCCGAGTCGAGACCTTACGGTCAGCTCTGGCCCGCACGTACTCCCTCTTCGACCTTCTTGCCGAGATCCGAATCGACATTGCTCCAGTACTCGAACACTCTCGACAGCACTGGTTCCTTCACGCCGTTGAGCACGTGGCCGATGATGTTGCCGGCCAGACGCTCTCGCTCCTCATCATTCATCACCTCGCGGACGAGAATGCCGGCCTGAACGAAGTCGCCGTCTTCGGGATGTTCGATGTAGCCGGTCCGAACGAACCGCGGTTCGAAGTCCCAGGAACCGTCGTTGCCGTACTTCTCGGGGTCGGCGTGCGGGCCGCCGAATGAGTTGGGTGCATACACGGGGGTGTCGGCGGAGTTGAACGAGTACCGCATCGACCCTTCCTTGGAGTACGAGTTCACCTCGGCCTTCGGCGCGTTGACCGGCAGCTGCGCGTAGTTGGTGCCGATGCGGTAACGGTGCGCGTCCGCGTAGGAGAAGATGCGACCGAGAAGCATCTTGTCGGGGCTGGCACCGATTCCGGGGACCATGTTCGACGGTTCGAACGAACTCTGCTCGATCTGCGCGAAGAAATTCTCCGGGTTGCGATTGAGGGTCAGCTTGCCGACCTTGATCTTCGGGTAATCCTTCTGCGACCAGACCTTGGTCAGGTCGAACGGGTTGTACCTGTAGTTCTCGGCGTCTTCGTACGGCATGATCTGCACGTAGAAGTCCCAGCTCGGGAAGTCGCCCTCCGCGATCGAGGAGAACAGATCCTGACGGTGCTCGTCCGGCGACGTGCCGGCAAGCTCGTCCGCTTTTTCCTGGGTGAGGTAGTCGATACCCTGGTTGGTCTTGAAGTGGAACTTCACCCACGACCGCTCGCCTGCAGCGTTGATGAATTGGTATGTGTGGGAGCCGAATCCGTCCATGTGCCGATAGGTCCGCGGCAGGCCGCGATCGCCCATCAGCCAGGTAACCTGGTGCGCGGTCTCTGGGGACAGCGTCCAAAAATCCCACTGCATATTGTGATCGCGCAGGCCAGAGTCGGGCAGGCGCTTCTGGCTACGAATAAAGTCCTGGAACTTGATGGCATCCTTGACGAAGAACACCGGGGTGTTGTTTCCGACCAGGTCCCAGTTGCCTTCGGTGGTGTAGAACTTCAGCGAAAATCCGCGGGGGTCGCGCCACGTGTCGGGACTGCCCTGCTCGCCGGCCACCGTCGAGAATCGAGCCAAGGCTTCGGTTTTGACGCCCTTCTGCAGCGCAGCAGCCTTGGTGTATTGAGAGATATCCTCGGTGATTTCCAAGACGCCGAACGCGCCCGAACCCTTGGCGTGCACGATCCGCTCCGGGACTCGTTCCCGGTTGAACTGAGCCATCTTTTCGATCAGGTAGTGGTCATGCAACAGCACCGGTCCCTGCGTGCCAGCGGTGAGCGAGTGCTCGTCACTGGCTACTGGGATACCGGAATTGGTGGTGGTGGGCTTGGTCATGGTTGAAAGCCTCCTCAAAGACTTTTGACTGCTACGGCCGTTTCGAGGGGCTGGCTCGAAACGCTGGGCCAGACTCGGCCCTGTGTCGATGTTCTTACGTCGCGGGCACTTGCGTCGGGGATATAGCCGAAACTTCTAGGGATGAATCCTGCGCCGTCGCACACTCGGGGCAGAGGCCCCAGAACACGACCTCTGCTTCTTCCACGACGAATCCATGAGTATGCGATGGCTTCAGGCACGGCGACGCGCCGACGACACAATCGACGTCGACCACTTTCTGGCATAACCGACAGACCAGGTGATGATGGTTGTCGCCGATGCGGGCTTCGTACAATGCGGACGAACCTGCCGGTTCTATCCGGCGCAGGAGGCCGGCCTTCACGCATGCGCGAAGAACGTCGTAGATAGCCTGCGTCGAGACCGAACCGACTTCGGCCCGCACCACAGCGGCAAGGTCGTCGGCACCAGAATGCGGTCGCGCGCGCACCGCATCGAGGACAGCAACCCGGGGGCCTGTGACACGCAGACCCGCGGAGCGCAGCAGCGCAACCGGATCCTTGGACGCGTCGTTCAGTGGCATGGTTTCGAGTATGCCTCTTTTTTGGAATTAGTCAAGAAAAGACTTTATTTCAGTCTTCAAGCATGCTGACCAGCCTCGATGGTCCGGTCGCCATGCTGCCGGACACTATCTGTAGCCCAAAATGGGTACCAGATTTCAGCCATGCGCCAATCGTCGGACCCGAAGCCTCGACCTCGACACGGCACAATCTGGCCTTGCCGGTCAGCCGCGCCGTAGCTACCGCGAGGGATTCAGCGACAGGTTGCGCAAAGCCGAGAGCCCCCTTGAGCGGAAACGTCGGGCCGACGCCTTTCGCCTGGGTTCCTACCGACCAATCCGCGGCCGACACCGAGAAGTCGCCGAGCACACTGCCGTCGAAATCTGCGAGAACCTTGGGTAGATGCCAATGTGCACGGCCACCGTGTACCGACATGTCCGAGTCGACGGCAATGAACGGCACCGACATCCGCGGCATTACTCCCACCCCGCGTCCGGGACGCCGCAGCACTGGACTGGCGAGAATCTCGCGGTACGGGCCGACCGGTGATTGCAGGTAGTCGACCACCATCACGAGCGTGATCGGCAGCGCCGACCCACGACTCAGTGCGCGTCCCGATGACGTCGAACGGTGCCACCAGATCGTTGCTCGCACATCAGCAGGCCAAGGCGGAGGCGGACTCTCGGGCCAGTCGGTACGACCGGACTCGGATTCGGTCACGCTCCACATGTCTTGTCTCCCACTACGGTCAACGGCAAACGGAGTGCCCCGGGGGCTGATGCCGGCACGACGGGTTTGCCCGGCCTGGTCGGGCTGATCTCGCGGTACACCGAACCGAGATCGGGACGCACGTCGACTTCGCCCTTGTTCGGCCACAGAGCCAACGCGCGCTCCGCCTGAGCGGTGATCGTCAACGACGGATTGACCCCCAGGTTGGCACTGACGGCCGAGCCGTCGACGACGTGCAGACCTTCGTGCCCATAAACCCGGTGATAGGCATCGACGACGCCGTGTTCGGCCGATTCGCCGATCGCACAGCCGCCGAGGAAGTGAGCCGTCATGGGGATGTTGACGACATCGGCCATCGATCCGCCGGGATCGCCGCCCATTTTGTCGGCGAGTAGCCGGACCGCCGTGTGTCCCTGCGGGATCCACTGCGGCGGCGGGTCCCCCCCGCCGGGGCGCGATGTCAGACGCCGGCCGAACAGACCCTTCTTCGACCCGAGCTCGAGCGAGTTGTCGTCGGTCTGCATGACGAGTGCAATGACGGTGCGTTCCGACCATCGCCGCACCGAGAGGCTTCGCACCGCCGCGCCCGGATGCCTGAGCGCGACGCCCAGGGTCTTGAGAATGCGCGGCGTCCGGCCTCCACCGTCGCTGAGCACGGTCTGCAATAGCCCGATCGCGTTGCTGCCCTTGCCATACCGGACAGGTTCGATGTGCGTGTGATCGTCCGGATGGAACGACGACGTGATTGCGACGCCTTGCGTGTAGTCGATTTCGCGGCCACGAGCAGTTGCCGCAAGGACAGCTTCCGAGTTGGTACGGACGAGGCTGCCGATGCGGTCCGATAGCTGCGGGAGCTGTCGTGTTTCCTTCATGGCAAGCAGCAGCTTCTGCGTCCCGTAGGTACCTGCCGCGAATACGACCTGATCAGCCGTCATCACGGTCTCGGTGCGCCGCAGCTTGCCGCCGGTGCGCCGAGCGATTACTTCGTATCCGCCGCCTGCTCTCGGCCGCACGGCGGTGACGGTCTTGAGCGGAAGAATTTCGGCGCCGGCCTGCTCCGCTAAGTACAGATAGTTTTTGACCAGGGTGTTCTTGGCTCCGACGCGGCATCCCGTCATGCATGATCCGCACTCGGTGCACCCTGTTCGCGCTGGGCCGGCCCCGCCGAAGAAGGGGTCCGGGGAGGTCTGCCCGGGCGAGCCGAAGAAGACACCCACTGGGGTGCTGCTGAACGTCTCGCCGACGCCCATGTCCTCGGCAACTTCTTTCATGATCTTGTCCGAGGGCGTGATGGTCGGATTCGTCTCGACGCCCAGCATTCGCTTGGCCTGGTCGTAGTACGGTCCGAGTTCACGGTGCCAGTCGGTGATGTGGCCCCACTGTGGGTCCTCGAAGAAGCGCTTCGGCGGCTGGTAGAGCGTGTTCGCGTAGTTCAACGATCCACCGCCGACCCCGGCACCTGCCATGACCAGCACGTCGGGAAGCAAGTGAATACGTTGCACGCCGTAGCATCCGATAGCGGGTGCCCACAGGTACTTGCGGAGTCGCCAACTGGTCTTCGGTAGCTCGTCGTCGGTGAACCGTCGGCCGGATTCGAGCACCCCGACGCGGTATCCCTTCTCCGTCGCACGCAGGGCTGCGACGCTACCGCCGAACCCAGATCCGATCACGAGGACGTCGAAATCGCTCATACTGTAACGCCTTTGCTCGCTGGAATGCTTTTGTAGTTCTCGGCGTCGAATGTTCTCGTCGCTGCGCGGAACTTGAATGTGTACGTCGGCCACATCACCGGATTTCGCCCCTCCGAGTCGAGGTACCAACTCGAGCAGCCGCCCGCGTTCCAGACCGTGCCTTGGAGCGAGTCGTGAATCCATGAGTTGTACTGCTGCTGTGTGGTTTCCACTACCTCGACCGAGGCCAATCCATGCTCACGCATCTGCTGCAGCGCCGAGGCCACATAGTTGGCCTGTGATTCGAGCATGTACACGATCGAACTGTGGCCGAGGTTGGTGTTGGGACCGTACATGAGAAACAGATTGGGGAATCCGTGCACCGTAGTGCCGCGGTAGGCATTGGGACTTCCGTCCCAGTGCTGCGCGAGCGTCCGGCCATCTGTGCCGACCAGTGCATGCGAAATGGGTGGCTCCGTCGGAGTGAAGCCGGTCGCGAAGATGATCGCGTCAACCGGGTAGGAGTTGCCGTCGGCGTCGATCACCGCGTCCTCGGTAATCTCGGTCAACCCGCTGTTCACGAGGTCCACGTCATCGCGATCGAGAGTCTCGAGCCAATCGTTGGACAGCAGCATCCGCTTGCACCCGAGAACGAAGTCCGGCGTCAGCGCGGCACGCTTTATGGGGTCTTTCACCTGCATCCGTAGGTGCAGCTTCGCCACGTTGGAGATCAGCGGAAGCACTTTCGGGTGATGCGCGAGAGCGGCGACGTAGGCCTCGCGGTAGCTGTAGATGATTCCTCGAACTACTTTCTGACTGACCGGCAAGCGTCGATACATGGCTTTCTCGAGCTTGCCGAGCGTGCGATCCAGGCGCGGCACCACCCAGGCGGGCGTGCGCTGAAACACCGTCAGCCGCTGTGCGCGGTCGACGATCTCGGGCACGAACTGCACTGCGGAAGCACCTGTTCCGATTACCGCGACGCGTTGACCAGTCAAGTCGTGCTCATGGTTCCACGTTGCGGAATGAAACATCGTGCCCGCAAACTTTTCGATTCCGGCAACGGCCGGAAACTTAGGGGTGGACAGTGCGCCGGTGGCGGCAACGAGGACGTCAGCGGTGAGAGATCCCTTGGCGGTCTTCACCTTCCAGTGCGATTGCTCGCCGTCCCACGTCGCCGAGAGAAGTTCACAACCGGTGACGATGCGATCTCGCAGACCGGTCTTCTCGACCACCCCGCGAAGGTAGCGGTAAATCTCCGGCTGGCGAGCGAACGTATGCGTCCAGTCGGGGCTCGGTGCGAACGAAAACGAGTACAGAGACGTCGGCACGTCGCACGCGCAACCCGGGTAGGTGTTGTCGCGCCAGGTTCCGCCGACGTCGCCGGCGCGCTCGATCACCAGGACGTTGGCCGTAGGGTCAGCGTCGAGAATTCTTGTCGCGGCGGCGATACCGGCGAAACCGGCTCCGACGACAAGAACCTGAACGGACTTGGGAATACTCATCGCTCCAGCACTTTCTTCTCCCACGCCGGCAGTAACCGGGCGCGCACTGCGGCATCGGACTCGGAGGTTCGGAGGAGCGCCGATACGGCAAATCCGCGTGCGAGCTCGACGCTCAATTCGATCGATTCTGTGGACATTCGGCTACCCATGACCGCCGTCGCGCCGCGCATGATGGCCTCGGAAACCCGCCGTTCGAGAGGCAGCATCGCCTCGTGCAGAGCAGGATCCGTTCTCGCTGCAACCCATAGCTCCAGAGCCGCGTAGAAGAGCGGACCGGAGAATGCCTCGCTCAGCACTTCCACTCCCCGTTCCGGGTCTGGATCGCTCGCCAGGATCTCCGCTAGGCGCTTATCCACGAGATGCTCGACGGCAGCTGTCACCAGAGATTCCTTCGTCGGGAAATGATGCAACTGCGCCCCGCGGGACACACCCGCCCGGCGTGCAATCTCTTGCGTGCTCGTCTTGGCGAAACCGAGTTCGACGAGGCATTCAACCGCGGCATCCAGCAATTTGGCCTGAGTACCCGCTGTCCGCTCGGCCTGGGTTCTCCGCTCCGGGGCTTGCGTGCTCTGGGTCACAGGACTGACAATAACCGAAAATGAACAAACAGTCCAGACTGCTTGTATCTGGAAGTCAGGCGTGTGGTCGGCAGGCACCCACCGCGCTCCGCGCTGTGACGGCGCCCATACTATGTATCTTCGTCGGCACCCGTCGATACCCAACACTCGGATCGTCCGGCACGTTCCTGCCGGTGGAGGGCTTACACATTCATGGCATCGATCACGTTCGACCGCGCAACTAGACTTTTCCCCGGGTCCGACCTTCCAGCAGTCAGCGCGCTGAACCTCGAAATCGCCGACGGTGAATTTCTCGTCCTCGTCGGCCCCTCGGGCTGCGGCAAGTCCACCTCACTGCGCATGCTCGCAGGCCTGGAGGAAGTCAACAGCGGCAGAATCCTCATCGGCGGCAAAGACGTCACCGACTCCGAACCCAAGGATCGCGACATCGCGATGGTGTTCCAGAACTACGCGCTCTACCCACACATGAGCGTCGCCGAGAACATGGGCTTCGCCCTCAAACTGGCCAAGGCAAGCAAAGAGGATATCCGCGCACGGGTACAGGAAGCAGCAAAATTGCTGGACCTGGAGGACTACCTCGATCGCAAACCCAAAGCGCTCTCCGGCGGCCAGCGTCAACGAGTCGCCATGGGACGAGCCATTGTTCGACAGCCGCAGGTGTTCTTGATGGACGAGCCGCTGTCGAATCTCGACGCCAAGCTTCGCGTCCAGACCAGGACACAGATCGCCCAGTTGCAACGCCGATTGGCAACCACAACTGTGTACGTCACCCACGATCAGGTCGAGGCCATGACGATGGGCGACCGCGTCGCAGTCCTGAAGGACGGAGTGCTGCAGCAGTGCGCGTCGCCCCGCGAGTTGTACCGAACCCCTGCCAACGTGTTTGTCGCCGGGTTCATGGGATCACCGTCGATGAACCTGTTTCGCGTGCCCGTCGCCGACGGAGGCGTTCGTATCGGCGACAATCTTGTTCCGATCTCGCGGAGCGTGCTCGCGTCCTCCACCGGATCGGACGTGGTCTTCGGCATCAGGCCCGAGCATGTCGAGATCGTCGGATCCGGCTTGAAGATGGAGGTCGACGTCGTCGAGGAACTCGGCTCGGAAGCATTCGTCTTCGGCCGGGCCGACATCAACGGCGAAACGCAATCCATCGTCGCGCGAGCAGACTGGCGTGACCCGCCACAAAAGGGCGACATCGTGGGTATCCGTTTCGACGAGGCGCATGCCCATGTCTTCGACGCATTCGGAGACGGCACCCGGCTGAGCTGACCCGGCCGAACGCACGTGG
>JBBSSG010000096.1:0-14116 GCA_038242295.1 Mycobacteriales bacterium | reverse complement strand
GAGGTTGTCGAGGAGGTGTTGGAGTTGGGGTCGGTCTTTGTCGGCTCCGGATGCGACTTCTTCCCAGATGCGGAAGCAGCCGGCGGCTGTCAGTGCGTCTCTCTGCAGGTTCAGCGATTGGTCGGTGGTTGAGACTCGGCAGTATCCCAGGATGGCGCTCACGGGGTTGACTGTCTCAGAAACGGCGGGTGGGGCACAGTGGGCACTCCGGGGCGTGAGACGGGTTTCTGAGACACATAACAGGTTGATAACAAAACGGTTTTTGATTGAGCTAATCCGGCCGTAGACGGCGAATTGGCTGACTTTGCCGGCGCGGTCTGTTGGGGTGTCGATTCGTCTCACTGGGCGGCGTCTCAGTAATGATCGTTTGTGAGAACCCGCTCCGCTCCCCTGCTGTTGTCAGACGGGTTCGGTGAGTTGTTCGGTGATGCGGTCGAAGTAGGCGCGCGTTGTGGGGTAGCCGTCTGTTTTGTCTTTGTGTCCGCCTATGCCTCCGTAGAACCAGTGGGCTGTTTTGTCGATGACGGCTTCGCGGGATGTGACGTAGCTGCGGTCCACACCGACGATGCGGCGGACGTGGTCCGCGCGGTTTGTCATTGCCCGTTTTACCTACTGAGAGTTGTGAGTGTGCCTCGGGTGTCGTTTCTTGTTGGGACCGCTACGGTGAGACCTTGCCGGGCTCGTCGAGGTGCGCGACCATTTTGGCTGCCTCGGCGTCTGTCGGCCAATTGTCAGGACCGGGTAGCGGCGGGAAGATATCTCGGATTCGTGCGTCGATCAGACTGGATTCGAGTAGGTCGATTGCTGCATCGATGACTGTGTCTTTGATGTGTTCAACGTGAACCCCTAGCCATCCTTGGATACCGTCCGGTCCTTCGGCGGTGGGGCCGAACAGCCGCAGGAGTGCTTCGGGTCTATATCCATCGTGGGCAATCAGTTCGACGGGCGTAACCCAGGAGTCTTTCGGCTCTGTAACCCATATCTTGTGGTTGTAGGGGACACCATCGTCGTTCGTGCGCCGCCATTTTTCCTCGGAGGAGAGGTGCTCGATGCCTTCTGGCGCCCGGATACTCCACGAAGTGGCCTCTCCGCGTTCGATCTCATCTGGTGTGGCGTCTCTGTCGTAGCCCATAGATTTCAATCGTATAGTCGTTCGGTCGTGTCATCACTGTTAGGTAGCCGCGGGACTTGGCGGCTTCAGCCGGCCTGTGTGTTTCGGGGTTTGTGATGGCCTACGCCTGGTGGGTGTGTACAGGGTGGATCCTGCGCGGCGGTTGCGTCTCTTGCTGGACTCGCCGCTTGGGGAGATTTTGGTGTGCCTGACTTTTTGGTGCGGCATGGTTGTTCACCGCGGGTATCTTCGTTCCAGGTTTCAGGTCGAGTCGTTGGCGTAGTGATGCCACGCCCAGTTCGGTGAGTTCGCTTGCCGCGAGTGCGGGGACGTCATGGCCGGTCAGTTCGTTCACGATGTCGGGATCGTCGTCGATGAAGGCGCGGAGCCAGTCCGGGTGTTTGTTGGTCACTGCGCGGGCGTGACTGCGTTTGATGTGGGCTGCGGGCTGCGGGTGGCCGGAGGGTTCGGATGTGGGCCGTATGAGCAGTGCTCGGCCGGCTGGGAAGTCTTGCTCGGCGAGCCACAGCCTGGTGGCGGCGTGGGTGTAGGAGGGTCTGGTGCTGGAGTAGACGAGGGTGTATCCGAGGCTGTCGATCGCCCAGGCCAGGTCGTGGCCGGCGGCGAGGACGGCGGCGTCGGGGATGTGGGCGAAGAATTCGCGCCAGCGTTGTCGGGTGGGTATGTCGTCTTGGGTCAGTGTCGCCTCGAATGGGCTCATGTCAGCGAGGACGCCGTCGATGTCGATCATGACTACTCGGTCGTCGTTAGGCCGATTTCGGCCATACCTGCCTTTGTGTGTGACCCGGGGGCCGGTATTTCGAGGTGTAGTGCGTGCGCGTGATGGTGTCTTGGTGCTGTCCACACTCTCGTTCATACCAGCCGTCCCCGCTTCTATTGCCTCGTCTGTGCGACTTGTCGTGCTCGTCATACAGCCACCCGATCGGAGCTTGATAGTTCCCTGCGGTTGCCTGTGCGCCGCTGGTCGGTAGCGGCTGCAGCGGCGACGACCAGCTCCAGCGATTCGGTGTAGCGGGCACGGATCGTCCCGGTGTCCCCTGCGGCGGTCATGATGTGGGTGATGTAGCGCTGCCCTGTCAGGGACGCTGCGAGAGTTCGCACGAACTTCTCGGCCGTGAAGTCACGGCGGATGCAGCCGGATTCGATAGCTTTCTCGGCGAGCTCGTGGATGGTGGGTTCCCACACTGCGGATGGGCGGCGTGGGGCGAGGTCGGGTTCGAGGGTGAGTCGGGCTTCGGCTCGCAGCGCAGGTTCGGCGGTGAAGGCCTCCGCCAGGTGCTCCACCAGCCCTGCGATCGCGTCCAACGGATCCACCTGCGCTGTCCGCCATCGATGTGCGATATCTGCGTAGATCGTCTCGGCTTCACTCAGGACAGCGTCCGCGAGCTTCAGTTTGGATGGGAAGTGGAAGTACAGGGCACCTTTGGTGCATTCCATGGTTTCGAGGATTCGGTTGATCGATGCGGCAGTGTAGCTGTGGGTCGCGAATTCGGTTGCTGCTCCTGCGATCAGGCGACCGCGGGTCACGTTGGCACGTTGCTGGGTCATCGGCCCGCACCGACGTAGTCGTGCTCGGCGCCGGCCTCGGCGGTGTCGGAATCGTGAGGCTGGTCGTGGTTGTCGTGAGTGTGTTGTTCGTGGTCGAGTTCAGCACCGAAGTTGTTGGCGGCGTTGTGTGTGACATCGCCGCGTGCGGTGTGGTGCTGGAGCGCTTTCGGTGCTTTTGCTGCGGCGACGGTTCGTTGCAGTTCGATCCAGCGGTCGTATCGTCTGGTGATGGTGGACGCGTGTTTTACGCCGAGGGCGCGGGCGACGGCGGAGAAGTTGCCTCTTACTTCGGGGTGGTTGAGGTAGAGGTCGACCGTTTCCCAGACCTCGTCTGGGAGGTTGCCGTGGTCGTCTACGAGGTCCTCGACGTTTTCCGTGGCGTCGTCGTTGGGCGCTTCTGGCGACGTCGATGAACTGTCACGCTGGCTCACGGCGATAGGAATGTCGACGGATGGGGCGGGTGAGGCTGTCCGCTGCCTGCGTGGTGCGCGGAGGATGACTGCGAGTACTTCTGTCATGGCGAGGAGGAAGACCGGTGCGATTGTGGCGATCCCGGCTGCGACGATTGCCGGTAGCACCGTAGAGGCAAGGGTGGCGTGATAGGCGTTTCCTGCGATGGACGCTCCGGCAGCGACCGCGAGGATGGTCAGGACGAAGCGTCGTCCGCGCACCGTACGCGGGTCTGTGTGGTGCGACAGCGCAATTGCGGTGACCGTTGTCGCGACGATCGCTCCATCAAGCACGATAGGTATCACCCAAGCTCGGTCAGGTTCAGTGCCCGCCATGGCGGCGAGATCTCGAAGAGCCGCGAACGACAACCAGAACGAGGCTGCCGCAATGCCGAGGGTCAAAAGTATGGCGGTGATCAGCGCACCGAGCAGAACTCGCGGATGAATGACCACCGTGGTGGCGGGTGTAGTGGGGGTATTAGCGTTGTCCATTGATCGCAGGTCCATTCTGTGATCGACCGGCCCCGGTGGTGTTGTCCGCACTGCCGGGGCCTTTCGTATGACGTGGTGGTCAGCTGAGCGGCCTGGGGCTTGTCGATGCGCGCCGCATCGCGCCACCACCGCATTAGTCTACGTTTCTGTGTTTCTGTGTTTCTGTATTTCAGTCTTGTCGAGACCGGTACTTCTTCATCAACAGTTCCCTGACCTCGTCGGCGATCTTCGTACCGCGCATTGCGCACTGAGCCTTGATGTCGCGGTGCAGACTTTCAGGAATGTCGATGGTCAGGCGCTTGATTGCTTCCTTCATCTCCACCGTAGGAGGAGAAAGAGTAGGTCGGGCGACCGCTCTATCCTGCTGCGGCGGAGCAGGCTGCGGTGCGTTGCGGCTCTCGACCCACGTATCTGCTTCGGGGTTCTGCAGACGAACAGGCTTGACTGGTATCTCGACTCGCTTGCCGCTCATTTGAGGTTCCTCAACTCTTTCGCCACAGCTCGGATCTCCTCGGTTGCGGGCGAGTGTGGATCGACCTCGGCAACTGACAACCCTTGGGCGGCAGACTCCGCAAAGACTATTCGCTGCGTTACGAACGCGTCGAGCAGCTTGGTCTTCCCTTCTCGCTTTGCGAGCGCTGCGCTCACGTCGCGTCCTATTGCAGTCCCCGAGACCCTACGATTAAGCACAAATACAGAAATCAGGTCCTCGCGGTAAATTCGAGATTCTTCGACAAGGCTGAGTACCTCCTCAGCGGCCCACACGTCGTACGGAGACGGTTGTATCGGGATGACCACGACGTCGGAGGCGAGAATTGCGGACCGCGCCAAGTCGGTCACGCGAGGCGGTCCGTCTATCACGACGTGGTCGTAGCCCTCACTGATCGTGGCGATCTCACGGTGAAGGGTTGCACGAGGAAAGCCGACAACGGTAAAAAGTGGAGGCTGTGTTCGCGCCGCAGCCCAGTCAAGGGCACTCCCTTGAGGATCGGCGTCGACGAGCAGAACCCTCTCCCCTGGAGAAGCTGCGGCAAGCTCGGCTGCAACGTTGATACTCAGAGTGGTCTTGCCGACTCCTCCCTTCTGGTTGAGAAAACTGAAAATCATATTTGTGCCTTTCCGGTTATGCAGAACGTCGCAATTGCGGTTCTGTGGGTTTACGATTCTGCGACGATACGGTGATACGTGTTTCTGTAAATCTGCATTTGCTGATGCAGATGCGAGTGGCGCTGGCCTCTTCGACCAGGTAGTGATCAGACACGCAACGGCAGGCAAAATCGCACCTCAACGAGTTTTTCACTACGCATTGGATAAGGATAGCGCAAATCCAGAAACTTACAACACCAGAATTCTGTAAATGTAAGTTTCTTCATTGTCGTAAAGCTCGGCACCGAAACTGTCAGATGCAAACGGCCGCAACGGTGACCGCAATGGGGCACTGAACCTGCAAAGACGGCAGCCCGGAGGCCACTCCACATTTCCGCAGACCAGCGTTGTGTGTTCGCCACGCAAAGCCACACACGCCTACCCCATAGGTACGCAAAACCCAGCAAGGGATCCGGGGTCCGAGTTATATCGGCGCACTTTCTGGGCGGGGGTCAGTGCGACACGATCAAGGCTCCGAGTTGGTCGCTGAGTAGCTCGATGGCATCGAAGACTGGATCTGTGGAAGGTGGACCGGCAGCCATTCTCGATGCCCAGATCAGTTCTGAGTCCAGGTCGTCGAGCAGGGGAGCGGCACGAAGCGTCACCTCAACTGACCGTTCAGCGGCCGGAATGTCGTCGGGTGGGGGCGGCGCGAACCGGTTCTCCAGCCAGACTTGCCAGAGCACCCGCTCCGCTCGATGCCGGGTAATCCGGTCCCCGGCCACGGTGTCCAGCCCGTGAGCTTCCCGCACATCGTCCAACGAGCGCTCCCCGGCACTCAGGGTTACTCCATCTCGTTTGATCAAGCCAGCGGCCACCAGGTCCGCGAGGATGGCGTATCCGTTCGACGGCCTCAGCATCGCGCCTGCAAGAACGTCGTCGACGTTTACGGCCAGCCCTGCGATCACCAACTCGTACACAGAGCGTCCGCGCAGGCCCAACACACTCCAGGCCGCGTGAACTGGCTCCACCCGCGCTCGTTCGAGGTGCACTGAGTCAGCCGCCGACGTCACCGGTGTTGTCAACGCGTAGCGGTCTGCGTCCCTGCCGGCACCGCGGGCCACCAGCAGGACCGGAGATCCGGGGGTGTCCCGAAGCACCCGTAGCGCGCTCCACACCGTCGATTCCGACATCAGTCCTGCCGAGTGCGAAAGGCTGCGCCCGCCAATAGCCACCACCGGCACGCCCTCGATCAACTCACCAGCGAGAGCCGAGGTGTACGCGAGTGCCTGCACTACCGCGAGCAGTGCCGGTCTCTGGCGGGTACCTAGGAATTCGCGGTCGATCCAGAGCTTGGCGTGAGCTAGCCAATGGCGACGAACCGCATCATTGAGGTAAGAACCATCCCCCCCTGTGTGCTTGTTCTTGTGCGTGACTTGGTGGAATTGGTGTGCAACTCCCGCAGCCCAGGTCAGGGCCTTGTTCACGTCCCGGTTGAGGGCAGCTGCAGCGTTGTTGCCGTACTTGTCGTACGCGCGGCGAACACCAGCCCACTGCTCGCCGGCGATGGCTGCTTCGATGTCGCGGTAGCTGGCGCCGCGCAGGACTGCGTGACTGATAACGGACTGCCGAGCCTCGGAGTGGGAGATCCAACGCCGTGTCGTGTCGAGCTTGCCTGTGGCTGCGTAAGCATCCACAGGGGCCGGGGTAGAGGCGGTGCGGTGATAGCGCGGGTGCAGGCGTTGCTCGTCCCCGGTGCCGACGATCCGCTCATCGCGTGTGATGGCGGCCGCGACCGCATCGACCGGTGTGCGGTGCCTAGCTGGACCTCCGCCGAGGAGAGCGACGAGTCTGGCGACGAGACCGGGTTCGGAGCGGATGGTGAAGGCGTCTATCGCATCGTCGAGTGTGCCATCGAGTTGTCTGTAGCCACCTTCGCGGCATGGCGAGCCTGGGGGAGTGATGCAGCCTGTTGCAGCGTTGAGCATGGGGGTGCTGTCGAGCGTGTCCAGGCGTGCGGTCAGGAGCTGCATCACTACGCGGATGTCGTCGACTCGCAGCGGGGCGTTGGTGGCCAGTGGGACGAGGACGTGGCGGCCGCCGCTGGTGGAGTGGTCGGTGACTGTGCGGGCGCCGCATTCGTGCAGCCACGTCAGTACGCACTCGACGTCGGCATTGACCTGCTCCGCACTGTGCACTTTGGCGTCGAAATCCAGCGCCAGCACGCGGGTGCGACCGCGGATATAGATGGGAACCGCCGCAGGTGTCGACGGCAGACTGTTCGTGAGACTGCGCGACGTATCGAACTTGCCGCCGCTGCCACAGACGCGCATCGACTGGCGAGCAGCCACGATTGGCGCAAAGCGCTTCCATATGTTGCCCGGAGTCGACATTGGCGGGCCGACACGAGGGTTAAATCTTGTACCTTCATCAGGGCGCGTTGTACCCTGAGACCTGTCGAGCAAGACAGTGTCCCTTTCTGAGGAGACGCAGTATGACGATCGAGTTGGCGCTCGTTCGTCAACAACTTGAGCTCAGAGCCTCCGGTCAGAACACCGGGGGCTCTGCTGCGTCAAGGGGCGTGTGTGTGTTGACTTTTCAGTTGAACATCACGCGGTATGCCGCAGCACCCCCGTGTCGGTGTCGGGCTGCACTAGCTCCTCTAGACGGACTCCGACCAGGTCAGCAATCGCCTTCGACAGCACGGTATTCGCGTTCTGCCCTCGCTTCTCTGCCTCGTCCTTGAGCGCTTTCTTGATTGCCGGATGGACGTTGCAGTTGAGCTGCACGGTGTCATAGTTATTCACCCGCGGACGGCCCTTGAGCCGGGGTGGATTACTTCTAGTCACGTCGCACAGCGTGCCTTAACGCCTAGGTGGAAGTCGGTAGGACACGCCGACCCGGGCGTAGAAATTCGGAGATCCCTTGCATGGCCGAGTAGACGACAACGCACCGCCGGAACGCAGAACAACTGCTCAAGGCATGTTCTGGTCATGCAGTAGCCTGGCACAGCAATCCTAGGGTTGGAGTTGGGGGCTTCTATGGACAATTCGATGGCAAAAATTTTTGAGGCACGCGCAATCATCGAGTCGATGATTCCCTCGCCGTGGGACCGAGACACGTTTATCGCCGCACTGTCGCGGTATCGCGGCCGGCCAATCGAGCTTCGTGGGGTGCGGTCGTCTGATCACAGCGAGTTGTACGGCGATCTCCGCTCGTCGCCTTGCGGCGTCTGGTGTGACTGCACGGACAAGGACATCATCCTCTATGACCTGGGAATGACCGAGCGCCATCTGATTCAGGTGCTGTGTCATGAGGCGGCCCATATGGTCCTCGGGCATTCATTTGACGTCGAGCCGAGTGAGGACTGGTTTCGGTTGCTACTTACTGACGTCGACCCGGCCGCCGTTCGTGGCACTCTCGGCCGCAATGTCGTCGCGAGCGAGCAGGAGAGTGAGGCCGAACTTCTCGCTGATCTGGTGATGACTAAGGTCTCGCACTACCGTCACTCGGCGGCAATGCGATCGCTGTGGGGAAGGGCATGACCAGCTCCGTTCCCGGACTCGTCAGCTGGGCGATCATCCTGTTGTCGGTTGCGACGTTCATCGCGCGCATCATCTTGCTGTTCGGACGAACCACCTCGCACACAGAGCGACTGGTGACGTACGCGCTCGGCTACGGAATCCTCGCCGCCGTGTTTCGTGAGGAAAAGGCGCAGAACTTCCTTGCAGACCACGTCGAGCTGTCCGTCGGGTTCATCCGCCAACTTGGTACAACCATGATCGTCATGGCTTTTGTGCCGTTCGTTTTACTGGTATCGGGGTGGGCGTGCTCTCGGGTCTCCGACCGGTGGACTATGGAAAAGCCCGTGTGGGTGGCCGGCTACCTCTCTGTACCGCTCATGCTCGCGTTTGGTTCCCACGCCCGGTCGATCGACCAATACATCGACCGAACAGAAGGCTGGCAAACGGTCGCATACTTCTCGATCTTCTCCGCGTGGTGCGCCACCGTAGGCGGCCCTCTCGTCTACATCAGCGTGCGCGATCTCGTTCTGGGGAGGCTTCGAGGAAGACACATTGCAACCTATTTAGTCATTCTGTTCGCTGGCGCGTGGACAACAGAAGAGGCGATTTCTATCTTTGCAAGCTCCGTGTTTGCGGCGACCGGAACCGGCACGTCTTTTGTTGAATTCCGATTCGCCGCTAACGAAAACAATTTCGTCTATATCCTGCTTCTTGGAGCAATAATCGCCTTAATCCGTCCGATTTACGTATTGCTCGAACTCGCAGACCTCGACCCGGCAGCGCGGTCCATTCGAAAACTACAGCCACTCCGCGACGACCTGGTTGCCGCGTGCAAAGACGATATTCCAGGTTTGGATAAGAAGTATCATACGGCTGCCAGGTCAGGGCAGATAGAGGCGTTGCAACGAATGACGGTCGAGATCCGCGACTGTTTGCTTGTGCTCGGGCGGTTCGCAACACCCATTCACGAGCACGCTGACCCCGCCACGGCGTCCGCCGTCCAGGTCGCAGCGGCGCTGGATCGGAAACGTTCCGGCGGTGCCCAGGGTGACTATATCCGGCTACACGCCACTGATAGAGATCGAGACCTAACCGAGGAAGTGCGCGCGCTCAACAAGATCGCGTATCGGTGGGAATCAGCAAAGCAATCAGTCATCTCAACCCACGCTTAACAGTGTTCAGGAAGTAGAGACATGAGCCAGTCTTTGAGCAACACGGCGCGTATCAAAGCGAAGGACAGAGTGCTGCCGCATCCGCCTCATCGGATACCCATTCTCGGTGATCTTTGGGACCTTCACATCACCGATTCAAGCCAGTGGGGCATGAAGGGAGCACAACGCTACGGCGATATCTACGAGCGCAATATTGCCGGCACTCGCGTCACCTATATCTCGGACCCTGACCTGCTGGTCGAGATTAACGACGATCGGCACTGGTCAAAATTTCTGGGAGTACCCATCCGGAACCTTCGAGAAATTGCCAGAGACGGTCTATTCACAGCACACAACAGCGAACCGAACTGGGCAAAAGCCCACGCAATTCTCGCACCTTCGTTTACAGCCCAAGCCATGCGCGGCTATCACCAGACGATGGTCGAAGTGGCTGGTCAACTGACCTCGCTCTGGCATAGCAAAGCCCCTGGGTCGTGGGTCGACGTCTCCGCGGATATGAACAAGACAACTTTGGAAATCATCGGCCGCTGTGCGTTCGGCTATGACTTCGATTCGTTCACCGATTCTGGGGAACATGCGTTGGTCAGCGCCATGCTGCGGGAACTCCGCTACATCAACCGGGCCGCCTACTCGCACCCTCTCGTCGAGCAGTCCGTCTTCCGCAATCAGTGGAAGCAGCACCGCGAGGACGTGCAGATGGTGCACGCGTTAGTGGACGACGTTGTCGCAACCCGAAAGGTCACGGGACCAGGCGGAAAAGGCGACCTACTCGACCGCATGCTGGTGGAGGCCGATCCAGACAGCGGTGAACTTTTAGATGACGCCAACGTCCGGAATCAGATCCTGACGTTCCTTGTCGCTGGCCACGAGACATCGGCCGGCGCTCTCGCGTTCGCACTGCACTACCTGTCACTTAACCCTAAGGTGGTCGACGCCGCACGCCGCGAGATCGAAACTGTTTGGACAGATACCACCCCTACGTTCGAGCAGGTATCGAAACTCCGAGCCACTCGACGAATAGTCGACGAGACCTTACGGTTGTGGCCAGTAGCACCCGGATACTTCCGAAAAGCGAACGCCGACACCATGCTCGGGGGGCAGTATCCTTTCGAGAAGGGGGAGTGGGTCTTTGTCGTACTGCTGCAGTTGCACCGAAACGCACTATGGGGATCAGACGCCGAGGAGTTCAACCCGGACCGATTCCTTCCGGAGAGAACGCGAGGCCGACACGCTGAGATCTATAGGCCCTTCGGGGTGGGTATGCGAGCGTGTATTGGACGACAATTTGCTTACCACGAGATCCTGATTGTTCTTGCGACGATCATCAAGAACTTCGACATCGAGCCGGATCCCGATTACTCATTACAGGTCCGAGAAACAATTACGTTGAAGCCAGAAGGTCTGCGAGTCAAACTGCATCCACGAGGGCTGAGACTAACTGCGTAAGGCCCGGATTAGGGCGGCTCTGTCAGAGGACGTTGGTTGTCCCCGGAAGCGCAGTCGCTTGACTCCCTGCTGGCGGAAGACACGCAACGCGTCGAGCTGTTCTTGTAGATCCTTGAAGCGCTCGCCGTCCTCTGGTGCCGTCAGATACTCCGTCGGATAACGGAAGAACCCAGCGATATCGCTAACCGCTTCCGGCGGCACCTCCGAGGTGGCGGCACCCGACCGAAGGTGCTCGAAGGACGCGATTGTGATGCTATGACCCCTCCCGACCAAGTAGGCCACAGCAGTTTCGTTGGACCTCACCGCCTCGTCGGCGGAATGAAACGTATCGAAGAGTTCGTCGACTCTCCTGTAAATCGGGAACTTACTCACCGGATTGCTCCAATCGTCGCCGAAACCGTTGTTCCTGAGCTTTGGTCAAACCGACCGACTGGCCAGCGAGCCATCGCCGATATTGCCATTCTGAGACATCACCCGCGTCGATTGGTATCGGCTCGTCGAGGAACGGCCCGAGTAGCTGCAGAATCGCGGCCAACCCGCCGGGCGAAGAACGGCGGTTTATTTCCAGCACATTTGTGACATATGAACCGTAGATCGGTCTGATCGCCACAGCCAAGCGGTCGGACAGTGACTGCAGAGAATCGTCCTGTTTAGTATCAGCTAAATCCTGCAGCTCTCCTACAAGCTTGGTGACCTCCGCGACCGCGGACACCGGGACTAGAAGGCCTCCTGAGGCAAAGGCGATGGCAGACCTCGCCGCAGCAGTGGGCGTACCGCCCTCCACAACTCGTGCCGCCGAGCCCGCCTCCCATTGCAACCCGATATCGAGCTTGCGGAATGTCGCCGCCCCAAGATCGTCGCCTTGCCCCCGCTCGATTTTTAACAGCGTCGGTTCGGACGGCCCTCCGTTGAGAGATACCTGCCGACGACTGAACTTCAGCTGGTCCCGCCTTGCTAGGACAGCTGCACCCAGTCGTTCTGTGGCGCTCCCATCCATGCTGCCTGCTCTCGTATCGAAATTTTGCGTACAACTTGCGAGTTTGGCACCCCCCGTTTCACTCGGAGCGTACATGTAAAGGCGCTAGCTAAAGGCCTAACCCGTGGCCAGAACAGATCCACATTATCGTCGCGGAGGAACCGCACCGCTTGCGTAACAGAGAGACTTGCGTATAATTTGCGTATGCGCGATTGGGGGTCGGGGATCGACGACGACATAACGACGGTGTCACACGAACGTGTTTCACTGCCTGGTTCGACCCCTTTCAAACGCCTCAGCGACAGCCCCATCCGGGAGTCCCAACTCAGCGGCTATTCGCGCGCACACGGCGTCAGTCAGCGACGCGTGGCCGCGCTCAAGCGCAGCAAGCAACGGTGTCGAGATTCCAGCACGTTGAGCCAGTTGAGCTTGCGTCCAACCGGCGAGCTCGCGGAGATTCACCAGTTTGCGTTCGATCTCGGATATGTGAATCAGCTCGGCCATTTCAAGGCCGAGGACTTGCGCGACCCGCTGAAGCCGGTCCACCTGGGGTGTCGATCGACCAACCTCCCAGGCCGATATGGATGCCGAGCTGACGGATGCCCGCAAAGCCAGTTCCCCTTGCGAGAACCCCTTATTCAGCCTCGCCTCAAGGAGTCGCGAGGGCTTAAACCCCTCCAGAGGGCGTCGACTCATCCTGGGCACCCGAACATAACGATCCATGCTGCCCGATCCCTGCTCTGTTGTCACAAACTGTTGATATACACTGTTGCTATAAACAGTTACAATAGACGATACGGGCAATCTCATTCTTGCCTCGAGCGGAAAACTTGAAGCGAAGGTCACATGATCTTGCTCAGAGAACTATCTGAGCAGTGCGGCCCGGGGAAAGCAGCAGAACCTGCACATCCGGATTGCAGAGGAACCCTCAGCGCCATCGTTGATTGGCGTCCATGGCGGCGCCGAGGGTCCTTTCTCCATCGAGCTCCACAACCAATCACTGATCTAGGCAAGCGAGGGCTGGCACCCATGCTTCGCCGTAAACGAACTGCAATCGGTTCGGGAGGACGACCTATGACATCTTCTCATCCAGGCACTTTGTTACACCTCGATCCTGGCTGTAACCCGCCTCTCTGCCCGGCCATCGACATCACGGTCCCCGGGTACGGACTGTGCTCACTCTCCTCGGACCACCACGGGCAGCACGAAATGCGGTGCGACGACACCGAGGAGCTTCTCGCAGCATGGCCAGCCATCACCGGCGTGACCGCAGCGCCCCAGCCATCGCCTCACGCCGTGGCCGACGCAGCCTGACCTCCAATCTCGACTGGGAGTCACCCCCTGACCTCCAGTCGTGAGCTACAGGACCCCCGACGCCTGTAGCTCGATCGATGGACCGGCGCGAGGGTCACGCGGTGACGCTCCACTCATCATGTGCCGAGCCGTGCGACCCCGCCGGGACATCGCTTCATCTCCGAAAGAACCAGTGTCAGAAAGGAATACGACTCATGCCCTCGCTCTTCTCGCAACTCAGGCGTTCCCTTCTGGTTTGAGTTCTCGCGCGTGGTGGGTGCGTGCGACTGGCCCACAACCAATGGATCGCACGCACCCACCCTTCACGTATCACCTTTACCTAAAACCAATTGATGCCAGAACGATTGCACTGCAATCGAATCCACCAGAACGACCCACACAGACGGGTCGCACCAGAAAGGGATCGACACGATGACAGCGAATTCAGGGACCGCACAGCACCGCTCACAGAAGACACGGGGGCGGATAATCAAGGCGCTGCCCGCTGTTGCTGCGGTCACGATCGCCGGCCTCACCGCACATGCAGTTCCCGCTCAGGCTGCACCATCACAACCGGGTGTCACGAGCCCACAGGGATCGCAGCCTGGCGTGACGAGCACCCCCGACACCACTGCCGCCCCGCAGCCCGCCCCGACGCAGGAACGCCAGTACCTACCCGGCTACCAGCCCTCACCGCGAGTGCAACAGTCCGAGTGGCGCAGTTACGACGACTACCAGTCCGGCAATCAGCAGTCCTCGTACCAAACCACCTACTACGAACAGACCCCCGCACCGATCGAGGCCCCCACGCCGCAGGCCGCTCCGACCGAGGCCCCCACGCCGCAGGCCGCTCCGACCGAGGCCCCCACGCCGCAGGCCGCTCCGACCGAGGCACCACCGGCATTGCAGGCCGCACCGCCACCCCCGCCGCCTGTCCCGACGGTGCAGCGCACAGTCATCGCACCGATCGACGCACCCGACGGATACATCCTCGCCGG
>JBBSSG010000095.1:0-14184 GCA_038242295.1 Mycobacteriales bacterium | reverse complement strand
GCATCGAGCAGGTTCATCAGAACGTCCGATCTGGCCATGGACTACTCCATAACCGGTTACCGGTGTCCCACCTACTGCAACAGCACGTGTCTCACATGTTCCTAGACATCTGGTGTCTCATATCTACCCAGACTGAACAAGGAGCCCGCACCTACTACGCACACACGGGCACGCAGCGCATCACACCGACGTGCAGCGCATCACCAAGGCGCGATCGGCGGCTTCACCCACATGATCTTCTCGTCGGCATGCTCCGGGGTTGCCGAGGCGTGGGACGGGTTTGCCGACGCCCACTGATTCTTTGTATCCAGCAGGTCTGCGGTGATCGTCCAGGTCTCCATCGTGCTCGGCGGGTGGATGTCTGCTGCTCGGGCGAGCTTGCGGCGAACAACATCGGACAGACCGAGTAGTTCGGTGCTGTCGATTCCGCGCTCCCAAATGTAGCGCGCTAGGGCCCGTGCTTTGTCTTGCCGACTTTTCGCTGCCTGTTCGGAGTGCGCGAAGTCTCTGTCACCTGCATTCACGCCGCCCACAGTAGTGAGAGTGAGGAATCTGGAACGGAGGCCCCCGGGTAATACGCGCCACGCCGATCGTGCCCGAAAATTCGCATTTATACCGTTACGCGCCCGAATGACCGCGCGAAATGCTTGGATTCCAGGTGGAGGGAAGTCGGTACCGTTTGGCCTATCCACTCGCCTGTCGCCTACCGTAGGTGGGTGACCACTCCAAACTCGGGTGTAGAACGCGCTCCAGCCCCAGCGCCATCGGGTCGGGCTTGGCCCGCGATTCTGACATGGCGAGCTCACGACTCGCCCCGAATGGAATCTGTACGCGTCCAGCTCAGCGGGAACAGGATAAAGGCAGCAGGTCGCATAATCGGTGGCGCCTGCGCGGACCATCCAGCATTCAGCGCGTCCTACGACCTGGTGACCGACGAAAACGGCGTCACCCGCAGGCTCTCACTGCGCACGTTCGTCGCGGGCGGGGAGAAGCAGGCGTCCATCAGCCGCGACGCCGAGGGCTACTGGATGGTCGAGAACTCCTCGAACCACCAGCGCTCGACCTACAACGGCGCGCTCGATGTCGATGTCGTCTTCAGCCCGTTCTTCAACACGCTTCCGATCCGCCGCCTCGGTCTCCATACGGATTCCATCGACATGCATGTGCCGGTGGTCTACGTGAACTTGCTCGACCTCAGCATCCAAGAAGCCAGCCTGACGTACAGCAGTGGAGCCGACGGCATTCATGTTCTCTCACCGGTGTCCACCTCGTCGGTGACCGTGGATCCCGACGGCTTTATCCTCGACTACCCGGGACTGGCCGAGCGGATCTGACGTACGACGCCGCCTTTCCGCCCGGCTGCTCGATACGATTCGCGCCAACCGTCGTCGCCCGGTTCCACCCCGGTGATCTCGAAGCGCTCGTGACTCTCGTAGAGCACGCGTGCCTTGTGACCTGCGTTGACCAGGGTGCTCGTCGAACCCTCGGTTGCCAGCTCGGTTCGCGCGCGAGTCAGTAGCGTCAACGCGTCGTCGAGGGCCGCGGTGAGCGCTTCTGCATTGCCCTCGCACATGGCCCGAACCAACTCGGGCGACGAGGATGCCACCCTGGTTCCATCCCGGAAGGAACCAGCAGCCAGACCCAACGCCAGGGAGCTTCCCGACGCCCCCACCAGTGCGAGCGTTTCGGCGAGAAGATGGGGGAGGTGCGAAATTCGCGCGACTGCCCGGTCGTGCTCACCGCTCTCGACCGGAATGACGACCGAGCCGCAGTCCAGTGCCAGTGACGCGACTTCACGCCACACATCGGGGTCCGCGTCGTCGTCCACGCCGACCACCCATACCGCGTCGCGGAACAGGTCGGGGTCGGCCGCGGACCAGCCGGACTCGTTGGTGCCCGCCATCGGATGTCCGCCTACGTATCGGGCCGCGAGACCGTGCCGCGACACCGCCGAAGCCACTTCGGTTTTGACGCTGACGACGTCGGTGACCGGATTGTTCGGTGCGTGCTCAGCGATCGCGGCCAGAATGCTGTCCACGACTGGCATCGGAACCGCGACGACGATCAGTGCGCCGGTTTCGGCGGCTCGACCCAAAGCAGCCGTGAGATCTGTGCCTGTGTCGTATCCCGCATCGGCGGCCCCGGCGATTGCGTCGCCGGAGCGGTTGTACCCCCAGGCCATTCGACCAGCGCGAACAGCTGCCTGCAGAACCGATCCGCCGATGAGTCCGAGGCCCAGTACACACACAGGAGCAGTAGTCACCTCAACAGGTTGGCACAGGTGCGATCAGCTCTGCACCCGGTGGACTTCATTTTGAGGCACTCCGACGACTACCGTGACGTCATGGCTGCACAGCGCGGGAGTAACAACTCCGCCAAGGCGAAGAAAATTGACGCTCCGGATACCAGCACGTTCGACGACCTGGAAGGCTTCGGGGTTGCTGTCGTCCGCGAGGACGGCAAATGGACGGTAACCCCGTTGTCTGCAGGATCGTTGACGTCGTTGTCCGCGGCCGAGACCGAGTTACGTGAGATGCGCAGTTCAGGGGCTGTTTTCGGGCTCCTCGACGTCGATGATGAATGCTTCGTGGTGCTGCGCCCGGCTCCCTCCGGTACGAAGTTGCTGTTGTCCGATGCAAGTCTGGCAAGCGAGTACGACATCGCAGCAGACGTCCTCGACGCGCTGAATATCGACATCCCCGATTTCGACGACGACGAACTCGACGACGTCGAACCGTGGCCCGAGGGCGACATGGCATTGCTGGCCGATCTCGGACTGCCCGAAGCCGTGATGAGTATCATCGTTGCCGAGACCGATCTTTATCCCGACGAGCAGCTCGAGTCGATTGCGCAACGTCTGGGCTTCGACGACGAACTTTCCACTGTGCTGGACAAGCTCCACAGGTAGAAGTGACCGACGAGGAACTGGTTCGCGCAGCTCTGTCGGCTGCGCGTGACGCCTCCGAACTCGACGTACCTGTGGGGGCCGTGGTCTTCGACGCCGACGGCCGGGAATTGGCACGTGCCGCGAACGCGCGCGAACAAACAGGTGATCCGACGGCGCACGCCGAGGTGCTGGCCTTGCGAGCTGCGGCCGCGGTGCACGGCGACGGTTGGCGCCTCGAAGGCTGCACTCTCGCCGTCACGCTCGAACCGTGCACGATGTGCGCCGGCGCGCTGGTGGCGGCCCGGGTATCGAGGGTGGTGTTCGGGGCGTGGGAACCCAAAACAGGGGCGGTGGGGTCGCTATGGGACGTGGTGCGCGATCAGCGTCTGGCACATCGCCCGGAAGTTCGTGGCGGCATCCTCGGCAAGGAATGCGGCGATGCACTTCGCGTCTTCTTCGCCTCGAAACGCTCATAAATTTTCATGTTTAGGGCACAAACCGACGGGTACTTTGAGGGCGGGGCGCAGCAAACGTGCTCTGCACATCGCATTCCTCAGGAGGCAACATATGGGACTCGACGACAAGATCTCCAATAAGACTGAGGACCTGGGCGGCAAAGCAAAGGAAGCCACCGGTTCGGTAACTGGCGACCAGGATCTCGAAAACGAAGGCAAGGGCGATCAGGCCTCATCTGCAATCAAGGACGGCGCAGAGAAGGTCAAGGACTCAGCCTCCAAAGTCAAGGACAAGCTCACCGGCCACTGATCCACCGGCACTGAGCTGGCGATTTAGCGTCGCGCCGTCACTGCGGTACAGTTCTCCGCGGTGGCGTGTCCGAGCGGCCTAAGGAGCGCGCCTCGAAAGCGCGTGACGGGTAACCCCCGTCCGAGGGTTCAAATCCCTCCGCCACCGCCAAAATCCCCACCCAGTTTCATGGGTGGGGATTTTTTGTGTGTCAGAGGATTGTCAGCTGATTCCTCAGGTGTTTTTTAATCGATCGCGCAGGTTGCAGCAGGTGCGCGGGTTGTAACGTGCGCGGGTGCTGCAAAGTGCGCGGGTCGCTGGGGGCCCTCAACATTCCCCGCATCCCACCAGGACGTGTCTCACGATCATCTTGGCAAAGAACGAATCAGACGCGAATTCAGGTGCGAGCTGCACAAAAACAGTGCGTACTCAGCCTCGCCCGGTCAGCAACTACCGTTCCCGGCTGCTTCGATCCCGCGAAGCATTTGCTGCTGATCCTCCGGCGAAAAAGTCGACCAGCTCGGGTTGGACTGCAGCTGGCCGGACATTCCGGTGACTGATTGCTCACGTGAGGCCGCACCGCTTTTGGCGACCGCATCGATTGCTGTGATGAAACGCTGGCACGTCTCGAGGTAGAGATCCTCGCCGTGCGGCATATCGGCGTCCACGCCCGCCGCCGGCGCTGTTTCGTTCTTCGGTGCCGCCCCGGGGTTGCGGGTTTCGGGGGTGCCGGCTGCTGCAGACTCGACGGGTGCCGCTGGCGATTCGGGTAGACCGGGGGGCGCTATAGCCGTCGCAACCGAAGAGCTTCCGGCCACAACTGCCGAAGTCGATGTCGACGGCTGCGGCAGCGTATCGGTCGATTCGCTGCCGCAGCCGGCGACGACGAGTACGACGAGAATTCCGGTCAGTGCCATCCGTTTCATGCGCAATGTGTACCAGAGTTCAGTGCAGGGTCGAGGTGTGTTCGGTGATCGTATCGAGGGTCGTCGACCATGCCACCGAATCTCGCTTGACGAAGTCCGAGTGCCCCAGCCCTGGCAGTATCCTCAGTTCGGCCAGGTCGCCGGCAGCACGAGCGGCCTCGACATAAGCCTTGCTTTGGTTCACCGAAACCGTTGTGTCGGCGTCGCCGTGGATTGCTGTCACCTCGAGGCCTGTCGGTAGGCGGTCTATCGGGGATGCAAGACGATAGCGGTCGGGAACTTGGTGCGGCATACCTCCCAGAAATGCCGGAACGAACTTGTCACCGCCGATGGTCGCCGCTCGGGCCATATCGAATACACCCGCCATGATCGTCGCGCTCCGCAGACGGACGCGTGGCCGAGGTCCGGTAGCCGTCACCGTTTCTGGATGCCGCCCCGCGAGCCAGGCCGCGAGTTGCCCTCCCGCCGAGTGCCCTGCGATGTGCACGCGATCGAGGTCGAGGCGTCCGCCGGACACTTCCTGGGCGGTGGTCTTCAGTGCATTCATGGCTTTGTCGACATCGGCGAGTGTGGTGCGAAAGTCGTCCGCACTGCGACGATATTCGATGTTCCACACTGCGATTCCGCGAGTGGCGACGGCTTGCGACAGGGGGGCGAAGTACGACAAGTCGTGCCTGGACTGCCATCCACCGCCGTGCACCATGACCACTACCGGCAGGGAGTCTTCACCGTTGCCGGGTAGGTATAGATCGCCGAAGTTGTCTTTCTCCCCTCCGTACAGGAGACGAACGGGCGGATCGGCCCGCGCTGGAACGAGGGCAGGCACAGTCTCAACCTTGGCTGCGGGTGCGGGTGCGGGATCGGCAGGGGAAGTGCTGCATCCGAAAAGTAATGTGAGAGTAGCGACGAACGCGCTGATGCGGGCATAGTTCATCGCTGGTGGCCGATCCACGCGAGTAGATCGTCTAAATCCCAGGTGTTGATGACGCGTTCAGGGGGAACTCCGCGAGCCTCGGCACGCAGACACGCGTAACCCTGCCAGTCCAGTTGGCCGGGCGCGTGCGCATCGGTATCGATGGAGAACATGCAGCCGCGATCGAGTGCGATGTCGATGAGTCGCTCGGGCGGGTCTTGACGCTCTGGCCTGGCATTGATTTCCACTGCCGTGCCGAACTGGGCACAACCCTCGAATACCACCTCTGCATCGAATGTCGATTCCGGCCGAGTGCCCCGGGTGCCTTCGACCAGTCTGCCGGTGCAGTGGCCGAGTACGTCGACCAGCGGATTCGTGACCGCGCGGACCATCCTTCGCGTCATGGCCTCCGAGTCGGCTCGGAGTTTCGAATGTACGCTTGCAACAACGACATCCAACTCGGCCAGTAAGGAATCCTCCTGGTCGAGGCTGCCGTCGTCGAGGATGTCGACCTCGATCCCGGTCAGGATGCGCAATGGCGCAAGCTGCTCGTTGAGCTCGGCGATAACGTCGAGTTGTTTCCGAAGCCTCTCGGCACTGAGTCCGTTGGCGACGGTCAGCCGAGGGGAATGGTCGGTAAGGGCGCAGTAGTCATGGCCGAGTCGTTTCGCGGTTCGCATCATCTCCTCGATCGGGCTCCCGCCGTCGGACCAGTCGGAGTGAGTGTGCAGGTCGCCCTTCAGTGCAGCGCGAAGATCGTTGTGTCCGATCGGACTCGCTTCGGCCCGCTTTTCCACCAGGAACTCGGGGACTTCATCCGTGACAGCTTGACGGATGATCAGCGACGTCTTGGCGCCGATACCCGGTAGTGCCGTCCAGGAGTCTGTTCGAGATCTTTCGGAAAAGTCTGTCTCACCAAGTGATTCGACGACGTCGGCAGCGCGGCGATACGCTTTTACTCGGTGGGTGTCCGCGCGTGCGCGTTCCAGCCAGTAGGCGATCTCGCGGAGGGCTTCTACCGGATCCATGGTTGCTATTGTCCGGTGTCGATGTGAGGGTCGAGCAATTCGGTACTGGGCTGCACCCACCACAGTTCGCGCAACGCAGCCAGGGGCCATCGGATAGCGCCCTTGCGCGGACAGATCCGCCGAATCCCCATCATTATCGCACCGACCGTGCGTACATCAGCAGTACGTCTTCGGTCATCGGCCGCACCTGCCTCGTTCGTCGAAGTCGATTTTCTCAGTCGATGGCCGCTCGCGGGCGAGCGTGATGAGACCTCACTGATCTCCGAAGCAGTTTATCCCGAAGAAGCAGAACTACCGCAGACTCGCTGAGCGACTCGGATTTTCAGGTGGTTTCTTTCAGAGAACTTGTGGGCGTCCCCCCGGGTGGGCCGAGCACGAACCCAAGGCGCCCACGCCCGGATCACACAGGGGCTCTGGGAGCGTATTCCAAGCAGTCTCGATCCAATCGAACTTACGACGCCTCCGCGCGTGACGCTTTGGGCTGATGGCAACGCTGTGTATCGGGGAGGCGAAAGGTGGCGCGACTGCGTCGTCCTTTGGCATGATGTGCAACGTGAGCTGGCCCTTTTGTCCAGCTCGATCAGTCGATGGCGGGAGGATCTGGCATGACGCAAAAGTTCTCGGTCGGTGACCATGTGGACTGGAACTCCGAAGTTGGCCATGTGCAAGGCAAGATCACCAAAGTTCATACGAAAGACGTGGAGTTCAAAGGTCGCACTCGGCGGTGCAGTGCCGACGATCCGCAGTACGAGATCAAGAGTGACAAGACGGACCACTTGGCGATGCACAAGGGCGAGGCGCTGAAGAAGATCTGACGTTCACGTAGCCGCGCCGTTTTGCTGTATTCCACTATGAGCGCGTGAAAATGCTAGTTGTCCGTACGCGGGCGGCGATGCCGTTCGCCGACAGGAGACCCCCGTGCATATCACCGCCAAAGCAGAATATGCGGTGCGTACCTTGCTCGAGCTCTCGGCAGCCGACGGCGCTCCCGGGAAGGCGGAAGCCCTCGCCAGTGCACAGGAGATTCCGCACAAGTTTTTGGAATCGGTGTTGGCCGATCTGCGTCGAGCAAATCTGGTGCGTAGTCGCCGGGGCCCGGACGGCGGGTATTGGCTGGCCCGGCCAGCTGCGGAGATATCGGTAGCCGATGTTATCCGCGCTATCGAAGGGCCGCTGGCTTCGGTGCGGGGTCAGCGACCGGAGGATCTCGACTACCCGGGTCCGGCCAAGCCCTTGCAGTTGGTGTGGCTCGCGGTTCGCGTGAATATGAGGGCTGTACTCGAAGAGGTGTTTCTCTCGGACATCGTCGACAACGACCTGCCGTCGTTCGTCTCAGAGCTCACCGATGACCCGGCGGCGTGGTCTCGGCGTTAGCGCGCCTGTTGTGGTCCGGCACACTAAATCGTTCGAGTGTGATGGATTTTACAACTTTGCATGATCGTGCAACTTTGCAGAACTCTGCACTTTCCGTAGCTTGGTAGGAGTGACCGTTTCCTCCTCCGGCCTTCGAGATCAGAAGAAGGCCGCAACCCGCGATGCTCTAGGTTCGGCGGCCGTCAACCTTGCGAAAGCGCGTGGATTGGATGCCGTCACCGCCGACGCCATTGCGGCCGAGGCGGGAGTGTCCACGCGAACCTTTCACAACTACTTCGCGAACAAAGAAGAAGCAGTCCTGCACCACATCGAGGCGTCTGCGCTCCTGTGGTTCGAAATGCTGCGAGATCGACCGGCGAACGAGCCCATCTGGGATTCGATGCGACACGTCGCGGTCGCTATTGTCACCGATCCGGACAAGGATCTCGCCGAGACTTTTGCCGTCGCTCAGTTCCTCGAGGCACATCCGGGCATCGTGGCACGCAAGCTAGAAGTTCATCACTCCCTCATTCGAGTTCTCGGCGAAGCGATCGCCGACCGTACCGGCACCGACATCGACAAAGACCTCTACCCGAATCTGCTGCAAATGGCAGTGGGAGGCGCTGTCGCGGCCGCTCTGACTATCTGGACCAACGACCCCACAGGAGATACGTCGCCGAAACAGCTCGTCGAGCAGGCATTCGACCAACTGCAGGCCGGACTTCCGGACCCGCGCGTACCGAAAACAAACTGAGGAGCCGACCAGTGGCCACCTATCTTTACCGAATCGGAAAGTTCGCCTATCGGCGGAAAAGCATCGTCCTTCCTCTCTGGTTGGCGATCCTCATCCTGGCTGGAGTTGGCGCAGCATTTCTGTCCGGCCCTACCGCCAACTCGTTCTCCATACCGGGAACGCCCGCCCAATCCGCGCTCGACCTGCAGAGTGAGCGTTTCGGCGATTCCAAGAACCCGCTGAGCGCGGTGTCCGCGGAATACGTTTTCAAAGCGCCCGACGGCCAGAGCCTCGACAGTCCCGCGTACACCACGGCGATGGA
This sequence comes from Mycobacteriales bacterium, assembly GCA_038242295.1. Classification (GTDB taxonomy): domain Bacteria; phylum Actinomycetota; class Actinomycetes; order Mycobacteriales; family Mycobacteriaceae; genus Rhodococcoides. The sequence continues at coordinate 5,278 of JBBSSG010000095.1, read as the reverse complement.
CGCGGTCATCTCCGACATCGACAAAATCGATCAGGTCGACCCCGCAGCCAAGCCGGACGGTGCAAAGCCACTCGCTAACCCGGTGGCCGGCAACACTGCCATCGTCGAGCAGTACGACAAGGCTGCGAAGGAAGACGGAACCGCTCCTGATGTTTCCGCCGCCAACGCTGCTGCGCTGTCGCCGCTGAGTCCAGACGGCAACGTCGGTACCATCGATGTCCCCATCACCGGCGAACTTGCCGACGTCACCGAAGATCTGCGGTCCGAGCTGGATGCAGTAGCTCAGCCTGCCCGTGATGCAGGCCTCGAGGTGAAACTCGGCGGAACTGTCGCGCGGGATGCGTCGGCCCCAGGCGGTTTGTCCGAGGCCGTCGGTCTCGCGGTGGCCGCTGTCGTCCTGCTCATCATGTTCGGATCTGCCGCAGCAGCCAGCTTGCCGCTGATCACCGCCATCGTCGGTATCGGCATCAGCAGCTTGGCGATCACTACTGCCTCCGGATTTGCGAGCCTGTCGACATTCACGCCGATCCTCGCGGTGATGATCGGCCTCGCAGTGGCCATCGACTACTCGTTGTTCATCCTCGCTCGATACCGACATGAGTTGACGCTGTCCGATGATCGCGAGGAAGCGGTCGGACGAGCTGTGGGAACGGCAGGCTCGGCCGTCGTGTTCGCCGGCGCAACGGTGCTCATCGCTCTCATTGCGCTACGCGTCGTCGGCATTCCCTTCCTGTCGCAGATGGGTCTCGCGGCCGCGTTCGCCGTGTTCATCGCCGTTTTGATTGCGTTGACCTTGTTGCCGGCGATGCTCGGCTTGTACAAGGGCAAGGCCTTCGCGGGCAAGCTCAAATTCGTCAACACAACCGATCCCGAAGATCCGGATGCGACGCCGACCAATGGTCTGCGGTGGGCGCGCGCCCTGGTCAAACGGCCTGCGATCGGACTCATCGGTGGCGTGGTTCTGCTCGCAGTGATCGCAGGCCCCGCACTGGGCCTGTCGCTGGCTCTGCCGAGCATCGCTACATCCGACCCGTCGACCCCGGCACGTCAGGCCTACGATCTCGTCGACGAGGGCTTCGGTCCAGGCAAGAACGGACCGCTACTGGTCATCGCTGATGCGAGCAGTGTCGCCGATGACGGCCGCACCGCCGGATTCCAGAAGGTCGTCGACTCGATCTACGAGGAAGACGACGTCACCAACGCACAGGTCGTCGCCGTGAACGAAGCTGGGGATACCGCGCAGATCCTGGTAACACCGTCGAGTTCGCCGAACAGCGAACAGACCAAGTCGCTCGTCGCCAACCTGCGGGCAGCCGAGCCTGGCTTCGCCGAGAGCGACGGAGTCTCTTACGGAGTTACCGGCCAGACAGCCCTCGAACTCGACGTGTCCGAGCGACTGCAGGACGCGTTGGTGCCTTACTTGGCCGTCGTCGTCGGCCTGGCATTCGTTCTTCTGACGCTGGTGTTCCGATCCATTCTGGTACCGCTCACTGCAACGATCGGCTTCCTGCTGAGCGTCCTCGCCACTTTCGGGGCGACGGTGTTCATTTTCCAGGAAGGCGGATTGGGTCTCATTTCCAACCCGCAACCGATCGTCAGCTTCATGCCGATCTTCCTGATCGGTGTGGTGTTCGGTCTCGCGATGGACTATCAGGTATTTCTCGTCTCTCGCATGCGCGAGGAATACGTGCACGGCGCAACGGCCAAGGATGCCGTGGTCAACGGCTTCAAATACGGCGCCCGCGTCGTGACCTCTGCTGCGGTCATCATGATCTCGGTGTTCGCGGCGTTCATGGCCGAGCCGGACTCGTTCATCAAGTCGATCGGCTTCGCGCTCGCTGCGGCAGTCTTCTTCGATGCGTTCATCGTTCGTATGGTCATCATCCCGTCGGTCATGGCGCTGCTCGGCGATAAAGCCTGGTGGTTGCCGAAGTGGCTCGACAAGATCCTGCCCGACGTCGACATCGAAGGCGCTAAGTTGCAAAAGGCCGCACCGAAAGCGGACGCGCTGGTGTGACCTACCGTGGCGATCGAGGATTCTCGTTCGCCGGACACAATCTGGAGACTGTTGGACATGAGCACGAGTAACCTTCGGCCATCATGCTGATCCCGCTGCTGAAGACATACCTGGCCCCGTACAAACGCGCGATCGCGATCCTGATCGCGTTGCAGTTCGTGGCCACGGGCGCGGCGTTGTACCTGCCGCGCCTGAATGCCGACATCATCGACAACGGTGTGACGCAGGGCGACACCGGCTACATCGTGACCACTGGTGGTCAGATGTTGGCGGTCTCGCTCGTGCAGATCGTGTGCTCGGTTGCGGCAGTGCTGCTGGGTGCGAAGTCCGCGATGGGTGCCGGACGCGATCTGCGCAAGGCGATCTTGAATCGCGTCGGCACCTTCTCGGCTCGCGAAGTGGGAAAATTCGGCGCACCATCGTTGATCACGCGAAACACCAACGACGTGCAACAGGTTCAACTCCTGATCGTCATGGGCTTCACCATCGTGGTCATGGCGCCGATCATGTGTGTCGGTGGCGTCGTGATGGCGCTGCGCGAGGACCTGGGGCTTTCCTGGGTTCTTTTGATCGCCGTGCCTGGTCTGGCGATCTCGATGGGGCTGATCATCGTCCGCATGGTTCCTGCGTTCCGATCCATGCAAATCCGGATCGACGCAGTGAACCGTGTTCTGCGTGAGCAGATCACCGGCATTCGGGTCGTGCGGGCTTTCGTCCGCGAGCCGTTCGAAATCGATCGGTTCGCTGTAGCCAACAATGCATTGACCGATGTGGCACTCCGGGTCGGCCGGTTGATGGCACTCATGTTCCCTACGGTCATGTTGATCAGCAACGTGACCAGCGTTGCGGTCATCTGGTTCGGTGGGCATGCGATCAACGACGGCACGATGCAGATCGGTTCACTCACAGCACTTCTCAGTTACATCATGCTTATATTGATGTCCGTCATGATGGCGTCGTTCATCGCGATGATGGTGCCGAGAGCCTCAGTGTGTGCCGACAGAATCAGCGAGGTTCTGTCCACCGAAACCTCGGTGGTACTGCCCCAGAACCCTGAACCGTTCGCGACCTCGCCCGGGTTGGTCGAGTTTCGCAATGCCGAGTTTTCTTTCCCGGGGGCGGAGTTCCCCGTTCTACGCGAGGTCAACTTCCGCGCTGAAACAGGGCGGGTCACGGCCATCATCGGCGGTACCGGATCCGGAAAGTCCACCTTGATCAATCTGATTCCTCGACTGATCGACGTGACGTCCGGTCAGGTTCTGGTCGGGGGAACCGACATTCGTAGCCTCGACATCGACGCTCTTCGGGCCGAGATCGGCTTGATCCCGCAGAAGCCCTACCTGTTCTCCGGAACCATCGGCACCAATCTCCGCTACGGAAAAAAGGATGCCACCGACGAGGAACTGTGGGAGGCACTCGAGATAGCTCAGGGCGCTGACTTCGTCCGCAAGATGCCCGACGGTCTCGAGACGGAGGTTTCGCAGGGCGGAACCACGGTATCCGGTGGTCAAAGACAGCGCCTGGCAATAGCTCGAGCGCTCGTTCGGCGCCCCAGTATTTATCTGTTCGACGATTCCTTCTCTGCCCTCGATCTCACCACCGACTCGAAGCTCCGTGCTGCCCTGGCGCCGGTCATGAAGGATGCATGCATGATCGTCGTGGCGCAACGTGTTTCGACCATCGTGGACGCAGATCAAATTCTCGTTCTCGACGACGGAAAACCGGTCGGACTCGGCACGCACAGCGCTCTTATCGCCACCTGCCCCACGTACGCCGAGATCGTCGATTCCCAGCACGCGGTGGCAGCGTCATGACGCGGCCTGGAGCAGGTCCGGCCGGGACACCGGGAACGAAGGCGCTGAATTTCAAGCGCTCGCTCAAACGCTTACTAGGGTTGCTTCGTCCCGAGAAGACCCTGCTCACGGTGATGCTGGTGTTCGCGGTTGCCAGCGTGATTCTCACCGTTGTGGCCCCGAGCGTCCTCGGACATGCCACCAACCTGATCTTCGACGGAGTGGTCGGCGGCCAACTACCCGACAATGTCTCCAAGGAGACGGCTGTCGCCGGGTTGCGAGCGGACGGCCAGAACACCTACGCCGACCTGGTGTCCGGAATGGACGTCACACCCGGCGTCGGGATCAACTTCACGGCCGTCGGCAACGTCTTGCTGTTCGTGTTGTGGCTGTACTTGGTGTCGGCGCTGTTGGCATGGGCGCAGGGCTACATTCTCAATATCGCGCTGCAGCGGACCATTCGAAGTCTTCGAGGCAGTGTCGAGAAAAAGATTCATCGACTTCCCCTCTCGTACTTCGACTCGCATTCCCGCGGCGAATTGCTGAGCCGAGTGACCAACGACGTCGACAACGTGTCCACGAGCCTGCAGCAGACTCTCAGTCAACTGGTCACCGCCGTGCTGAGCGTTCTCGGAATCCTCGGCGTGATGATCTGGATTTCGCCGCTACTTGCGCTGGTCGCCGTGCTGACGGTTCCGCTGTCATTCCTCGTCACCGCGGTCATCGCGAAACGATCCCAGCCACACTTCGTCGATCAGTGGAAGCAGACAGGCCGACTCAACGGGCAGATCGAAGAGACGTACACCGGGCATGAACTCGTCACCGCATTCGGCCGTCAGGCGGAGGTGGAGCGCGAGTTCGATGAGTACAACGACAAGCTCTTCGAGTCGAGCTTTCGGGCGCAGTTCATCTCCGGAATGATCATGCCCGCCATCACCTTTCTCGGAAATATCAACTACGTGATCATCGCTGTGGTCGGTGGTCTGAGGATCGCATCGGGCACCCTGAGTCTCGGTGAGGTGCAGGCGTTCATCCAGTATTCACGTCAGTTCACACAGCCGCTCACGCAGGTCGGATCGTTGGTGAACCTGGTGCAATCGGGCGTCGCCTCGGCCGAACGAATCTTCGACCTGCTCGATGCCGATGACGAAAAGGCCGATCCTTATTCGCCCGTCATTCCTGCTGATAGCCACGGCCGGGTTGTATTCGAGAACGTATCCTTCCGCTACCGGGAGGATCAGCCGCTCATCGAGGATCTGTCGCTGGTAGCCGAACCCGGCCACCTGGTGGCCATCGTCGGACCGACGGGTGCAGGTAAGACCACGCTCGTGAACCTGATCATGCGGTTCTACGACCTCGATTCGGGCAGAATCAAGATCGACGGCGTCGACACCAGGGATATGACACGCGACCAACTGCGCCAGCGGACAGGCATGGTGCTGCAGGACACCTGGCTGTTCGGAGGCTC
>JBBSSG010000094.1:0-14197 GCA_038242295.1 Mycobacteriales bacterium | reverse complement strand
TGCAGAGGCGACGCCCCGCCGCCGCAAGTCCGTCGCCCAGGTCGGTACCGAGACTCAGATAGAGCTCGTCGCGCAGCTGTGCCTCTCCGTCAGGCAAATCCCACTCGCCGGCGGCCTGCTGACCACGCCGCCACCGGGAGACGATGCTGCCGACGTGTTCGGCGATCGCTGGCGGGATAAGGGGTACGGGCTCGCCAATGGCAGCCGAATTTGATCGGTGCGCCGCCTGGAAGTGGTTGCAAGCCCACGAGAAGGAGTCCGGAGCGCCGTCGTCCACCGCCCAGCGGGTGGCTTCGAAGATGAAGTTGTCGAACAGGTCCCGACGGATCGGAGCGCGCCGACGCAGTGCCTCACCGTCCGCGGGATCCGCGAGGCGCAACAACTGCTCGAGGACTCGACCTTCAATCTCCAAGATGTACATCCTGTTCAGGGTATCTGCCGCGGCAAGAACCCATATGCCATCACTGAGGAGTTTGGATCCTTTCGTGCACGGCCTCGATGCTGAGCCGCTGATGGACTTCGAGGACCACTGTCGTCGCCGACCGGCGGCCGAGCTCAGTAATGCTGTAACCACCGTCCCTATCAGTAGTTCCATCGATATCGGACGGCTTCTTGCTGCGGATCGCGGCAACGAGTTGGCGTCAAAACCAGACCCATGCGTCTCGAAAACCCAAACCCGTTGTTGTGCAACGACTATAGTGACGGGAAGCAAAGCATCAGGCGAGCAGTGGCACCGGTTCGAAATACCTCATCGGATGCACATGGCGACGCTCGACGAAGATACCAACAATTATCGGCAGCAGATATCGAAAGCCGACAGCGCAAGCATCAAGCTTCGCTGAGGCAGGAAACGAGAGGAACACGACAATGGAACGTTTCGACGGCAAGGTCGTCCTGATAACCGGGGCTGCTCGAGGCCAAGGACGCAATCACGCGATCGCATTCGCTGAGCGCGGAGCCGACGTGGTGCTGTGTGATCGTTGCGAAGACCGAGACGTGGTGAAGTATCCGCTTGCAACGCAGGAGGATCTCGACGAAACGGTGAGACTCGTGCGAGCCACCGGACAAAAGGTCGTCAGCGCCACCTTCGATACCGCCGACCGGCAGGCGATGAACTCGCTCGTGGCACGAGCCGAGTCCGAACTGGGCCGAATCGATATCGCCGTGGCGAACGCCGGAGTGTCCGTCGCAGCACCGGTTCAGTCCATGTCCGACGAGCAGTGGGCAGAAACGATCGGCTCCAATCTGACCGGAGTCTTCAATACGATCGGGGCTGTTGCGCCCGGGATGATCGACCGTGGCTACGGACGAATCATCACCATCTCATCCATGCTGGGTCGCGCCGGAAATACCAACATGGCCGCGTACGCCGCGTCGAAGTGGGGCGTCATCGGGCTCAGTAAAAGCTCCGCACTGGACCTTGCGCCGCACGGAATCACGGTCAACACCATTGCTCCAGGCAATATCTCGACGCCCATGATTCACAACGATTCCTTGTACTCCATGATGCGACCCGATTTGGAGCATCCGACCGAAGAGGACGTCGCACCCATCTTTCAGTCCTTGCACGCACAGCCGGTGCCTTGGCTGGAAGCAGACGAGATTACTCGCGTCGTACTGTTCTTCGCGGCGGAAGCAAGCGCACACATCAGCGGAACGGTGCTTCCGGTGGATGCCGGAAACGCTGCTCGCGTCACTGGCTGAGGCCCGCACGCAGCAGTGGGGGGATGACCACCATCCCCCCACTACTTCACCGTCTCGCTGACGCGGCGGTCAACTCTTCGCGGCTGCGAGGTCGAGTGCGATGTCGGTGATGAGGTCTTCCTGCCCACCGACGAGGCCACGTTCGCCGACTGCCAGCAGGATCGCACGGGTGTCGAGCCCGTACTGCTTGGCTGCGGACTCCGCGTGCCGCAGGAAGCTCGAGTACACGCCGGCGTAGCCGAGGGTCAATGTCTCGCGGTCCACCTGCACTGGGCGGTCCTGCAGCGGACGCACGATATCGTCTGCGGCATCCTGCAACCCGAACAGATCACAGCCGTGCTTCCACCCGTTCAGATCGGCCACCGCGACGAACGGCTCGATCGGGCAGTTTCCTGCGCCCGCGCCGTGCCCGGCCAGAGATGCGTCCACGCGCATCACGCCTTCTTCGACTGCCACAACCGAGTTGGCGACCGACAACGACAGGTTCTGATGGGCGTGGATGCCGATCTGGGTGTCGGCATCGAGCACGTCGCGGTATGCCCGTACTCGCGCACGCACACCATCCATCGTCAACCGACCACCAGAATCGGTGACGTAAACGCAGTGCGCACCATACGATTCCATCAGCTTGGCCTGTTCGGCGAGCTTCGCCGGTTCCGCGAGGTGCGACATCATCAGAAAACCTGATACATCCATGCCGAGCTCACGGGCTTTGTCGATGTGCTGAGCGGACACGTCCGCTTCCGTGCAGTGAGTGGCGACCCGAACCGAGGTGACCCCCATCGAGAACGCACGCTCGAGCTCCTTGACCGTGCCGACACCGGGCAAGAGCAGTGTCGTCAGCTTTGCCCGATGAACCACCTCGGCGGCAGCTTCGATCCACTCCCAGTCGGTGTTGCTGCCGGGACCGTAGGTGAGACTGTGGCCGGCCAGTCCGTCACCGTGGGTCACCTCGATGGCATCGACGCCGGCGCGGTCGAGCGCGCTGGCAACTCTGGCCACGTTTGCCGGGGTGATGCGATGCCGCATCGCGTGCATCCCGTCGCGGAGGGTCACATCCTGGATGTACAGCGCAGCGCCGTCGAGTGCGTTGGGGCGGGCGGACAATTCGGTCATCGGGCTACCTCCAAGGTCATTGTTTCGGCGAGCTTTTCAGCAACCTGCAGGGCTGCCGAGGTCATGATGTCGAGGTTGCCTGCATAGGCGGGTAGGTAATGAGCGGCGCCTTCGACTTCGAGGAACACCGACACTTTCCACAGTCCGGGCCCCTTTTCGATGCCGCCGGTGAGTGTGGCGACGGATTCGGCGTCGTCGAGCTGGGTGAACTGCACTTTCTGCTTCAGCCGGTAGCCCGGAACGTACGTCGCGACCGCAGCAACCATGTCCAGAATCGACTGCCGGATCTTGTCCTGATCGGGATTAGTCACCAGGGCCAGCACCGTGTCGCGCATGATCAACGGTGGCTCGGCCGGGTTGAGCACGATAATCGCTTTGCCATGCGCCGCTCCCCCCACCTTCTCGATCGCCTCCGAGGTGGTTTCGGTGAATTCGTCGATGTTCGCCCGCGTCCCAGGACCAGCAGACTTCGAGGCGATGGAAGCAACGATCTCGGCGTAATGCACTGGGGTGACTGCGGAGATTGCGGCAACGATCGGGATCGTGGCCTGACCGCCGCACGTCACCATGTTCATATTTGGTGCGTCCAAGTGCTCGCTGAGGTTCACGGCCGGAACAACGAACGGACCGATCGCCGCAGGCGTGAGATCGATGAGCCGCTTACCGTACGGACGCAAAGCTTCCTCGTTCGCCACATGTGCCTTGGCGGACGTGGAATCGAAAATGATCTTGATTTCGTCGAAATCGGGGTGTTCGATCAGCCCCTGCACTCCGGAGTCAATTGTGTTGATGCCCATCCGACTTGCGCGGGCGAGCCCGTCCGAGGCCGGATCGATACCGACGAACGCGGCGATCTCGACATTCTTCGCCACTCGCTTCAGCTTGATCATCAGGTCGGTGCCAATATTGCCCGATCCGATGACCGCAACTTTGATACGGCTCATAGTTTCCTACTTTCGTTTCTAGGTTCGAATCAAGAAGTGAACGCCGCGGTGACGTCGCCGATCCCGGTGATGGAGGCAAAGTACGTCGAGCCTGGGGTCACCGACACCATGGGGCCGAGAGCCCCGGACAGAATCACTTCCCCGGCACGCAACGGAGATCCGTACGCCAGGCTGGTGTTTGCCAGCCAAGCAAGGGCGGCCCAGGGACTACCGAGGCAGTCGGACCCTTTACCGGTGGAGACCTGCTCACCGTCGGCGTACAACCTCATCTTCACCTCGGTCAGATCGGGCGCTGCGCTGCGGCTCAGTGAATCGCCGAGGACATACAGACCTGAGGATGCGTTGTCCGCCACGGTATCCGCCAACTTGATGTTCCAGTTGGCTACTCGGCTGTCGACGATTTCGAACGCTGCATATACCTCGCTCACAAAATCAGGCGCGGTCTCCGCCGTGATGACGTCGGGGATATCGCTGGACAATACAAAGGCGATCTCGGCTTCGATGCGCGGTTGCAGCAGTCGAGAGAAATCGACCTTATCGTCGGCCGTGCAGTCCATATCATCGAGAAGCACACCGAAGTCCGGTTGGTCGACACTCATCTGCTTCTGCACAGCGGGAGAGGTCAGACCGATCTTTCTACCGACGACGGTTCGTCCCGCCGCGATCAGCGCTTCGATGTTGCGCGTTTGGACCAGGTATGCGGCGTCGACGTTGTCATCCCCGATGAGGTCCCGAACGGGCGCGCACGGAGTGCTCGTCGCAGTCGCTGCAGCGAGGCGATCAGCGGCTTCGCTGATCACGTGGTTTTCCGTCGTTGTCATGACTGTGACGCTAGGCGCCTTACTGGGTTGCGCCTAGGATCTGTCCCATGAGACGGGATGGATCAGATCGTGCGATGTCCATGCTCGAGAAGACCGCACTACTGCTGGACTCGTTCCCCGGCGGGACCCCACTGACCCTCGCCGAGGTGTGCACGCGCACCGGGCTCGCCCGGTCCACCGCCCACCGGCTTCTGGTCGACCTCGCCGACCTCGGATGGCTCACCAGGACGAAGACTACGTTCGAACTGGGAATGCCGCTGTTCCAACTCGGCGAACGAGTTGCCGTCAAGCACCGACTACGGTCAGCGGCGATGCCGTTCATGCAGGATCTGTTCGCGGTGACGGAGCGGACCGTTCATCTCGCGGTGCGCGATCAGATGGACGTCGTTTACGTCGAGAAGATCCATGGGCACGTGGCCATGCCGCTGCCATCGCAGATCGGCGGAAAGCTCCCTCTCACCTGCACCGGTGTCGGCAAAGCAATCCTCGCTTTCGAGACGCCCGAACTGCGTGACGCGGTGCTCTCACGTCCGCTCCGCCGGTACACCGCGCACTCGATCGTCGACCCGAAAATCCTCGCGCGTCAACTCGACGAAATCAAACGTACGGCCGTGGCGATCGAACGAGAGGAAGCGTCCGAGGGCGGATGCTGCGTGGCGTCGCCGATATTGCTGGGAGGTAAGCCGATCGCTGCTCTGTCGGTGTCGGTTCCGACCGAGGCCTTCCAACCCGAACTTCTCGCTCCGGCGCTGCGCACAGCAACACTCGCCCTCGGACGCGTGTTGTCGCGCTCATAGCCCCCACCTCGCAGTCCCACGCTCCCAGTATCGATAACGCAGTCAGTAGTCGTAACTACTGTCGGAGCCAACAGTGTCCTGCCGGACTCGTTGCACGTGGACGCGTCGGGCGAGCCTGATCATCGGACGTATCAGCAACTCGATGCTGCCAACCAAGAACAGCCAGGTGCCCACGGTCGTCGTACTCTCACTGAAGAACAAAATACTGCCGATGATGAACCAGACAGCGATCAAAATATCGTTGACGATACTGACGACTTCCCACCGCTGACGGACCACCAGTTCCTCGTGCCCGATGGTAAAGGTCGTTTCGCTCATCTCTACTCCCCCTAGTCGACTGTGTTTCGCAGGTGCCTACCCCGATGCCGTTCCCACAAAACTGCTGTGAGAAGCATCTTGAATCACGCGATTGTCAGGTAGATCAAAGCTATGTTCAAGACAACGATGACAGCCGCGATAAGCCATGCCGCATAGGCAGTGATCCGGCGGTTGACGTCTTCGCCCATGACAGCGCGGTCGGAAGTGAACCGCACCAAGGGAATCAACGCGAACGGGATGCCGAAGGACAGAACGACCTGGGAGACGACGAGTGCTCGACTTGGGTCGAGCCCAGCAGCAAGAATGGCGAGAGCGGGCACGAGTGTCACACTTCGCCGAAGCAAAATTGGAATTCGCTTACGCAGTAGCCCATCCATGATCATCGCGCCCGCATACGCCCCCACCGAGGTCGAGGCCAAACCCGAGGCGAGCAGCCCCACCGCGAACAACAGCGCGATTACCGGCCCCAAGGTGTCCGCGACTGCGGCATGGGCACCCTGGATCGAATCGACTCCCTCTCGGCCCCCGAGCGTCGTCGCTGCCAACAACAGCATCGCCATGTTGACTGCACCGGCCAGCACCATCGCCAATCCGACGTCTATGCGGGTGATCTTCAGCAAATGCCGACGCATTGGACCGGCCTCGGGATGACCGTGGCGATCGCGTGCGAGTCCGGAGTGGAGGTAAACCGCGTGCGGCATGATGGTCGCTCCGAGCATCGCAGCGGCGATCAGCACGCTTTCTGTACCGTCGAATTGCGGGATCAATCCTGCTGCAGCTGCGGAAAACGACGGGGGTTCCACGACTACGCTGGCAAGGAAACCCACAGCGATGACCGCTAACAAACCCAGGATGACAAATTCGAAGGGACGCTGGCCCCGCCGATCCTGCACCATCAGCAGAAGCATCGACACCAGACCCGTGATCAGCCCACCGATCAGAAGCGGTAGCTCGAACAGCAGATAAAGGGCAATTGCACCGCCGACGACTTCGGCGAGGTCCGTCGCCATCGCTACGACCTCCGCTTGACCCCAATATGCAAGCCGCACAGTTCTGCTCGACTTTTCCCGGACGACCTCCGGGAGTGTCATTCCGGTGACGATGCCGAGTTTGGCGGACAAGAACTGAACGAGGCCTGCCATCACGTTCGCTGCCACGATCACCCAGACAAGCAGGTATCCGAACTGCGCACCCGCACTGACATTCGAGGCGACGTTTCCCGGATCAACGTAGGCAATCGCCGCCACGAATGCAGGACCGAGCAGTATAAAGCTCGATCTGAATCGCGACGGCGTCCGATCGGACCGGCGTTTGAGCGCAAACATGAGTATCACTCCCGCCGAAACCAAGAATTTTCAGGACCCTGAGAATATAGTTCGGGCTCCCGAACTATTCAAATGGGGTTGGCCGCGGCTGATTTGCGTAATGCCGTGAAATACCGGTCGGTGAACACCCGTTGAACAACACGACCGAGTGGGCCGCCGACCTTGACGAACCATCGTCCCGGCCGGGAAAAAGCTCTGATCACGGCATAGACAGCCTCGTCGGAGTCGTCGAACTCGACGATGAAGCATTCCTCTCCCTGCTCGGGATGACCGGTGAGCGTTCCGTAGGCGAAACCGACCTGATTCGGCTCCGCCACAACGTAAACGACTCGACATGGAATCCGGATCCACCCAAGCGACATCGCCACCGTCGATCCGACCTCGACGCCAGGCGTCGAAGCATTCACTCTCAGGCCTACTCCGCGGTGCATGTCCCACCTCATCAGCGCCGCCGCCGCGCTATCGAAAGCATGGCGACCTGAACCGATGCGGACCCTCCTCTCGACGTGATGAAAACCTAGCGGCAACGGACCACGCGTGCCGCCGATCTCGCTATAGGTGAGCTCCACGCCTCCAGCATGCAGTATCGATACCTCGAGCCGCGATCGGACGCCGCGCGGCGCTCACGATGGCATGCCGGCGTTTGTCGAGAAAAGACCCTTGACGTCTACGTACCCCCTGGGGGTATAATTCGCTTTGTTCGAATACCCCCAGGGGGTACCACTTGAGCGTGAACGGAGTCCAATGAACGACACATCCATTTCCGCCCTCACCTTGACCGACCTCTCACCGAGCGGTGGTTGCGGCTGTGGCTGCGGTACATCGCAGCCACAGACAGCTACCGAATCCAAGGAGTACCCCATGAGCGCTGCCGGCCAGCAGTACATTGTTACCGGCCTCACCTGCGGGCACTGCGTCGGCGCGGTCGCCACCGAACTCGAAGCAATCGACGGCGTTCACCGCGTCGAAGTCGATCTCGTCGCCGGTGGTCGCTCGACGATATCCGTCGACTCCGAGACGTCGCTTACCCGTGAACAAGTTGCGGCCGCCCTCGACGAGGCCGGCGACTACCACCTGACCGCCGACTGATCCATCGCGCCGTCGGGTCCGCGGCGGCGCGAAGAGCGCACAACGCATATCCGAGAGCGTTCTCATGCGCGCCATGGTCAGGGCGATGCTCCCATTCTGAAGATCCAATCAATTTGTCCGCATGTCGAATTGACGGATGGGTATTCTTCGCAAAATTGGGTCGGCCTACTCGATTAACGGAACCGCGACGCTGAACGACATTTGCTGGCGGACCTGATTGCGTGATGGTCGAGGGAGGAACTGAGATACGTGGGCGCATACTGGGGCGCGTTCGCAATGTTGATTCTGTCCCTGTTCGGCGTTGGCCTGGTGTATGTGCTGGCTCGAGCGAGCGCTATCGCCTCGGCCCCGCTGACCGCGCTGCCGTTTCTCTCTGGTTTCAATCCCCGCGAGCATGCACTGTCTCGCTATCACGCGCGCTGGTATGCGCTGACGGTGCTGTTCCTCGCTTTCGATGTAGAGATGCTCTTCATGTATCCCTGGGCCGTGGTCGTCGCGCAGGTCGGCATAGGCGCGGTCGTCGAAATGTTCATTTTCCTCGGTGTACTGATGGTCGGCGTTGTCTGGGCTTGGCGCGAAGGAGCACTTCGGTGGGTCTGAGAACGTTGCTGGCCGGGAGGGCGGTTCGCGTGGCGCATGTTCTCGTGATCGAAGCTGCAGGCTCGCGGCGAACCCGCATGTTGACCGAAGCTGCCGTACTACGGCGTGGGTGGCAGCTTGCGACGTCGCCGGCCGACGCCGATGTACTGCTGAGCTGTGGTGCACCGGGCTCCGAGCTGCAGGCGGTGATGGACCATGTATGGGAACAGATGCCCGGCCCCCGAGCCCGAGTGTCAGCGCAGTCGAGTCTCGACGTCGCCCCAGCGTTGGAGTCGGCCATGCGTGCGCTTCTCGACGACCGGAGTCAGCGCTCCGAGGCTCGATACCGCCGCACCGGCTCCCCCAGTCTCGACGATCACGCCTCGATGGAGATGGCGCACGGTGACGGCTCCGAGGATGACGGTTCCATGAACCACAACGACGACAACGAAGACAGGAACAGCGACAACGGGGGCGGGATGGAGATGGACATGTCTCCGGACGGTATCGCGCTGGCCGACAGTGCGCCGGATATCGACGGTCTCGACCTCGATGTCCTGCACGTGCCGCTCGGCCCGGTGTTGCCACACTGGCCGGCCGGGCTGGTGCTCGAGTGCACGCTGCAGGGTGATGTGATCCAAGAAGCCGATGCCCGGTGGCTGGATTCGCCCGCTGCGCGCAGTGAATCCGATGACAATGACGCCGACTACCCGGATCGGCGGTGGACGGCGGCACGATATTGCGATGACGCTGCTCGCTTGTTGTCGGCGGCGGGGTGGGATGCGGCGGCCGCCGCGGCACGGCAGATCCGCGATTGCCTGCTCGGCGACGCACCGTCGCATCGTTGTGTCCGAGACCTAGACACACTTGCTGCTCGGGTCGCTCGCAACCGGATCCTTCGATGGTCTCTTCGCGGAATCACTGTGCCCGGAACCGCCGGGACGACTGTAGAGGTGTTCACCCTGCCCGCGCGGTGGCTTTCCTGTGCAGTAGCCGTACTCGATGGCCTCCCCGCACCGACACCCTCCCTTTCCATCGACGAACTCGGCACCCTCGGCGCACTCGTCACCGGTCTCGATCTGGCGTCTGCACGGATGGTGGTGGCAGGGTTGGCCCTGCATCCCGATGCAAGACACGGTGCTACTGATGCCTGACATCGTTCAGATCGGACCGGCGTGGACGTTGCTTGCCGCGCCGTTGCTGCTTGCACTGGCCGCTGGCGCCGTCTGCCTCGACGGGGTGCTCGCGCGGCGAGCTATCAAAGTACCGGTGCGGGGCGGTTTCTCGGCCCCTTTCGACGAAGTAGCGCGATTGATGCGCCAACGGCGGCGGCGCACAGTATCGGCAGACCTACTGCTGTGGCGCATCGGCGGCGGCGGCCTGGTCATTGTTGCGATGTTGAAAATCGTGGTCCTACCGTTGGGCCAGTGGACGGTGGCCGACCTGTCTATCGGCATCGTCTGGTTCAACACCATGGATGTGATCATCTGGGCGTTAGTGTGGTTGGCAGGATGGGGCGCAAACAGCGCTCACGCTCTGATCGGCGGCTATCGCTTTCTCGCCCAGGCTCTCTCGTACGAACTGCCGTTGATGTTTGCACTCACCGCGCCGGCTGTCGCCGCTAGCAGCCTGCGACTGGGCGACGTCGTCTCGGCACAGCAGGACTTGTGGTTCGTGGTGTGGATGCCGGTGGCCTTCCTCGTCTTCTGCCTGGGCGTGATCGCTTTCTCTGTGTGGGGGCCGTTCTCCTCGGCTGCGGGCACCGATATCGCCGGCGGGGTGCTGAGCGAACTGTCCGGTGTGGACCGGTTGTTGCTGCTCGTCGGTCGCTACGCGTTGCTGGCCTCGGGGGCCGGATTCGCAGTCACGCTGTTCCTCGGCGGAGGCGACGGCCCTGTCCTGCCCCCGTGGGCGTGGACGCTGGCCAAGACAGCATTCTTGCTGGCTGCGTTCGTCAGCGTGCGTCGACACTTACCCACTGTCAGGCCCGATCGGTTCGCCGAGGTCGGGTTGCTGGTGTTGCTGCCAATGGCTTTGCTGCAAGTTCTCCTCGTATCCGTCGTCGTCGCAGTAAGGGGTTGAACCGTGCGTGTTCCCGATCCTTCGGTTGTAGAGTCCATCGCGTTTTGGCTGTTCGCCGGCGTTGCGATAGTGGCCGGCGCGGTGGTGTTCCGCGTCGATTCCATGGCCCGCGCGACGTACGCGCTGGCGGTGTCGTTCGTTGCGGTCGGTTGCGCCGTGTTGTTGCTGCGACTGGACTACGTCGGCATCATCACCGTCCTGATGATGGTGATGGAGATGGCCATCATGGCGATATTCATGATCATGCTGATGGGGATGAACCCCGCATTGATGCCGATGAGCATGGTGCACAACAAACGAGGTGCTGTGGGCATCGCCGTGGCGGTGTTTCTCACGCTGACAGCGGGCGCGATGCTGGCCCCCTGGCCCACCGGGCAACGCAGCGCACCAGAGCCACGATCGGAGCGGACCGAAGCGCTGGGCGAGGCAATCATGGGACCGCAGATGCTGGTGATGATCTCGATCAGTGCCGTGCTGTTCGCGACGATCGTGGCCGGCATCGTCCTCGCCGTCGACCGCGGCCGGTACCAACGGTTCGGGGACGACCTTAGGCAGCGCCCCGCGCAAGATCCCCGCCCCGGAGGAGTGGGTCGATGACCCTGCAGACAGTATTAGTCGCGGCTGCCGCCTTGTTCGCGATCGGACTCTACGGCGCACTGTCCCAACAGGTCGTCGTCATGGTGATGATGGGCCTCGAGCTGATGATCAACGGCGTCATCCTGGCCGCATCCGCGATGTGGTGGTACCTCGCCCCCCTACCCGAGGGCCAAGTTCTCCTGCTGGTGGTGCTCGCGGCGATGACCGTCGAGATGGCTATGGGATTCGCGGTCGCGTTGCTCTATCACCGGGCGCGCGGTGCCGATATGACCGACATGGCGACGGACCTGTCGCAGTGACCACGTTGCTGTGGTCGTTGGTACTCGTGCCCGCGGTGGCCGGTGCTCTGTTGTGTCTTGGAGGGCGACGGGTCGAACGCTTCGCTTTCCCGCTGTCCTCGGCAGTGTCGGTCTTTGCGCTGGCGGCAGCGGTGGCAGTGGCGGTTGGCCGGCCGGCAGTGTCGGTGCCCTTCATTGCCGGCAGCACTTTCGGATTGGCGGTGGACGGCCTCTCGGCGCTGATCGTTCTTGCGATCGCCGCGGTGTCGCTGCTAGTTCTGATCTACGCGGCAGCCGAGCCGGTGACTCCGCGGGCCCGCTTCCACGGGCTGATGTTGTTGTTCATCGCTGCGGTGATGATCACCGCAACGGCCACCACGCTGCCCGCTCTGTTGTTCGCATGGGAGCTGATGGGCGCGGCGTCGTATGCGCTGATCGGCTTTTTTTGGAACGCCCCAGATCGCGTATCTTCTGGGCTCACCGCATTTCTGACCACCCGCACCGCCGATCTGGGCCTCTATCTGGCGGCGGGTGCAGCGCTGGCTGCCGGGAGCACGTTGTCCTTCGATAGCTTTGCGCAGCTGCCGCCGGGGTTCCGCGACGTCGTGGCCGCCGGGATTCTGGTTGCTGCACTGGGTAAATCGGCGCAGGTACCGTTCACCTTCTGGCTCTCCCGGGCAATGGTCGGGCCAAGCCCGGTCAGTGCTCTGTTGCACTCGGCGGCGATGGTCGCCATGGGCGGTTATCTGCTGCTCCGCGTCTCGCCGCTACTACAGGCGACGGGGTGGGCAGCGCACACGACGGCGTGGATCGGAGTCGGCACGGCGTTGATTTTCGGTGCTGTCGCGGTCGCGCAGCGTGACCTCAAGCAGCTGTTGGCTGCCTCGACTGCCGCCCAGCTCGGATTTGTGGTTTTCGCTGCGGGACTTGGGGCAGTGGCGGGAGGCGCGGCGCAGTTGGTCGCACATGCGGCAACCAAGTCGCTGCTGTTCCTGGTCGCCGGCGCGTGGCTCACGGCGCTGGGCACCAAACAATTGAGCGAGCTACGTGGAGCCGCGCGGCGTTGGCCGGTGACCGGTGCCGTGTTCACCATCGCGGCTGTGAGTTTGGCGGGGGTGGCGCCATTGTCGTTGTGGGCCACCAAGGATCAAGTGCTCGCCGCTGCCGGAGTGGACCGGCCCGCGTTGTATGTCGTCGGGTTGGCGGCGGCGGGACTGTCCGCGGCTTACGCAGGGAAAGCGTTGGTGTTCGTCTGGTCTGCGCCCGCTGCGAAACCGACCTATGACAGTGAGAGAGTCGGCACCCGCCGGATCTCGGTGTGGCAACAGGCCCCTCTTTTCCCACTTGCTGTCGGCGCTGCGGTACTCGGGGTACTGACCTTCCCGTCCCTGCTGGCGCCAATCACCGACGCGGTCGGACTCCCCGCGCCGCCTGCCCCTAGTGTCCTCGAGTTGGCGGCGTCGACGGTGCTTGCAGTGGTTGTGCTGCTGCTGGTCTGGCGATTCCCGGTGCCCGAGCCGTCGTGGTTGACCACATGGCTCGGTCTCGAACAAGCCGCACACCTCGTGGTGGTTCGTCCGGTGCTCGCCGCCGCAGCCGCGCTGGCCAGATTCGACGACCACGGCATCGACCGCGTGGTCACAGCGACCGCAGCGGCAGCGGTACGCGCGGGAGGTCGCGCTGCGCGATTCGATGATGGGAGCGTCGACGGCTTCGTTTCCACTATCTCCGTGGTCACGGTACGTGCGGGCGAGCGAGCGGCGCGATTCGATGATCGGAGCGTCGACGGCGGGGTGGAGGGCCTGTCCCGGCAGGTGCGGCGGTTGGGGTCTCTCGCACGCACAGTCCAGACCGGTCAAGTTCACCAGTACTACGTTCTCGCCGTCGTCTTCCTGGCCGCGGCTGTCCTGCTTGTTCTGATCGTGAGGTGAACGTGCTCAGTCTGACTATTTTTCTCCCGCTGGTGGTGGCGGTCCTGTTCGCCATGACCCCAGCTCTGGGCCAGCGCGTGGCCCAGTGGGGATGGGTCGCGGTCACTGCCGCCGAAGTGGGGCTGGCCGTGTGGTTGTGGGCCAGCTACTCCGCTCCTGCCGACGCACTGGCGTTCGAGGAGCAGGTGCCGTGGATACCGAGTGTGCGCAGCAGCTATCACGTCGGGCTCGACGGGCTCTCGCTGCCGATGGTGGTGCTCACCAACATTGTCTTCTTCGCCTGCGCCATTTATGCGCTGCGCGAGCAAAATCGGCCACGCGGGCAAGCCGGGCTGTTCCTGGCGCTGCAGACGACGTGTCTGGGCTTGTTCGCTGCCCAAGACTTATTGATCTTCTTCGTTTTCTTCGATCTGTCGATCGTGGGCATGTACTTCGTCATTGCCGGTTGGGGTCATGGGAACTCCCAACGCGCTGCCCTGAAGTTCTTCCTCTACACGTTCTTCGGTTCCCTGGCGTTGCTGCTCGGGTTCATCGGCCTGTATCTCGCTGCCGATCCGCACACCTTCGACATGGTCGAACTTGCGCAGGCAGCACCGCTGAACGGACGCGGCCTCAC
>JBBSSG010000093.1:0-14639 GCA_038242295.1 Mycobacteriales bacterium | reverse complement strand
CCGCCATAGGCATGGCCGAAGGCTTTCTTGGCATTGTCTACCTGGTGATCGCCCGCCCGCTGCATAACCTGCATCGCAGCCTCGGCGAACCTGATCATTCCCGACGCCCCGATGGGATTGGACGACAGAACGCCGCCGGAGCAGTTGACCGGCAACCTGCCACCAATTGCGGTGTCGCCGGCCTCGGTGAGTTTCCACCCATGGCCTTCGGGCACGAAGCCGAGGTTCTCGAGCCACATCGGTTCGAACCACGAGAACGGGACGTAAATCTCGGCGACGTCTATCTCCGTGAGCGGATCGGTGATCCCGGCGGCCTTCCACAACGCCGCCGAGGCATCGCGACCTGCCTGGGGATTGACCTGATCGCGTCCGGAGAACGTCGTCGGCTCGGTGCGCATGGCCGTGGCGTGTATCCAGGCGACCTTTTTGCCGTCGGCCTCTCGTGCATGCGCGGTCTCCTCGTCGCCGATGACGATGGCGCATGCTCCATCGGACGACGGGCACGTCTCGTCGTAGCGGATGGGATCCCACAGCATCGGGGACGCCTGAACCGATTCCAGCGTGATGTCGGGTTGCTTGAGATGCGCATATGGGTTTCGGCTCCCGTTGAGCCGATCCTTGACCGCCACCATCGCCCCGATGTGATCAGGCGCATTCGAGCGACGAATGTACGAGCGAATATGCGGGGCGAAGTAGCCACCCGCGCCGGCTCCGACTGGCATGTTGAACGGAACCGGAATCGACAAGGCCCACATGGCGTTGCTCTCCGACTGCTTCTCCCAGGCGACGGCGAGGACACGCTTGTGGACCCCCGACTGCACCAGCGACGACGCCACGACGGCCGTCGAGCCGCCTACCGAACCGGCGGTGTGGACGCGTAGTAGCGGCTTGCCGGTGGCACCGATGGCGTCGGCCATGAACAGCTCAGGCATCATGACGCCCTCGAACAAATCTGGCGCTTTGCCGACGACGATGGCATCGATATCGTCCCAGCCGACCTCTGCGTCGGCCATCGCCCGGTCGATTGCCTCGCGCAGGAGTCCGGACATCGAGACGTCGTGACGCTTGGCGACGTAGTGAGTCTGGCCGGTCCCCAAAACCGCGGCGGGTTGCTTACTCACTTATTTTCCCTCCATGACGGCGACCAGGTTCTGCTGTAGCAGTGGACCACTCGTTGCGTGTGCGAGTACGCGGCCGGCGCTGCCGTCGAAGATCTTCGAGGCCGCATGGCCGATTCGCTCGAGACCGGCGGAGAACATCGGATTTCCCACGAGCGTGCCCCCTGAGGGGTTGACCGCCGTAATGTGCGGCAGCCAGTCGGACAGGATCAATTCTTGATGGGTGAACGGGGCATGTAGCTCGGCCAGTTCGATTGTGGCGAGGTCCCCGCCCGACGCCTTCAACGCCGCGTT
Organism: Mycobacteriales bacterium; assembly: GCA_038242295.1. GTDB lineage: Bacteria > Actinomycetota > Actinomycetes > Mycobacteriales > Mycobacteriaceae > Rhodococcoides. The sequence goes on along the minus strand of JBBSSG010000093.1, from coordinate 13,227 downwards.
GTAGGCCGAGGGCGCCGTCGTCAGATCCCGTGCCCCGAAGTTGGGGGAGTCGATGAGATGCTCGATCCCCGTTATCCACGCCGGGTTTTCGCGGAGCGAGCGTGCGCGATCACCAGCAGCGAGCACGATCGCCGACGCTCCGTCCGTCACTGGAGCGCAGTCATGGGCGCGAAGCGGATCGGCGATGTAGTCGGTCCGCAGGAGCTCTTCGACGTCGAGGACGCCGGACAATTGGGCCAGGGGATGTGCGTTGGCGCGGTTTCGTACCGCAACCTCCGCCATTGCCCGCGCATCCCACTTTCCGGCGTCGATCCCCGCGCGCGCTTGGAGCCCGGCCATCGACAGGGAATCCGGCCACAGGGGAGCGACCAGATAAGGGTCCAGCTGCAGTGCAAGGATTTTCGCCAGTGTTCCGGCCGAAGATTTGCCGAATCCGTAGACCAGCGCGGTCTCCACCTCGCCCGTCATCAACTTGATCCAGGCTTCATAGAGTGCCCAGGCCGCATCCATTTCGACGTGAGACTCGTTGATCGGCGGGACAGCCCCGATGGCATCGATAGCTGAAATGAACGAGAAAGCCCGCCCCGCAAGGTAATCGGAAGACCCGGAGCACCAGAAACCAATGTCGGACTTGGAGATCCCTAATTCTTGATACAGCTGCTGGAAACACGGAACCAGCATTTCGACGCCATTGGTGGTGCCCGGCGTTTCGGCGACGTTCGGTGCCTGCGCAAAGCCCACCACTGCGATATCGGTCATTCTTCTCGCCTCTCAGAGGTGATGCTTGAAGGAGTCGTACGCGGCATCCGGCTCGCCCGTCGGACGAAAATACTCGACGTTCTCGAGGGTGTAACCCCACTCCTCGCGGGGTTTCCACTTCGCTTCGACGCGCATGCCCATTCGGACATCAGCTGGATCGCACTCGAGGATCAAATGCAGGAATGGGATGTCCGCGCCGTCGAGTAGGACGTAACCCGCGATGTACGGGGGCTTGATCTTCTGCCCCTTGAACGGCACATTGACGATGCAGTATGTCGTCATGATGCCACGGTCCGGGAGTTCGACCCGCTCGGTCGTCGGGCGACCGTCCGTGGGATTCGCACCGCGCGGCGGCACGTAGACCTTGCTCTCGGAATCGGCTCGCCCGCCGATGAACCGTCCCTCGGCGAGACCGCGGAGGTAGTAACTTTCCTCGGCCGACGCGGAATGCATGTACTCGAGCCGCACGGGCGTGGTGATCATCCGAACCGGCTCCACGCCTGACCCGTCGGGTTGTTCTGCGTCCGCAGGCTCCAAGCCTGGCGCGAAGTAGGCGATGTCGTGGATATCGCCGGTTCGCGCCTCCGCCCACACCGCGTGGACTTCCATCCCGGTCGACATGTTGTCCGCAGAGATGGCGTCGACTGCGTGGAGCAGCGATGTATCGGCCCCGTCGAGCCGGATCAGTGCGTAGGCGAATGGGTGATCGAGAGGTTGACCGTCGAACGGATTGGGCACCCACGACCACGACGTCACGGTGCCCGAGGACCCGACGTCGACGAACTCGGTGATGGGCTCTTTTGTGGCGGAGTCATATTCGGGAGGTGGTACGTACACCCTCCCGTCGCTTCCTCGACCGCCGATTATTTGCTTGCCGCGTAGGCCCGTCAGAAATGCTCCGATTGTCGGCCCGACCGAGCGGGTGTAATCGAAGGCGTTGTTCAGAGGAGCGCTGAGTGGTGAATTCACCATAGTCACATTTTTGAGTAGAACAGGTTCTTATTATGGTGGCAAGACCGCCCTCGAGGAAGGCTTGAAAATGAAGCTCGGATTGCAGCTCGGTTACTGGGGCGCGCAACCTCCAGTAGGAACTGGAGAACTCGTCGACGCAGCGGAGGAGGCCGGCTTCGACGCCATCTTCGCGGCCGAATCCTGGGGGTCCGATGCATTCACTCCGCTCGCTTGGTGGGGTTCGCAGACAGAGCGCGTCAGGCTCGGTACCTCCGTGGCTCAGTTGTCGGCCAGGACGCCCACGAACTGCGCTATGCATGCGCTCACACTCGATCACCTCAGTGGCGGTCGAGCGATTCTAGGACTCGGAGTCTCCGGTCCGCAGGTCGTCGAGGGCTGGTACGGGCAACCGTTTGCCAAACCGCTGGCCCGAACTCGTGAATACGTCGACATCGTGCGGCAAGTTCTTGCTCGCGAGGCCCCGGTGACCAGTTCTGGCCCCCATTACCCTCTCCCTTCCCCGGGCACAGGGCTGGGCAAACCGCTCAAGCCGATCACTCATCCGCTGCGCGCGGACCTGCCGATTTGGCTGGGTGCGGAGGGTCCCAAGAACGTTGCGCTCACAGCCGAGATCGCCGACGGCTGGCTCGCGATCTACTATTCGCCGCGGCTCGCGCCGATGTACAACGAATGGCTCGACGTGGGTTTCGCTAGGTCGGGAGCGCGCCGAACGCGGAAGGACTTCGAAGTTGCGGCGACGTGCCAAGTGGTGCTCACCGACGACCGCGCCGCGGAGATCGCCAAGCTCAAACCCACCATCGCGCTCTACGTCGGCGGTATGGGTGCCAAGAGTGTCAACTTCCACGCGCAGGTCTACGAGCGGATGGGCTACGAGACGGAGGTCGCCGAGATCGGCCGACTCTTTCAGTCCGGCCGCAAGGACGAGGCTGCCGCGGCGGTACCCGACGAGATGGTCGCCGAGACGATGATCATCGGCAACGAGGGCCATATTCGGGACGAGGTGAAGCGTTGGGGGGACGCCGGCGTCACGATGCTGTTGGTGACCGCGAACTCCCCGGAGCGAGTTCGGAAACTCGGATCCTTGCTCAAGCGGTAGAACACGTTCTAGATTGGGTGGCATGACGGTCGAAGACAGGACGGAAACTCGCGCTGCAGGATTCTGGAGCATCGCAGCGGAGGAGCCGGATCGGATCGCCTTGGTCGATCCGAGCGGCGCCGAACATTCGTACGGCGATTTGGTAGCCGCGGCAAACAAATACGGACGCGGACTGCAAGACCTGGGATTGAGGCCCGGCGACAGCGTCGTGATGATGCTGCACAACAGTGCGGACCTCGTTGCGTTCTACTTCGCCGCATTCCAGACAGGGCTGTTCATCGTTGCCGTCAACTGGCATCTCACCGGCCCGGAGGTCGCGTACATCCTGCGGGACAGCGAGGCGAAAGTCTTCGTCGCCTCCGATCGGTTCGCCGAGGCCGCATCCCTGGCAGCCAACGAGTCGGGCGTCGAGAATCGGCTCTCCGTCGGTCCGATCGAGGGCTTCACGCCCCTTCACTCTCTCGGCGCGTCCGAGGAGCGCCCGGAGGTTCGCACTGCGGGTGGTCCGATGCTGTACACCTCGGGCACGACCGGCAAGCCCAAGGGGGTCCGGCGTCCACTCACCGGCGCAGACCCCGACCTGGTCCCGCGAGCATCGAGCGGATTCTTCGCAATATTCGGTATCAAGGCGTTCGACGACCATGTCCATATCTGCGGATCGCCGCTCTATCACACCGGCGTGCTGAACTTCGTCGTGATCTCGATTCAATTGGGCCACAGGGTAGTTCTGATGGACCAGTGGGACCCTGAGGACATGCTGGCGCTGATCGACCGGCATCTCGTCACCCACAGTCACATGGTGCCCACACAGTTCCACCGGCTATTGGCGTTGCCGGAAGCCACGCGAGACAAGTACGACGTCTCCTCGCTCCGCGCCATGATCCACGGCGCTGCCCCATGCCCGCTGGAGGTGAAGCGTCGCATGCTCGAGTGGTGGGGCCCGGTAGTGACGGAGTATTACGCCGCGACCGAGGGCGGCGGGACCGTCATCTCTGGAGAGGAATGGCTCCGCAAGCCAGGATCGGTGGGTATGGCCTGGCCGAACTCGGTGGTGACGGTGCTCGGCAACGACGGAGCTGAGCTTCCAGTGGGAGAGCCGGGCCAGGTCTATATGCGCATGCTCGGCTCGAGCTTCGAGTATCACCACGACAAGAAGAAGACCGAGGAGGCCCGCGTCGGTGATCTGTTCACGACGGGCGACATCGGATACCTCGACGAGGACGGCTACCTGTTCCTGTGTGACCGCAAATCCGACATGATCATCTCCGGGGGAGTCAATATCTATCCCGCCGAGATCGAGTGCGAGCTGATCACCCATCCCAAGATCGCCGATATCGCGATTTTCGGTGTACCTCATGAGGATTGGGGTGAGGAGATCAAGGCCGTCGTGCAGCCGGAGGTAGGCGTCGAGCCCAGCGGTGAACTGACCGAGGAGATCTTGGGGTTCGCCCGCACGCGCCTGGCAAAATTCAAGCTCCCGAAGTCGGTGGACTACATCGAGGAATTGCCCCGGGATCCGAACGGAAAGTTGTACAAACGAAAGTTGCGAGACCCGTACTGGCAGGACCGTCAGATCTAAGCGCAGGTGAGTGCGGACCCTACTGCAGCGGATCGTGCTGCACGTTCCGCATCGGAGTTCCGGCCTTCTGCAGTGCGTACAGCGTGACGCGCACCATCGACGGGGATCCGGAAATCTGAATCTGTCGATCCGCCCAGGCGCCGAATTCAGTTACGACGGTGCCGATGCGGCCATACAACTGATGGTGCATTCCCCACGGAAGCTCACTTGTGGGACCGGCGTGCCACCACGGATCCTCGAACGCCTCGGTTACCGGAACCACTGTCAACCACGGATTTGACAACGAGAGTTGCCAAAGAGTTTCCACGTCGTACAAATCGCAGGGATACGTCCCGCTGACGAAGAGGTGGACGCGCGGATTTCTGCTGCGCCCAGCCATTTCCATGATCTGTGCTCGCATGGGCGCGAGCCCAGTGCCCCCGGCAATCATCAGTACGTCTTCGGGGCTGTTGCGGTCGATGGCCATACCGCCGAGCGGTGGGCTGATCGACCACCTGTCACCGACCGACACTTCCGACACCATCGCCGGGCTGACCCAGCCCCCGGAGACGCGTCGAACATGGAACTCGATCTCTCCCTGCGGATTGCTCGGGATTGCCGGCGAGAGGTATCGCCACAGATTGGGGCGTTGTGGAATCCGGACGCTGACGTACTGGCCTGGGTAATAGGGAATCGCGCCGTCAACCTTGAGTCGGATGATCGCGAGATCGTCGAGCACCCGGTGATGTTCGACGACGGTCGCGCCCCAGTACGGTGGCAGCTTGTCGTTGTCCGCCGCTACCGCCATGCCTTCGATGATCAGATCGAGGGTCGCGGTCCATGATGCTTCGACTTCATCCGTCCACGCCTCGGTACTCACGAAGCCACGAAAAGCGGCGATTAGAGCAGAGCCGCCGGCACGAAAGTGCGCACCGGTGATCGCATGCTTGCGGTGATCGCGTCCGAGCTGCTCCAAAAAAGGTTCTACCCGGTCGGGCTTGTCGAGATTTTCGAAGATGTAGTTCAAGGCGAGAATGAAATGTCGACGAAGCTTTCTCATCGACACCGGAAAGAATGCACGAAAATCCGGGTTCTGTGCGAAGAGATGCGCAAAGAATGATTGCGCCAGCCGGTCCGGCCCGTCCTCGGCGGTCAGGACGGATTTGAAATCAGCGCGAACCAGAGCGACCGCTCGTTCGTCTTGCATGATCAACCTCCACCCCTGTAGACGCCTACCAAAGTAGACGAACTGAGGCTACGTGGTCGACCTCGCTGGATCAGGCATTGCTCTTCATCGGGGTCCGCAGACGTCCGTCGACGATCTCGACGACGTGGTCCATCGCGGATAGATGCGCCATGTCGTGAGTGACCACCACCGTAGCGGTCGAGTTGCGGTGTGTCAGGGTGGTGATGAGGTCCAGGATCGCCGCACCCCGAGGTTTGTCCAGTGCGCTCGTGGGCTCGTCGACGAGCAACACGGCGGGGTCACTCATCATGGCCCTTACAATGTTGACCCGTTGACGTTGACCACCGGACAGTTGGTTCGGTCGCTTCTCGGTTTCCTTGCTCAGCCCGACGGAATCGAGCATCTCCAACGCCTTTGCTCGCGCCGCTCGTGGGGAGTGACCGTTGATATGCGCGATCACCTGTAGCTGCTCGACGGCGGTCAAAGAGGGGAGCAGGTTGGGTTGTTGGAAGACCATGCCAACTTTGTTGCGCCGCAGTGTGGTCAAGGCGCCGCGGGAGAGTGAATCGGTCGACACTCCGTCGATGACGACCTGTCCTTGGTCGGGCGTGATCAGGGTTGCTGCAACGGCGAGCAGAGTGGACTTTCCAGAACCGGATGGTCCGATGACTGCTGTCATTGTGCCCTTTTCGACGTCCAGGTCGACGCTGTCCAATGCGGTCAGGCGGGTGTCACCGTCAGGGTAGGTGAGGGTGATGTCGGTCAGATGCAAGCTCATCGTGCGCTCCCTAGTGCGGTGAGTGGGTCGACGGAGGTGATGCGGTTTATCGACAGCCCGGCGCCGAGTGCGCCGAGGACGATGATGATCAATGCGGGCAGAGTCACGGTGCCGACGTCCAGTACGAACGGGACCGTTCCGCCGACCAGTGCACCGACGCCGGCAGCCGAAGCAGTTCCGATGGCCGCGCCAGCAGTAAGCAATACGACGGCTTGGCTGAGCGCGTCTCGCAGCAGGTAGCCGGTAGATGCCCCGAGGGCTTTGAGTACGGCGACGTCGCCGCTGCGTTGGATGGTCCAGACGGTGAAGAACGCGCCGATGACGAGCGCGGAGATTGCGAACAGAAAGCCGCGCATCAGCTGAAGCGACCCGTTCTCCGAGGTGTAGGAACCGATTGCGGACTTTGCGTCGGACGTGGTCACGGTGTCGGTGCCGATCCGCCCGTCGGCTGCGGCGAGGTCGACGCCGTCGACCGTGGTCAATCCGATCACGGTGGCTGAAAGTGGGCCTCCGGACGAGCCGCCGGTGAGGGTCTGCCAGGCACCGAGATCTATGAAGATCACCGGGGTGTGGCTGTAGGACGCGTCACCCTCGATCGCTGCGGCGGTGAGTTGCTGCCCGCCGAGGACGAAGGTGTCGCCGTTGCTCACGCCGAGCTCGTCCGCAGCGGAAGTCGACAGCACAGCAGTTCCAGCAGCGATGCGGTCCGATTCGGGTGCCAGGGCCGAGCCTCGTTGCACACCGAAGGCAGAGATCGCGGCGCTGCGTGGGCCGGCCTCGGCCTTGGTGGTGGTGATGCCGAGCGGGTCGGCTCGTTCGACTCCGTCGACGCTCGACCATTGTTGCCACATGGATTCTGTGACAGTGGAGTCCGTGAACGACACAGAGTTTCCCTCGGCGGGCTCAGAGAAAGCCACACGGTCCGCGGACAGGCCAGTGATGGCGGAGGTGCTTTCCTTGCCCAGGCCGGCAGTGAGCCCGGACAACAAGCCGACCAGCATGGTGATCAAAATGATGACGGTGCCCATCAGGGCGAACCGTCCCTTGGCGAACTTCAAATCTCTCCACGCGACGAACACTTCTTTGCTTGCCTCTCCTCGAGAGCCGCCGGATCGGGTTCTCCAGCGCCTGCAAACAACTCTCGCCCGGCGGCGAGGATTCGGCATCGACCGAGAGACTGCCTGGATGAGGCCGTAAGGGGTAGCGACGAGTACACCTTTCGGCCGATGCGAGGAGGCAGCGGACCTCGATAACCTGGGGTGGCTATGGATCCGTCGTCGCTCACCCCACTCATGCGCATACTGCGCGGTTGTCTACATCTGATGTTGGCTGCGTTGGTGACGCTCTCGATCGTGCGAGCAGCACTGGACCGTTCGCCCCATACGGCGGCGGTCGTTGTCATCGCGGTGATCTTCGGCGCGGTGTACACGGCAGGCGCGATGTGGCCGCGGGTAGCCGCATCCAAGTCGGTGGCCGCGCAATGGCTGTTTGCCGTAGGGCTCGTTTGGATCGCGTTGCTCGTGGTGAGCCCGGAGGCCGTCTACGTCGCGTTTCCTCTGTTCTTTCTGCAGCTTCATCTGCTGTCCACGAGGTGGGGCTTGGCGGCGGTGGTGACGACTACGGTCGCGGCCATCGCCGGATTCTCGTGGCACCTGGGCGGGCTGACGGTCGGTGCCGTGATCGGACCGGCACTGGGAGCGGCCGTTGCAGTGGCCGTCGTGCTCGGTTATGACGCGCTCTATCGCGAGAGCGAAGAGCGAGCCAGGCTCATCGAGGAGCTCACTGCGGCCCGCGGCGAACTCGCCGCAGCCGAGCATGCGGCCGGGGCGCTCGCCGAACGCGAGCGCCTGGCCCGCGAAATTCACGACACCTTGGCTCAGGGACTTTCGAGTATCCAACTGCTGCTGCGTGCGTCGGAACGCTTGCTTCCCAGCCGGCCGGACGAAGCGAGAGGACACGTGGTCCACGCGAGGGAGACTGCAGTGAGCAATCTGGAGGAGGCGCGTCGTTTCGTTCGCGCTCTCACTCCCTCCGATCTCGAGAATGGTTCACTACCGGCTGCGTTGGAGCGGTTGTGCGCCACTGTCGTCGAGTCCGGCGGCCCGACGATCGATTGGACGCTGTCCGGTACGGAGGTGTCGTTGCCGACAGCGCACGAGGTTGCCCTGTTGCGGATCGCGCAGTCTGCGCTCGGCAACGCTCTGCAGCACAGTGCCGCCAGCCGCGTAGCGATGACGCTGAGCTACATGGACACCGAAGTGGCACTCGATGTGGTCGACGATGGTGTGGGTTTCGATCCCGGCTCACTCACCTTCGACGCGAACCGAGGATTCGGTCTGCCGGGAATGCGGGCACGCGCTCGCTCCTTGGACGGCACGATGGTGGTTGAGACCGCGCTCAGAGGAGGAACTGCGATCGCCGTCACGTTGCCGTTGGAGGTACATCCATGATTCGCATTCTGCTGGCCGACGACCACCCCGTGGTACGCGCCGGGTTGCGGGCGGTGTTGGAAACCGAACCGGACTTTCAGGTAGTTGCCGAGGCGCCGACAGCCGAGCAGGCTATCGAACTGTCTGCCGAACTCGACCTCGACGTGGTGCTGATGGACCTGCAATTCGGCGCGGGAATGCATGGTGCGGAGGCCATTGCGGTCATCACCGCTCGTCGCGACGCGCCGCACGTACTGGTGTTGACCACGTATGACACCGACGCCGACATTCTTGTTGCCGTCGAGGCCGGTGCGGCGGGATACCTACTCAAAGATGCACCGCCCGACGAACTCGCTGCTGCGGTTCGCACCGCGGCCGCGGGAAAGTCGGCGCTTGCGCCCTCGATTGCCTCGCGGTTGATGGATCGGATGCGGACCCCGGACAACGCCCTGACCCTGCGCGAGATCGAGGTATTGCAATTGGTGGCGTCCGGGAATTCCAATCTGCAGATCAGCCGCCAGCTGTTCTTGAGCCAGGCCACCGTCAAGTCTCATCTCGCCCATATCTACACGAAATTGGGCGTGGATTCGCGAACTTCTGCCGTTGCTACTGCGACTTCTCGTGGGCTGATGCGACGCTGAGCTGGAGCAAAATTTGAAGTTGAGCGGAACAGACTCAACTTCGGTAGGGTTGCACCCAGTGTCAGCACGCCGACCATTTGGAAGAAGGTGACCGTGGACAGTTTTACTCCCACCACAAAGACGCAGGCCGCGCTCAGTGCAGCTCTCCAGGCCGCGTCCGCGGCAGGAAATCCAGACATCCGTCCGGCGCATCTGTTGGTGGCGCTGTTGGATCAGACGGACGGCATCGCCGCACCCCTATTGAAGGCTGTCGGTGTCGACCCCGCGGCGGTGCACAACGAAGCGCAGAAACTGGTCGATCGCCTACCCTCAGCAACCGGAGCGACAACCACCCCGCAGCTCGGACGCGAAGCGCTTTCCGCTATCACTGCAGCTCAGGGCCTCGCCACCGAGCTCGACGACGAGTTCGTCTCCACCGAGCATCTGATGGTCGGCCTCGCGACGGGCGAATCCGACGTGGCGAAGCTCCTCGCCGGGCGTGGCGCCGGCTCGAACGAGCTGCGTGACGCCTTCCAGGCTGTTCGCGGTAGTGCTCGCGTCACCAGCGCAGATCCCGAGAGCACTTATCAGGCGCTCGAAAAGTACAGCACCGATCTCACCGCCCAGGCCCGGATGGGCAAGCTCGATCCCGTCATCGGCCGCGATACCGAGATTCGCCGTGTAGTGCAGGTTCTCTCGCGCCGTACCAAGAACAACCCGGTGCTCATCGGTGAGCCCGGCGTCGGCAAGACCGCCATCGTCGAAGGACTTGCGCAGCGCATCATCGCCGGCGACGTCCCGGAGAGCCTGCGCGGCAAGACCGTCGTCTCTCTCGATCTGGGTTCGATGGTCGCGGGCGCCAAGTATCGCGGTGAATTCGAGGAACGGCTCAAGGCTGTTCTCGATGACATCAAAAACTCCGCCGGACAGGTCATCACGTTCATCGACGAGGTCCACACCATCGTCGGGGCCGGGGCCACCGGTGAGTCCGCGATGGATGCAGGCAACATGATCAAGCCGATGCTCGCCCGCGGTGAACTGCGCCTCGTGGGCGCGACAACGCTCGAGGAGTACCGCAAGTACATCGAGAAGGACGCCGCGTTGGAGCGTCGATTCCAGCAGGTCTACGTCGGCGAACCCACGGTCGAAGACACCGTCGGCATTCTGCGCGGACTCAAAGAGCGCTACGAGGTGCACCACGGTGTGCGGATCACCGACTCCGCGCTCGTCGCTGCTGCCACCCTGAGCGACCGTTATATCACCTCACGTTTCCTGCCGGACAAAGCAATCGACCTGGTCGACGAGGCCGCGTCGAGACTGCGCATGGAGATCGACTCACGTCCCGTCGAGATCGACGAGGTGGAACGTGCTGTGCGCCGCCTCGAGATCGAGGAGATGGCACTCCAGAAGGAGACCGACGACGCGTCGAAAGCTCGGCTCGAGAAGCTGCGTGCCGAATTGGCCGACTCACAGGAGAAGCTCAACCAGTTGAGCACTCGCTGGCAGAACGAGAAGACGGCCATCGACTCTGTGCGCGTTCTCAAAGAGGAGCTCGAGAACCTGCGCGGAGAATCCGAACGCGCAGAGCGAGACGGCGATCTGGGGAAGGCGGCGGAGCTGCGCTACGGCCGGATTCCGACTCTGGAGAAGGAGCTCGCAGCCAAGACCGATTCCTCGCCCGCCCAGGACGGGCTCATGCTCAAGGAAGAGGTCGGACCAGACGATGTCGCCGATGTCGTCGGAGCGTGGACGGGCATCCCGGCAGGTCGACTGCTCGAAGGTGAGACCGAGAAACTCCTACGAATGGAGGACGAACTAGGCAAGCGTGTCGTCGGACAGCGCGAGGCCGTGCAGGCAGTGTCCGACGCAGTCAGACGGGCCCGCGCAGGCGTCGCCGATCCCAACCGTCCGACAGGTTCTTTCCTTTTCCTGGGGCCGACCGGTGTCGGTAAGACCGAACTCGCGAAGTCGCTGGCGAACTTCCTGTTCGACGACGAACGAGCCATGGTCCGAATCGACATGAGCGAATACAGCGAGAAGCATGCTGTCGCGCGGTTGGTCGGTGCGCCTCCCGGCTATGTCGGCTACGAAGCCGGTGGCCAGCTGACCGAGGCTGTTCGACGACGCCCGTACACGGTGGTGCTGTTCGACGAGGTCGAGAAAGCGCACCCGGACGTATTCGACATCCTGCTCGCCGTACTCGACGAGGGCAGGTTGACCGATGGTCAGGGTCGTACCGTCGACTTCCGAAACACGATCTTGATCCTCACCTCGAACCTCGGGGCTGGCGGCGACAAAGAGCAGGTCATGGATGCTGTCCGGCGGGCGTTCAAGCCGGAGTTCGTCAACCGACTCGACGACGTCGTGGTATTCGACGTCTTGTCCGAGGAGCAGCTCGAGTCGATCGTCGACATCCAGCTCGACCAGTTGGCCAGGCGTCTTGCTGCCCGGCGGCTCACACTCGACGTGTCCGCGGCGGCGAAAATGTGGCTGGCCTCGCGCGGCTACGACCCGCTCTACGGCGCGCGGCCTCTCCGCAGGCTGATCCAGCAGGCGATCGGTGACCAATTGGCAAAACTGCTGCTCGCAGGCGATATCCGTGATGGTGACGCTGTCCGGGTCGGCGTCAGCGAAAACGGGGAATCTCTGGTGCTCGGCTAGTAACCCAGAACGTGCCGGGCCCACCGGCTGTGACCTGTGGGCCCCGCACGTGGACGTAGGGTCGTTGACATGACTAACTCGGATGATCCGCGCGAGACGTCGTCGGGCGACGGCACGGCAAACCCCCCGCCCGATACGCCGGACGCCGAGATCCCCACCGAGGCCTGGCAGCAATACCCTGATTCGGGACCCCTGCCGGACGTCGGGCCCTACCCCGGGGCGCAGCAGTATCCCGGCGGTCAGGCTTACCCAGGCGGGCAGTCGCCTGCAGGTGGACCGCAATATCCAGGTGGACCGCAGTTTCCAGGTGGTCAGGCTTATTCAGGTGGCCCGCAGTACCAGGGAACCCAACCGTATCCGGAAGGCCCGCCGTACCCGGATCAGCCGACTCAGCAGTTCGGGTACCCCCAGCAGCCGGGCCTCCAGCAGCCCAACCCCACTCAGGCGCTGCCTCCGTACGATCCGAATCAGCACAACGCAGCAAATGAGCAGTACGCGGCTACTCAGCAATTTGGAAATCCGCAGTATGGGGCCCCGCAATATGGAAATCCGCAATATGGATCTCCGCCGCCCCCGTACGCCGGTGACCCGGCCTATGCCACTGGAGAAGTTCCGGGACCCGGTCCGGCAGGGACGGGACCAGATTCGTCCAAGAAGTGGATTGTCGCGCTGGTTGCGTTGGCCGCGCTCGCTGTCGTCGTACTTGCGGGAATCTTCGTCGTGAGCAACCAGAAGCCCGATCCGAGAACCTCGGCATCGCCCGGTGCTACTCGTCCTGTTCCGACAACGATTGCCCCACGGCTCACACTGCCGCCGAAGCAATCTCCGGGAGCGCAACCGTCGATGCCGGGTGGTCTCGTGCCTGGCGGGATACCTGAATTCCTCGGCGGCACCGGCACCGCGCTCGGCACCATCGCCTCGATCGACGGCTCCACACTTCGGATCGACGGGATCGACGGAGCGCCCGTCACTGTTCTTGTTACTCCGCAAACCCAAATTTTGTCGCTGTCCGGGTTCGACATTTCGGCGCTGAAGGTCGGATCCCTCGTCGTCGTCAACGGAAGCCCGATGCAGGAGGGAACTATCACGGCGGACGTTATCGTCGAAACGCCGGATCTCGGGGGGTAGCTCCTTGGCCGACGCTATAGGCTGACGATCGATGACGGCT
>JBBSSG010000092.1:0-14719 GCA_038242295.1 Mycobacteriales bacterium | reverse complement strand
TCGACCCTGATCGACAAGGACAGCGATGACGACTCCCCGCATGCTTTCTTCCCGCTACGAGCTGGGCGAGATTCTCGGCTTCGGTGGGATGTCCGAGGTGCATCTGGCGCGCGACGGTCGGCTCGATCGCGACGTAGCGGTCAAGATTTTGCGGGCAGATCTTGCGCGTGACCCGACGTTCTACGAGCGATTCAAACGCGAGGCTCAGAATGCCGCGTCCCTGAATCACCCGGCTATCGTCGCCGTCTACGACACCGGTGAGGCCGAAACCGAAGCCGGGCCCCTGCCATTCATCGTGATGGAATACGTCGACGGCATGACGCTGCGCGACATAGTGCGCGGCGAGGGACCCATGACGCCTCGGTACGCGATGGAGGTCATCGCCGATGTGTGCGCTGCCCTCGATTTCAGTCATCGCAACGGCATCGTCCACCGCGATGTGAAGCCCGCGAACGTGATGATCAACAATGCCGGCGCAGTCAAGGTCATGGACTTCGGTATCGCTCGTGCCATCGCGGACAGCTCCAGCCCGATGACACAAACCGCGGCCGTCATCGGTACTGCTCAGTACCTCTCACCCGAGCAGGCCAGGGGCGAGAAGGTCGACGCGAGATCAGACGTCTACTCACTTGGTTGCGTACTTTTCGAGGTGCTCACCGGCGAACCTCCCTTCAAGGGTGATTCCCCGGTTGCCGTGGCGTACCAGCATGTGAAGGAAGATCCTGAGCTTCCGTCGCGTGTCAACCCGGACATTCCCCGGGAACTCGACTCGATCATTCTCAAGGCTATGGCCAAGAACCCGGCCAATCGATACCAGTCGGCTGCCGATATGCGCACCGACCTGGTCCGAGTGCTCGGCGGCCACATGCCGAGCGCGCCGATGGTCATGAATGACGAGGACCGCACCACGATTCACGGATCAGCCCCTACCGGTGGTTCGCATGCACGCCCCTCGGACTCACCGCCGTCGAATGGCGGTCGCAGACACAGCGGCGACGAGGAACAACCAAAACGCCGCGGCGTTCGCATCGCACTGATGGCCGTAGCTGCAATCGTCGTCGTCGGTATAGTGAGTGCCTTCCTGTATGCGTTGGGGCCCGGCTCGAGTCCCGACCGAGTCGCCGTCCCGGACGTGTCCAACATGTCCTCCTCCGACGCCCAGGCCAAGCTCCAAAAGGTCGACCTTCGCGTCGCGATTCAGGAAAAGCCTGATCCGAAGGTCGCGTCGGGCAACGTCATCACCTCCCGACCAGGCGCAGGCGCCCAGGTCGACACGCAAAGTACCGTCAATTTAGAGGTCTCCACCGGTCCGGACCAGGTCCAGGTTCCGCAGTTGACCGGTAAGACTCAATCGCAGGCGGCTAAGGCGCTGTCGGCACTCGGTCTCGAATTGGACGGTAGCGTCGCACGCCTCCCGTCCACGCCAGAAAATCTCGACAAGGTCGTCGAGCAGAATCCTTCGTCCGGAGTCGGCATTACCGTCGGGTCTCCGGTGCGGATCACCCTTGGAAGCGGTCCGGCACAGGTCCGTGTTCCCGATGTGGTCGGTCAGCAGGTCGAGGTGGCGCAGCCCAACGTCGAAGGTGCAGGGTTCCGAGTCGAGATCCAGAACATCGACTCGTCTCAGCCCAAGGGTGAAGTCGTCTCGACGGATCCGGCGGGCGGTGTCAGCGTCGGGGAGGGTTCCACGATCACACTGCGCGTGTCCAATGGCGACAAGATCCCGATGCCGGACCTGCTCGGAATGACGACGGAACAGGCGTTGGCGGCCCTCGATGCAGCTGGCTGGATCGGAACGACCTCCGATATTTCTGCTACTCGACAGGCTCAACTCGATCCGACGCTCGTAGGTCGCGTAGTCAACCAGTTGGAGCCTGCAGGTTCGGAAATCACCAACAATCAGTCGATAAATATCAGCGTAGGAATTTTGGGGATCCCGGGACGGTAGGGCAAACCGTCCGGGCCGGGCGCTATGCGCTCGCGTGCGGTGAAGCTGCCTCCGCGACCTGGGCCTCCAGCCTGTCGATGAGAGCGTTGTTTTGTACTTCGCCACAAACAGCGAGCCAGTTGGCCAGCATCCTGTGTCCCCCTTCGGTGAGGATCGACTCCGGGTGGAACTGGACGCCGTGAATGGGGAGATCTCGGTGACGCATCGCCATCACCACTCCCGATTCGCTGCGGCCCGTCACTTCCAACTCGTCGGGGAGCGTGTCCTCGAGAACAGTGAGTGAGTGGTAGCGGGTCGCAATGAACGGCTGAGGTAGGCCTTCCAGGACACCTACGCCGGAGTGAGAGATCGAACTCGTCTTTCCGTGGAGCAGTTCAGGGGCCCTGTCGACGGTTGCTCCGAAGGCCGCACCTATCGCCTGGTGACCCAGGCAGACTCCCAGCAGCGGCGTTCGGGCGGCGGCAGCAGCGGCCACGAGGTCCATCGTTGCACCTGCGCGTTGCGGCGTGCCAGGCCCGGGACTGAGCAAGATCCCGTCGAAATCGGCGGCCACGGCAGTCCGGTCGGCCAGTCTCTCGTCGTCATTGCGCCACACCGTGGCCTCGACCCCGAGTTGGCCCAGGTATTGGACGAGATTGAACACGAAGCTGTCGTAGTTGTCGACGACGAGAATGCGCATGACCTCAGGATAAAGGAGCGATACCGCATCTCTGCCGATGCCGTCCATTCAGCTTGGCGTTGCATATCGCATACGAATGGATCCCTCGTACGCGGGCACTGCGAGGTCGTTCGACATCTCGGCGTCGTACCCAAGTCCGTACCGCAGGGCGTACTGCTGAAATACGCGCACACCTGGTTCATTGTCCAATGTGGCAGCCAGTCGCGCTGGATCGCCGAGAGCGGTCATCACATAGGGCGGGCTGTACGTCCGCCCACCCAAGAGCAACGTGTTACCGATACAGCGTGGTGCAGTGCCACTCACGACCCGTTGATCCTGCATCGAGACAGCGCTGGCACCCCCTGCCCACAGCGCGTTCAGGACACTCTGAACATCCTGCTGATGCACGACGAGGTCGTCCGGGCTGGCGTCGGAGGCGTACCTTCCGTCCAGGCCACGCGGAGCATCCGTCATTGTCACGACAATTCCCGGCCCAGATTCACCCGTCAGGCCAGCAGCAGCAGTCAACGGTTCTGCATCCGCCAGCACGCTGCCGACGTTCTGGTCGATCGACCCAGCAGCGTTTTGAAGCGCTTCGACTTCTCGCACCAGGTCGTCGCGAACCGACTGTGCTTCGCCCGCGCTGTCCTGAGTCGATCTGACCAAGCTCGATAGCCTGGTCGAGTCGGTACGACGAATTTCGTCACCCTGCGAGAACTGTCGCGTCGTGGCCAGTAGAAGTCCGACGACGAGGCATACAACGAGCACGAGGATCTGCCAGGTCCGAGTTGCTGCACCGCCGCCGCGGTCGATCTGTAACGCCATGGATCGTCCGGTGCTCTCCTGTGTGATTCCGCTGAGCTAGCGTGTACTGGACGTGTGCAGCGCAAATCCGCACTCGCCTGAGTCCTGAACGGTACCTGCTCGGGCGAATTTTGGTGGCACGGGTCGAAGTTATGCACAGACATCGGCCTACTGTTGTCCACACCTGTGGATAACGGGGCCGGGCCAGTGAACGCGGGCGCTGACAGCGACGACGGATACGAAGGGGAAGACATGCCGAAATCGAAGGTTCGGAAGAAGAAAGACTCTGTGATCGCTACGGGGCCGCGCACTCCCGGTTCGCTGAAAGCGGGGCCGTCCAGTCAGCTGTACGTATCAGTAATGCTGGGATTCATGCTGGTAGGACTGTTGTGGCTACTCGTCTACTATCTCGCCGCACAAGATATTTCGTGGATGAACAGTCTCGGCGCGTGGAACTTTCTCATCGGATTCGGCTTCATGGTGGTCGGTCTTGTGATGACGATGCGGTGGCGATGACACTGCCGACCGTCGACCGGAACGAGAGACTACTTACATGCGTGTTATTCATCCCCATTGTGGATAAAGCCTGTGGATAACTTCCCTAGTGATCCACAGGCTGTGGATAACTCTTCGTGGGCGACGCCAGTGTCGGCGGTAATCGCCTTGGCTATCGGAGGATTTGCGCTGGTCACAGCGTCGCTACTGACCCATACCGATCCGGCGGGCCGTTTCCTCATCTCGCTGGCTGCGTTGGGGCTGTGGATAATTGCAGGATTGGCCGCATACCAACGACCCAGGTTGTCGGTCGAGGGTGGCTCGTTGTCGATGAAACGACTGACCGGAGTGCAGACGTACCGTCGCGGCGAGATCACGCGGATCAAGCTGATTCGCTACCCGCGCCTCGGCCGGCGTACGCCCATGTTGGAAATCGACGTTCAGCGAGCGGGAGACGACGTCGAACGACTCATCGTGCTCGGTCGTTGGGATCTCGGCACCGATCCACACGATGTATACGACGCCCTGGTTCGACACGGGCTCGTTCCACCGGAGCGCTGAAGCACTCAAACCCGAGAGGCTGTGGGGCAGGCGCGTATCACTTGTCCATCGGTGCGCGTCAGAGGCCCATTTGGGACCGAAGATCGAGAATGCGGACGCTGATGACCACCAGTGTCAGCACTGCCACGCCGGCGACCGCGTACCAGCCGTACTTCGGTGAACGCGTGCTGCCGGGGATGAACAAGATGCCTGCAGTAGCCAACGCACCTGTGACGAGACCGCCCATATGGCCCCACAGCGAAATCCCCGGCAACGAGATGCTCAGAACGATGTTGAGACCGATGACCACCAGTACGGGCGTCGCGCTGCGCTTGAGTTTGAGCAGAATGACAGCCTGAGCACCGAGGAGGCCGAAGATCGCGCCCGATGCGCCCGCGGTCAAGCTGAGCGGGTTTTCCAGAACCATCACCGAGGCGCTGCCGCCCAGAAGCGACACGGCGTACACGGCGATGTAGCGCCCGCGCCCGAGAATCGCTTCGACGTCCCGCCCGATGATGTACAGCGCGAA
This sequence comes from Mycobacteriales bacterium, assembly GCA_038242295.1. Taxonomy (GTDB): domain Bacteria; phylum Actinomycetota; class Actinomycetes; order Mycobacteriales; family Mycobacteriaceae; genus Rhodococcoides. The sequence goes on along the minus strand of JBBSSG010000092.1, from coordinate 9,745 downwards.
CATGTTCACGAGAAGGTGGATCGGGCCGTAGTGGAGAAAGCCGCTTCCGATCAAACGCTCGAAGTCGCCGTTTGCTACCGACGGCGGAAAAAGGGCCCAGGCTCTGAACAGCGATGAACCCGCGGTGTTGTCCATCACACTGCCCGACTGCGCTGCGGTCGCCGCGAACGCAAGAACGTTGAGACCCATCAAAATGTACGTAACGAGCCCGTAGGTGGCGTCCGTACGAGCACCAGCGATCGTTTTTGCCTGGCGCACGGACGCATTGCCGGCGCGGACGCAATCTACGCAGTGCTGGCCGACTGCTGCCGGCTGTAAGCATTGCGGACACGCGGGCCTGCCACATCTCGTGCAGGCGAGTGAAGTCGAACGGTCGGGGTGCCGGACGCACCGCGACTGAGGTGGGGTGGGCTGCTCATCGGCCGCGCCACCCCAGCCGGGGTTCGTCATTGTCGAAATCCTTCGCGAAGAGGGGTCAGAACAACTGCGGTATCAGGACAGGGTGATGCTGTTGATGACGACCTCGTCGACGGGGCGATCGCCACGGCCGACGGCGGTGCCGGAAATAGCGTCGACAACCTTCTTGGATGCATCGTCGGTCACTTCACCGAAGATGGTGTGCTTGCGGTTGAGATGGGGAGTCTTGCCCGTGGTGATGAAGAACTGCGATCCGTTGGTTCCGGGTCCTGCATTCGCCATGGCGAGCAGGTAGGAACGGTCGAAGGACAGCTCGGGGTGGAATTCGTCGCCGAACTTGTAGCCCGGTCCGCCTGATCCGGTTCCGGTCGGGTCCCCACCCTGGATCATGAACCCGTCGATGACGCGGTGGAAGACAGCGCCGTCGTAGAACGGTCCGGAGTCGGTGCCCGACGCATTCTTGGTCGTGTACTCCTTGGATCCGTCGGCGAGACCGGTGAAGTTCTCGACCGTCTTCGGCGCGTGATTGCCGAAGAGCTCGATGACGATGTCGCCGCGGTTGGTGTGCAGCGTGGCCGTGGATGTCTTGTTTGTTGAAGTCACCCCACCATCGTGCCATTGACGGCGTGCCGAGTCTCGAGCAACCGTCTTGACCCCCGCTGTATGGAACAGTGGAGATATGAAGAGCACATCGAAGTCTGCGCGAGTTCGCGACATCGCCGCAAGTACCGGAAGCAACGCGTTCCGGGCTGCGAAGATCTTCGGCGCCGGGCCTGCCGGGATCGGCCTGCAGTTGACTACGCGTGGGTACGGTCTGGCTCGGCGCCGACTCGAGCGACGCAGTCAGCATCGCACTGTGGATGCACCGACTCGACAGCGCATTTCCCCGCGGAGTAGAAAACTACTGTTGTTCGGGGTTCTAACCGCAGCCACAGCAGGTGTTGCGCTGATTGTGGCGCGACGTCGCAGCGCCGTGGAACCTCCTGCCGACATGCCCCCCAGCCTCGCGGATTACGCCGACACACCGACGCCTGTCAACGGGTCCTCAGCGGATCTGTCGCAGAGGTAGTCACCAGTTCACTCGACTGGACTGCCTGGATACGACAAGCGCAATATTGTGCTGCGACGTGGTACCGGCCTGCAGATATTCACCGTGCCCACTGCTCGCGGTCAATTCGCCGTAGGCGGCGGTCGATAACGGCAGGGCGCCATCCATCCAGCTCGGATCTCCGCCGAATACACCGAGGTCGGCTACCAGATCATCAGCGGCCTCCCCGACGAACAGATGCCCGGGTGGGATAGACAATCGGTCTATTCGATCGACGCCGAAACCGGGTGAACCGAGCGCAACCATCTCGTCGACGCCTGTGGTGTCCGCGCCGCGCAATGCCAGAGCAGCGGTGAGAGAGCCGTAGGAATGACCCAGTAGAGACAGGTGTGGATCCTGCGCCCGCGACGCATCCAGTCCGTCGAGAAAAGCCGTCAATCGAGGAGCACCGATCGCTGCGGCCATAGGCGAAAGTACTGTGCGATCGGGGTTCAGGAGGCTCCACCCGAGATGCGGCGCCTGATAATTCATCCAGGTGACGCACGCAACGGTATCCTTCGATCCCGCTGGCAGTTGTTGTTCGACCTGATTTTTCAGCGAATCCATATCGCCGTCGTATCGCGTCAAATCACCTTGGACATCAGAATCGAGTCCCGGCACGAACACGGCGACGTGTGTCGCGGTGGAGACGTTTCCGACTGCGATCGCCGCCAGAGAATCAGTCGAGCCCTCGTTGTCGAGGACAAGAAGTTGTCGGTGTCCCTGCGCCAAGATTGTGGTGATCGCATCGAGCGCATCGAGTCTCTTACGGGTCTGTGCGAGCCCGGCGTCGGCGTTGTCGAACACGCCTCCGAAAATATTGTTCTGCAGACTTCGCTCCAGCTCTCGCGCGACCGAATCGAGCCGCGTTCGCTCGCGCGTCAGCATTCGACGGTTGGCCGCATCACGAACGTCCGCGGGAATCCCGTCCCGGTTGCCGATGAGTTGCGGATGGTTCACCAGCAACGAGGTCTTGTCGGCCTGGGTCAGCGAATCCCAAAAAGCCGCGTAGGTCGCTGGTGTTCCCGACGCCGGGACTTCAGCCGATTCGGTGCCGGCAGCAACCGCGACGGCGCACGCCAGCACGGTGGCAGTCTGTTCGTCGAGTTCGGTGGCCCTCCTTACTGCCTCGAGGACCCGTGCGGCGAGTTCACGGCGCACTCGAAGTCGCTCGCGTCCCTGCTCCCACACGTGGGCCGACGGTGTCATATAGGCCGCAATACCGTCGACGACGTTGCCGGCAGAGTCGATCTTCATCGAGGTCTCGACCGCCATGGCCTCGCAATCCCGAACCAGGGAGACAAGCGGATAGATGCGATCGGAGGCGACCCGGACGCACCGACCTATTCGGTCGAGTTCGACGACCATGTCCGTGTACTCGCTGTGCAGGGCGTCTATCGCCGATCGCGCTGCGTCAGCCGCTTCACCCTGCCATGGCACGGCCCCCATCACCTGGCTCAGTAGATCGATCTCGGGACCTACCGCATCCGCGGTGTCGAACACTCGCTTCGCCAAGTAGGAGATCTCTGCTGCGTTCCACTGCTGGACTTCGTTCCAGGCCACCATATTTTCAGTCCCCCGCACGACGTTTCGATCGTCGACCCCAACGGTCGACCTACCGGGAGTCAACACGTCCGAGACACTGTGCTGGGAAATCTATCCCCACCCTGTGGATAGATTCAGAGGAGAACGCGTCAACGCGCTATTCTCCACTCCGTTTCGTCGGCGCTCGGGACCTGCGGAGCGCGCGAGGCCTGCTGAACATTCGGGGCCTGCGGAGGACTGTGCTGCGGGATACTCGACCCCGGCTGGACGTAGCTCGATGCGCGCTGCGCATGGGGGCGGCTGCGCTTAGCGCGGTACAGGTCGGCGTCGGCCGCACGATAGATGTCGACCCACCGCTTCGACGCAGGCATGCATACCAGTCCGACACTCCATTCGGCCCGGTGCGCATGCCGCAAACGGTCGACGATCTGCCAAGCTTCCGCTTCCAACACGCCTGGCATGAACAGAACGAACTCGTCGCCGCCGAGGCGACCCAATACGTCGCGTCGACTCAATTCGGCCTTCCATGCCTTGGACACTCTAGCTAGCAGGACGTCGCCGGCAATGTGGCCGTACTCATCGTTGATCTGCTTGAAATTGTCCAAATCGAGAACCGCAATGCTCACCGACAGCCCACGTGCCGCACAAGCGGGGAGCATTTTTTCGACCTTCGACTCGAAACCGAACCGGTTGAGCAGTCCGGTCAGCGCGTCGTGGGTTGCGGAATAGCGCATTCGACGCGCGAATGCACCGAAAACTTCGGTTGCACCGACGATCCCCAACGCTATGAGGACGTACACGATGAACGAAGACTGATACGGCCCCAGGGCGGCACCAGCGAGAGCTGAAAGAGTCAGGGCACCAACCCACATTCCGCCGGTGCGCTCGGACCAAAAAGCACCGATGTACATACCGAGGAACATCGCCGCTTGCACACAAACCAGGAACGCGGGCAGTGTGGCACTCGCTGCGAAAGACAGTGACACCGCCGTGATCGCCAAGAAGGTCACGATCCCGACGGTGCGTCTAGGACTGGGTGAGGCGGCACGAATCAGCACCACGATGGCGGCGATTCCGTGAGCAACGGACGCCACCATCGCACCTCGGCCCCACAGGCCGGACGAACTCCACGACGCGCTTGCGCTGGCCGCAAACAAAATAGTCGTGCCCGAGACGAAAACCAGGAGTGTGAGCCCAGCTTCGTCGAGCTTCGAGGTTCGGGCGAGCATCCGCTGGATCATGGGCGACATGCCTTCGATCGCCGAAACCCGTGCGGATAGGCGATCTGTCGAGAAATGCGAGTCGCCACTACCCACCTCCCCAGGACAAGAGTCGCGGCGTGTCAGCGCCGTCTACTCATGCGGGACTTTAACACCCCTGTCCGACAGAGAGATTCCCCAACGCAGCCCGGAATGAGATCGGACCTCGCTACGAAGCCATCTCAGCGCGCGCCGCTTCTCGCGCCAAGAGCCGGTCACGTGATTGTTCGAACTTCTTTGCCTTGACCGACAAATCCTCGAGGAAGACAGCGAGTTTGTCTCGATTTTTCTCGCCCTCGGCTGAGAAGTCGTTCCGTTCGAAGATCTGCCACTTACGCATGACGGGCATCAAGACCTCGTCCAGGTGTTGGCGGAGATCGTAAATGCCGTGCTTCGCCAACGCCATTGCGTTCTTGCGGAAGTTCGGCATGTTCAACCCCGGCATGGAGAAGTCAGTCACCACATCGACAATTGCTTTCATCATCTGGTCGGGGGTGAGATCGAGTGCCGCGGCACCGAGATTCCGATAGAAAATCATGTGCAAGTTCTCGTCGGCGGCGATCCGCGCCAACATACGATCGGCAACCTCGTCGCCGCACGCCAGACCGGTGTTCCGGTGGGAGACGCGTGTCGCGAGCTCCTGCAGCGTCACATATGCAACCCCGTGGAGGAAGTTCGGGCCGTCCAGCGGTGCATCGATGCCGGTCGTCATGTGCTGCATCCGCGCTCGCTCGAGCTCGACGGGGTCTACGGCGCGAGTCACGACGAGATAGTCGCGCATGACGATGCCATGACGATTCTCTTCGGCGGTCCACCTGCCCACCCATGTGCCCCAGGCGCCGTCCAACGAGAAGTTTTCGGCCAACCCCCGGTGGTATGAGGGCAGGTTGTCCTCCGTCAGCAAGTTGGTGATCATCGCTGTTCGAGCCAAATCCGAGAGCCGCGACTGCGATTGGTCCCAGTCATCGCCACCCATCGCCGCGAAGTTTCGGCCCTCGTCCCACGGAACGTAATCGTGTGGATGCCATTCTTTCGATATCGACAGGTGACGGTTGAGGTTCTGCTCCATAGTCTCGTTGAGCTCTGTCAAGAGTTCCGTGTGATCGAGATTGCGCACGCTCGGGTCCATTCCATTGCACGAGTGATACCGAGAAGACTTCGCGTGTGCTCGGGCAGGCCCGGGGCGCGGATCTTCTGTAAAAATAGTTCGCCGGACCCCGTGATGTTCATCGAATACACCCCCCTGCTGAGTATTCGATGAATATCACGGGATCCAACTGAGTCGAACTTGGCTACCTACTGAACGGTAGGGCCAAATAGCGCTTGCCGTCACGTGAGTGAGACATGTCTGGAGATGTCCACACCCCGTCCGATGCACCTTGGCATCCATCACAGAGGGTCACCGGATAGTCGCCTCAGTGCGGGACACGGTGCAGGAGAATGAGAATGAGAATGAGAATGACCCCCAGTCGTATGGCTGAGGGTCATTTCTTGTGGAGCCTAGGAGATTCGAACTCCTGACATCTGCCTTGCAAAGGCAGCGCTCTACCAACTGAGCTAAGGCCCCGGATCGAACTTGGGCAAACGAAGGATACCTCACATTTCTGCAAGCTATGCACACTCACCGCTACCGGACGTTCAGACGGCTGTAACCTCGTGCCAGACACCGTCTCCGGCGCGTAGAGAACGCGCTTTCGATACTGCCAGTACTACTGCTACAACCGCACCGGCGAACAAGAGGAACTTCACAGAAACTCCCCTTCTTCGCCTTGCTCGGTGTGGGCCTAGGAGGACTTGAACCTCCGACCTCTTCCTTATCAGGGAAGCGCTCTAACCACCTGAGCTATAGGCCCTCGTACCTCGATTTACGAGAAAATTTCTCTTCTCGAACCGAGGCATGAGATTACCGTACCGAACCGCCGTACTCCAAAACGGCTCGATACGGCCCTCATGCGACGTGACGTCAGTCCCTGTCCGCGAGCGTGAGTTCGACGCCCCCGACCAGGTCCGAAGACAAGTTGTATATGAAAGAACCTATGGTCGTCAGAGCAGTGAACAACACCACGTTTATGATGCCGATCACAGCTGCGTATCCGAAGACCTGACCGGCTGTCACCAGTCCACCGCCACCGGATTCGTTGACAATCTCGGTGAATGCGCTGTTCAAACGATCCCAGACGCCCATACCGTCGAGCACTGCATAAAGCAAGCCGATGGCCACCATCCATACGAAGAACAACGACACCGCGATAACCAGCGAAATCTTCAACGTCGACCACGGGTCGATCTTTCGCAGCTGAATAGTCGCGCGGAGGGACTCGCCCTCAGCCCGCGCCGCGATTGAAACCGGTTGGGCGGCGCGCTGCGGTTCCGAATCGGCTTCAGGATGTCGAACATCGGACAGATCCGGCATGTCCTTCGCCAGATCCTTACGTTCGATGTTTCGAGTCGGACCGTCGATCCCAGCCGCCTTGGACTTGGCGGCCTCCCGTCGCTGCGTCTTTCCGTCGCGATCATCGGCTTCGGAGGACGCAGTGCGCGGCCCTCCCGTCGCCGGATCTACAGCACTTCCGTGCGGAAGCGAACCTCCCCGTGCCGAGAGATTGGTCTGCGGCTGATTCTGGGGCGACTGATTCTGAGATACACGCGCATCGGTCCCCTGCTGTGGTCCCCGCTGTGCACGTTGCCACGGCGGAGCCGATTGCCCAGCCCCGTTCGCCGGGTTCTGCGCAGCTGGCTTTTGGTTGGCCGGGTTCTGCGCAGCTGGCTTCTGGTTGACAGGCTTCTGGTTGCCCTGCGGCTTCTGGAACGCTGCCGTCACCGGCCGTGCACCGTCGCGAGCCTGTGCAGGCTTTTCGCTTTGTGCAGGCTGCCCAGCCTGTGCAGATTCGCGGGCACCCGCAGGATCGACCGGACGCTGCTCCGATGGCCTAGCCGTAGCAGCTGCGCCCCGGCGTTCCTGTTCCACCCTCGCAGCCGATGCGGTCGGCGGCTGCTCCGTCGGCGATCGAGGCGCAGCTGGGGGTCGATTCTGCTGCACGCGAGGGTCGCCCTCGGCTTTCACCGGACGCGTCGGATCCGTCTTTGGAGCGGATGGCCCGGTACCTTGTTTCGCAGCTGCTGTCTCTCCGCGCTCAGGCTGCTGAACTGACGGAGTATCGGGTCGCTGCTGGGGCGGCGGTCCCTGGGGCCGCTGCCCCTGTTGAGGCGACTGCCCCTGCTGGGGAGACTGCCCCTGTTGAGGCGACTGCCCCTGCTGGGGAGACTGCCCCTGTTGAGGCGGGCGCGCCGGCGGACGCCCTCCGCCCTGGGGTGGCTGATCGGTACCACCCGAAGGCCGCGCCCCAGGTTGTGCCGCCGGTCGTGTGACCGGCTGTGGTCGATCTGGCTGCCGCGGTTGTTCAGACGTCTCACTCGGCGGAACGGGCCCACTACCTGGCCTGTTGGGAGTGCTCACTAAGACTCCTTCGGTGCATCATCTTCGGTGCTTGCCGCGCCCGGTTCCGGTTCGTCGGCGTTACGGGCAATGGCGAGCAATGTGGCGCCTTCCCCGAGATTCATCAACCGAACCCCCTTCGTCTGTCGACCAGCTTTCCGAACCTGCTTCGCTGCGGTCCGGATTACGCCGCCACCCGAGGTGATGGCATACAACTCGTCATCGTCGTCGACGATAAGAGCACCTACTAGAGTGCCACGCTTCTTGTCGTACTGAATCGTCAGCACGCCCTTTCCGCCTCTACCCTGCTGTGGGTAGTCCTCCATTGCAGTTCGCTTGGAGTAGCCGCCTGAGGTTGCTACCAGCAGATACTTCCCTTCGCTGACGACATTGAGCGAGAGCAGTTGGTCCTCGCCGTTGAACCGCATGCCCTGAACTCCGGACGTAGCACGGCCCATCGGTCGCAGAACTTCATCGGTCGCCGAGAACCGGATCGACTGTCCCTGCCCAGAGACGAGCAATAGATCGTCGTCCGAGGACGCCAGGACAGCGCCGACCAACTCGTCTTCGCCGCGGAGGTTGACCGCGACGATTCCGCCACTGCGGTTGGAGTCGAAATCAGTCAGTTTCGACTTCTTGACCAGACCGCCCTTCGTGGCGAGCACAAGGTAAGGCGCGTCCTCGTAAGTCTGGATCTGGATCACCTGAGCTATACGTTCGTCCGGCTGGAAGGCAAGCAAGTTCGCGACGTGCTGCCCGCGGGCCGTTCGATTGGCCTCTGGAAGTTCGTAGGCCTTGGCGCGATAGACGCGCCCCTTCGTTGTGAAAAACAGAATCCAGTCGTGCGTGGAGCAGACGAAGAACTTGCTGACAATGTCGTCTTGCTTCAGACCGGCCCCCTGAACCCCCTTGCCTCCACGCTTCTGTGATCGGTAGAGGTCGGTGCGGGTGCGCTTGGCATAACCGGTCTCGGTGATGGTGACGACGACGTTCTCGCGTGCGATGAGATCTTCGTCGTTGACATCGCCATCGCTGGCGATTATGCGTGTACGACGGTCGTCGCCGTACTTTTCGACAATCGCGGCGAGCTCGTCACGCACGATCTGGCGTTGACGCTCGGGCCGGGCGAGGATGTCCTGAAGTTCGGCGATCTCGAGTTCGATCTCTGCCAACTCGTCGATGATCTTTTGACGCTCGAGAGCCGCGAGGCGACGGAGCTGCATCGCGAGGATCGCATCGGCCTGGATCGTATCGACATCGAGCAACTCGATAAGGCCCGTACGAGCGGCATCGACGTCCGGGGAGCGACGGATCAACGCGATGACCTCGTCGAGCGCATCGAGCGCTTTGACCAGTCCGCGCAAGATGTGAGCGCGTTCCTCTGCTTTACGCAACCGGTACCGCGTACGACGAACGATCACTTCGAGCTGATGGGCCACGTAGTAGCGGATCATCTGGTCGAGACGCAGGGTGCGCGGGACGCCGTCGACGATCGAAAGCATGTTCGCGCCGAAGCTCGTCTGTAGCTGGGAGTGCTTGTACAGATTGTTGAGAACGACCTTCGCGACGGCATCACGCTTGATGGTGACCACGATGCGCATTCCGACACGATCCGAGGACTCGTCGTCAATCTTGGAGATGCCTCCGAGCTTGCCGTCACGTACTTGCTCGGCGATCGAGGTGATCATGTTGTCCGGGTTGACCTGGTACGGCAGTTCGGTGATGACGATGGTGGCGCGACCGTCGGAATTTTCTTCGATCTCGACGACACCGCGCATCCGAACCGATCCGCGCCCGGTGGAGTACGCGTCCTGAATTCCCTGGCCACCGACGATAAGACCGTGCGTCGGGAAGTCTGGACCCTTGACCCGTTCCATACACGCGGCCAGCGTGGTTTCCTCATCCGCCTCGTGATTGTCGAGTGCCCAGAAAACTGCGGCGCCCACCTCACGCAGGTTGTGTGGCGGAATATTGGTGGCCATTCCGACGGCGATGCCGTTG
>JBBSSG010000091.1:0-14970 GCA_038242295.1 Mycobacteriales bacterium | reverse complement strand
TGTTAAGTGGTTCAACGGCGAAAAGGGCTTCGGCTTCATCGAGCAGGATGGTGGCGGACCTGACGTGTTCGTTCATTACTCCGAGATCCAGGGAACTGGCTTCAAGTCTCTCGACGAGGGTCAGCGCGTGGAGTTCGAGGTCGGCCAGGGTCAGAAGGGCCCCCAGGCCACAGGCGTTCGCGCTATCTGATCCCCCCAAGGATCGCCACCCGAAATTGCTGACGGCTTAATGCTGTCTTCAGTTCAGGTACCAACGAAGGCCGGATAAACGGAGAGCAATCTTCGGGTATCCGGCCTTCGTGCTGTGCGGATCCGCCTGGGTGGCGCGGCTGAGTGCACCAGCGGGCGTTCAACGGTGAACGCAAGCGGCAGTGTTAGTTACAGCTGAGTCAATTCGGTTGATATTCATCGCTAAAGAATTACCTAGACCCGAGGGAAAGCCGATGACAACCGAAGTCGCCGCACCGGATACCGAAATCGAACCGTGGCCGGCGCTGTGGGCGCTCTGTCTCGGATTCTTCATGATTCTCGTCGACACCACGATCGTGGCCGTCGCCCAGCCCGCGATCTTGGCGGGCTTACAGACCGACATCAACAACGTCATCTGGGTGACGAGCGCCTATCTGCTCGCCTATGCAGTTCCACTTCTCGTCACGGGCCGCCTTGGTGACAGATTCGGCCCTCGCAACCTCTACATCGCTGGGCTCGTCGTCTTCACCGCAGCATCGGCATGGTGTGGATTTGCCGGCTCGATCGAAATGCTCATCGCTGCCCGCGCAGTGCAGGGCCTGGGCGCGGCGATGATCACCCCGCAGACGATGGCCGTCATCACCCGGGTGTTTCCCGCCGAAAAGCGCGGTACCGCAATGGGTGCGTGGGGCGCTGTCGCGGGTGTCGCGACTCTCGTCGGGCCTATCCTCGGTGGTGTTCTCGTCGACTCGCTGGGCTGGGAGTGGATATTCTTCATCAACCTGCCGGTCGGCGTCGTTGCAATTGTGTTGGCGCTCAAGTTCGTTCCGGTCCTGCCGACTCATGAGCACAAATTCGATATCCCCGGGGTGGTCCTCAGCGCGATAGGACTGTTCTGCATCGTGTTCGGCATTCAGGAAGGCCAGAAATACGATTGGGATGGGCGCATCTGGACGCTCATCATGACAGGTGTCATCGTCTTCGCGGTATTCGTCTACTGGCAATCGAAGAACCGTCGCGAGCCATTGGTTCCGCTCTCACTGTTCCGCGATCGCAACTTCTCGCTGTCCAACATCGGAATCGCAGCAGTCGGCTTCGCGATGGCAAGCATGATGCTGCCGATCATGTTCTACACGCAGAGTGTGACGGGATTGAGTCCGACTCGCTCTGCTCTGCTGTTCGTGCCGCTGGCCGTGCTGACTGGAGTGTTGGCGCCCAATGTCGGCAGGCTCGTCGACAGAGTGCATCCGCGATACATCGCGGGGGCAGGCATGGCCTTGTTGTCAGTGTCGCTTGTCGCATTCGCTGCCGTGATGACTCCGACTACGGCGATCTGGAAGCTACTGCTCCCGATCGCGTTGATGGGCGTCGCCAATGCGATGGTCTGGTCGCCACTTGCAGCGACGGCCACCCGCAACCTACCGATGCGTCAAGCGGGCGCGGGGGCAGGCGTGTACAACACGACTCGTGTCATCGGTTCGGTGCTCGGCAGTGCCGGAATCGGAGCACTGATCCAGTCTCGTCTGGCAGCTGAGATCCCTGGTTCCGATGCCTCGGGTGCCGGTGAATTCAGCGGCCGGGTCCCGGAGATGCTGCGTGAGGGATTCACGACGGCGATGGCCCAGTCGCTGATCCTCCCGGCGATCGTGCTGTTGTTCGGGTTCGTTGCGGTGTTGTGTTATGCCAGGCCCGCATTCAAGTAGTGGAGCGTCGCGGTGATATGGCACGCTGATCCACATGGCTGACCAACCGACTTCGCTAGTGAGATATTCGACGGATGCCGGCGCCGAGGTTGCTGTGCTGACCTTCGATCACGGACCGCTCAATCTCTTCGATCGGGCGATGTTCGATGCCATCGTCGCGAACGTCGCCGACTTGACCGCCAATCCGCCGCGTGCGGTGCTACTGCGGGCAGAGGGCAAGGTCAACTCCGCGGGCGTCGACGTGCATGTGTTCGACGGCCTTTCAGCGCAGCAGGGTGCAGAGATGTGGCGGGGACTCTTCGCCGATGTCGCCCACCCGCTCGAGGCCTTGCCGTGCCCGGTGATCTACGCCGCCCATGGCCTGACGTTGACGGCCGCGTTCGAGATATCGCTTGCCTGCGACATCATTCTCGCCGGGCCCAAGGCCAAGTTCGGTCTCGTCGAAACCGTCGTCGGGTTGACGCCGTCGATGGGTGGCCCGCAGCGGCTCGCCGAGCGTGCCGGATCTGGGCGCGCGCGCGAACTCGTCATGACGGGGGACGTATACGACGCTCAAACGATGAAGGAGTGGGGCGTTGTCAATGCCGTCCACGACGACGTGGACGCCGCTGCGAAAGCGTTGACCGAGCGGCTCGCCGACGGTCCGACGGTGGCGCACGCTGCCACGAAAAAGATTGTGGCAGCGTGGCGTTCGGGCGGTATCGCACATGCCGACGAGATCACCTCCGAGGTGTCCGGGAATTTGTTCGAAACGGAGGATCTTCGCGGAGCGGTACAGAGTTTCTTGAAGAACGGGCCGGGAAAGGCGACGTACACCGGCAAGTGAAGTTCTGCGTTCAGCGAACTGTCACGAACACCTGCGGGTAGCCGGTGGCGCCGTCGGGAACGGTGCCCGCGGTGTTCGAGGTTTGGATCTCGCCGGTGGCGTCGGAGGCGCGGGTGCGGATGGTGTGGTCGCCAGTGGGAGCGTCCCATTCGAGCATCCATTGACGCCAAGTGTCCTTCGAATATTCCTCGGACAGGGTCGCTGGGATCCAGTCGCCGTCGTCGATCTGGACGTCCACTCCGGAGATCCCGATGTGCTGTTTCCAGGCCACGCCAGCGATGACTACCTTCCCGGCTTCGACGGCGCTGCCGGCTCGGGGCGTGTCGATGCGGGATGCGGTCTTGATCGGTCCGAGTTCGCCCCAGCCTCGATCGGTCCAGTATGCGCTGACCGTGTCGAAGCGGGTGATCTCGATGTCGGTGACCCACTTGGTGGCGGAGACGTAACCATAGAGGCCGGGCACGACGAGCCTGGCAGGGTAGCCGTGCTCCACCGGGAGCGGCTGCCCATTCATGCCGACTGCGAGTAGTGCATCGCGGCCATCGAGTAGCACCTCGATCGGCGTACCCGCGGTGAACGCGTCGTGGCTCGACGAAAGCGCCATGTCGGCGCCCTCCTGAATGCCCGCTTCCTCGAGCAAATCTTTGAGGGGGTATCCGATCCAGGTTGCGTTACCGACGAGATCGCCGCCGACGGTATTGGATACACATGTGAGAGTCACAGTGCGCTCGACTGCTTCACGAGAAGCGAGGTCCGCAAACGTGATCTCCAATTCGCGATCGACCATGCCGTGAATACGCAGCGACCAGCTTTCCGATGACACCTGAGGCACCCGGAGGGCCGTGTCGATGCGATAGAAGTCCTCGTTCGGGGTGATGTACGACGCCAATCCGTCGATCCGAAGGTCTGCGCCCGCGGGAATCGGCGGCTGAGGTTTGGGCGTCGGGAGCAGGAATGCGAGGCGGTCGACAGCAATGTCACGCGCATGACTGAGCAATCGACCTGCTGTCCCGGCGGCGACGGCGACCAAGCCGGCGGCGACTGCGATGCCGAGGAAACTCCGTCTGGTCATGTCTTGTTCGGTGTGCTCCGGCGGAGAGCTGGCCCGAATCAGTGCGTGCAATACAACGATTCCTACCGCGACCCCCACGATGGTGGGTACGGCGAACAGCGGAGTCGACGTAGGCCGGGTTACTGCGGCCAACACCCCCAGCACTCCGAGGACCGCGAATCCGATGGCGCCCAACGGGCGTTTCAGCAGTCCGGCGCCCGCTGCGATCAACGCGATGACAAGGGCCATACCGATGAACAGTGCCGTTTTGTCCGAGGTACCGAAGGTGCCGATCGCCCACTCGCGGACTACTTCGGGGGTGTTGTCGACGACAGCTGATCCGACGGCGTAGAACGGTGATGAGTTCGAGCCGAAGGGGACGGAGACGAGATCACCGACGCCGAGGATTACCGCGGCGGCGATAATCCCGGACAGAGCTTTTTTCCACATCGCTCCAAGATAGGCGCGGTATGTCGGCAGCGCTGCCCGCGGGAAGCCGGATCACCCTCCCGATCGCTCAACCGTCCTAGCGGAGGACCGTCGCAAGATAATCGTTGTCGAACTGTCTTTCCGGGTCGAGCTTCTGGCGCACGTCGCAGAAATCGTCGAAATGCTCGTACGTGTCAGCGAAGTCTTCGGCGCACAGCGAATGCAGCTTGCCCCAGTGCGGCCGCCCTCCCACGCTGCGAGCGATAGCCTCGACCACGTCGAAGTACTCTCGGTGATCCCGGCGGTGATATTGATGTACCGCGAGGTACGCGGTCGCTCGCCCATACGCGGTGGAGAGCCAGATGTCGTCGGCTGCCGCGAATCGAACCTCGACGGGGAAGGCGACGGTGAAGCCCGAGGACTCGAGCCACCGATCGACCTCACGCAGCACGTACTCGATCGACCGGGCAGGAACCGCGTACTCCATCTCCCTGAACTTGACGGTGCGAGAGGACGCGAACACGCGGTAACTGCGGTCGGTGAAGTCCCGTGCCGACAGGGCACGTGCCGAGACCGCGTTCACTCGGGGGATCGCGGCGGGAAATCGAGTGACCACGCGGTTGAGCGCCTCGAACGCGGTGTTGGCAAGCAATCGGTCGTCTATGTAAGCCCGCAGGGACCCGAGCGGCGCCATCGGGTCGTGGGAGGGCAGGCGAGTGTTGCGCTTGGTGAGCACGCGGTCGGTATGCGGAAACCAATAGAACTCGAAGTGGTCGACGGCAGACACCGTCTCTTCCAGTTCGGCCAATGTTTCGGCCAGTGTCGACGGCGCCTCGACCGCGTGCAGCGCAAAGGTAGGAACACAGTGCAGCGTCACGCGCGTGATGATGCCGAGCGCCCCGAGGCCCACACGGGCGGCGTCGAACACGTCGGGATGGGCCTCGCGTGAGCACGTCAGGACTCGGCCGTCGGCGGTGACGAGCTCGAGTGCCTGCACCTGTGTCGACAGCCCACCGAATTGCGCCCCGGTACCATGGGTGCCCGTGGAAATGGCGCCTGCAATCGACTGTTCGTCGATGTCGCCGAGGTTGGTCATCGCTAACCCCAGGTCCCACAGCACCGAGTTCAGCTCACGCAGCCGGGTTCCGCCGCGCACCGTGACCAACGCCGAGCCGTCCTCGCGTGGGACTACTGCTTCGATGCCGGAGAACTGCGCAAGGCTGATGTGGATTCCATCGGTCGCGGCGATCGAGGTGAAAGAATGGCCGGCCCCGATGCACTTGATCCTGGTGTCAGTGCGCGACACCAGAGTCTGGAGTTCGTCCATCGATCTGGGCTCGGCTCGCGCCGCCAGATGCGCTCTCTGATTACCTGCCCAGTTTCGCCACTCGAGCCCCGTCATCAGTCAACTATGAACGGCTGTGTGCGACACGGTCAATTTTCGTTCCAGACCAGCCGGTGGTCGCCTACTGTGGGGCTATGCAGACCCGGCTGCAAGTAGATACACGGCGTGCTCACTTGGTCGCGGCTGCATTGAGCCGCGCGGAGCGTCTGGGAATCGACGAGTTGACCGTGAGCGGGGTCGCGGAGGAGGCCGAGGTTCCGCGGCGCGCCGTCTACTACTGCTTCGAGTCGAAGGAAGAACTCGTCACTGCGATGGGCGAGGGACTCGTCGTCGATGTCACCGCGACACTGGGCTCGGCATTCGACGACGTTCGTGAGTTGTCCGGCACGCGCGGGCTCCGCGAACTCGTACACAGTGGTTTGACTGCGATCTGGCCTCTTATCGAAAAGACAGCCGACAGACAGTTGCTGTCCTACGAGATCAAGACGTACCTGCTGCGTCACCGCGCGCTCGGATCGGCGGAGGCCGCTGCGATCGCCAGCGGTCAATACCGCATTCGGGATTCTGAATCGCTGGCGTTCTTTGCGCGATGCGCGGAGCAGACTGGTACCCGTTGGATCGAGCCGATTGATTCGGTCGCGAGATTCGGGATGGCGACAGTCGACGGGTTGATTCTCCGGTGGCTGGTAGATCGTGACGACGTGGCCGTCATCGCCGCGTTCGACGATCTGTCCGGCATCATCGCTGCGAAAGCCGTCCAGATCTGACGACTGTGCCGACGGGTGATTCACTGAGAGTGAAGCACGTACGCGCAACGAACTAAGGAAGTACAGATAGTGACGTCACTTCTCGGTCGGACCTCGAACGATAGTTCCGCACTCGATCGGATCTCCGCAGCGACCGCGCATCTCGAACCTCCATTTGCAGCGGTCGACGCCGCAAGCCTCGACGCCAATGCGGCCGATCTGGTATGTCGCAGCAATGGATTGCCGGTGCGCGTTGCCAGCAAATCGGTACGATCACGGGCCGTTCTCGAACGAGTTCTCGGATCAGATCTCACCGCAGCGAATGGGTTTTGCGGGATCATGTCGTACTCCGCGGTGGAAGCAATTTGGCTGGCCGACGCCGGGGCGCAGGACATCCTGATGGGTTATCCAACGGTGAACCGCCAGGCTCTGGCGGCCATCACGGGCGACGCGCTGCGCTCCGAACGGATCACCCTGATGGTCGACGACGTGGCCCAGCTCGATCTCATCCGCGCGGCCGCCGGATCCGAACTTCGCGCGCCCCGCATCTGCATCGATGTCGACGCTTCACTTCGGCTCGGGCCGTTGCATCTGGGTGTTCGACGCTCGCCCCTACGAGAGCCGAGTGATGTCGCCGCGTTCGCGCGTATCGCGAAGGACCGCGGATTTCGAGTAATCGGGGTCATGTTCTACGAGGCCCAGATCGCGGGTTTGCCGGATGCGAACATTGCCGTCGAACTTATGAAGAAGGTATCGGCGTCGGAGTTGCGTGGGCGCCGAACAGCCGTCGTCGACGCGGTGACCGCCGCCGTCGGTCCGCTCGAGATCGTCAACAGTGGTGGCACGGGGTCGCTGGAGGTCAGCTCGGCCTCTGAAGTCGTCACCGAGGTCACTGCAGGTTCAGGTTTGTTCGTGCCGACGTTGTTCGACAGGTACAAGGCTTTCACCCCCAACCCTGCGCTGTACTTCGCGCTGCCGGTCGTCCGCAGGCCGACCGCTGCGATCTCGACCGTGCTCGGCGGCGGCTATATCGCGTCTGGCCCGCCGACGACGTCTCGAACCCCGTCGCCGGTTGCAGTCGAGGGTGCTGTGCGCGGCCTCGTACGCGGCGGGTTGAAGCTTCTGCGGAACGAAGGCGCCGGCGAGGTGCAAACTCCGCTGACTGGCGCGGCGATGGCTATCGGTGACCGGGTCTGGTTTCGACCCGCCAAAGCGGGTGAAATCTGTGAGCGATTCGATGTTCTGCACATCGTCGAGCCGGACGGCAGCATGACGGCGGTGCCCACCTACCGCGGTGAAGCCAAGAACTTCGGCTAGGTCCCGCTCTCGCTGAGCGCCATGAAGGCTCCGAGGGTCTCGAGTCCGTCGGGCGTCGCGGGGAGGTATTGGGTCAAGGTGCGCGATTGCACGAGCAGCGCTGCCCACTGCCCCCGAGAGATGGCGACGTTCAAACGATTTCGAGACAGCAGGAAGTTCGCGCCCCGTGGTGAGTCGGCAAGGTTCGACGCTGTCATCGAGACTATCGCTATAGGGGCCTGACGCCCCTGGAACTTGTCCACGGTCCCGACGAGGACGTCCCGGAGTCCAGCGCGCTCCAGTTGCGCAGTGATCAGAGCGACCTGGGCGTTGTATGGGGCGACCACGAGAAAGTCGCCTGCTTCGAGCCCCCGGGTGCCCTCGTGCGTATCAGGATTGGTCCAGGGCAAGCCGAGGAGCTTGTCGATTTGGCGGCATATCTCTTCCGCCTCCTCGGGGGATTCGGTGGTGTTCCCGCGGTGCTCGACCTGGACCGTGTGCAGCCCGGCCCGGATGCCGTCGACGCGGCGCGGCAGTGTTGCGGACTCGTTGGAGAACAGCTTGCCCTCGTAGGACAGTGCTGAGACCGGGGCACACAAATCTGGATGCATGCGCCAGGTGCGGCTGAGGAAAAAACCCCGATCGGCCGGAAGTGCACCGTGACCTGCGGCGAGCCACCCGAGCGCTGACTCGTCGACAGGTTCCGGATGGGTCCCCTGGCTGACCTGGGGGAGTTGCTGCGGATCTCCGAGCAGCAAAAGGTTTCGCGCCGCACCCGAGACCGCAATGGTGTTGGCCAGCGAGAACTGCCCCGCCTCGTCGATGACCAACAGATCGAGGGATCCTGGGATGACCCGGGTGGAATGCGAGAAGTCCCAAGCCGTGCCGCCGATGACGCATCCCGCAGCAGCGTCGGCGACGAATCTCGGATAGTCGGCATCGCGCAATTCGGTATGTTCTGTCGGCTTCTTCTTTCCGATCAGCTCTCCAGCGACACCAGCCTTTTCGATGCCGTCGAGCAGGTTCTCTACTACCGAATGTGATTGTGCCACCACGCCGATACGCCAATGGTGTTCCTGCACCAGGCGCGTGATCACGGCGGCGGCTGTGTAGGTCTTGCCTGTTCCCGGTGGTCCCTGCACGGCCAGGTACGAGTTGTCGAGGTCGAGTAGAGCGGCCGTGATGGTTTCGATGTAGTCGCTGTCGGCGACACCGGGAAGGGGGTTCCCCGAGAGCGTTCTCGGGGTGAGCAGCGACATAAGGTCCGCAACGGCTGTTTTGGGCAACTCGGGAAGCGTCGACTCGACTTGCTCGCCCGCACGCATGATCGCAGCTTCCAAGCTTGCCGTCGGAATCGGAGAGTCCGGCGCTATCGCCATCGGCATTTGTTCATAGGGCTCGGCGCCCGAAGCGAGTTTCTCGTCTACGACGACGGAAGCGTCGTCGATCCGGAATACATCGCCTCTGCTGCACGCCCGGTCGCTGGGGTGCGGTTGATCGAGTCCGGCCGGAGCCGGAATGTCGTACAACAACCGGATGCTCTTGCCGATACCGTTGCCCGCGATCCCAGTCACCGTGATGCGTCGCCGCAGTAGCTTCTGTCGCGGCGTCGTCGTCGCCCATTCTGATTCGACGGTGCCGGCTTCGATCTTCATGACGCCCGCCGCGTCGGCCCATTCGTCGACGGGGCTGCGCAGACGGTCGAAGTGCGCCCACCAAAAAGGTTTCCGCTCGCGTCTGTGGTACCCGATCGACCCCGCGTACAGGGCGACTGCTTGTTCGCGGGAGGTGCGATCGGCTTCGGAACCGCTCCCGACGTGTGCGCGGAGCCGCTCCTCGAGTGGAGTAGCCGTCTCCTCGATTTCCAGCACCGTGGCCACCAATGGTCGGGGCGAGACACCGGCCTCCGATGCCCTGTCGAGTAACCAGTTTCGAAGCTCGATCGTCGAGACGCAGTCGTAGCGGTTGTACTCCGCGATCTCCTGTAGAAGTGCGTCCGCCTCGTCGGTGCGTCCCTCGTCTCGGAGGTCGCACCAGTTGGCGTATTCGACGATCGACGCCGCCGCGTTGGTGACGTCTGAGTCGCGAGCTGCCGGCATGTACAGCGGCTCGAGCTTCTTGATGCTGTAGGAACGGTCGCCGACCCGAACCGAGCCTCGCACAATCGGATACAGGTCCACGAGTACGTTCTCGCGAAGAAGGTTGTCGACGATGTCCTCCCCGGTGCCGTAGCGGCCGGAAAGGCGCAAAAGTGCGGTCTTCTCGTAGGCGGCGTAGTGGTAGACGTGCATGCCGGGGTACTCCCGGCGCCGCTCCATCACGTAGTCGAGGAATGCTGACAGCGCGAGGCGTTCCTCGGCGCGATCGTGTGCCCAGAAGGGAGTGAACACTCCTTCCGTATCGAGGACGCCGAACAGATACTCGAGTCCCCATTGAGTCGATCCGGGTTCGGCCCACAGGGGGTCGCCTTCGAAGTCGAAGAAGATGTCGCCCGGGCTGGGCTCCGGTATGCAGCCGAGGGCGTCGGCATCGAAGATCTCGCACTCGGTTTGCCCGCTGCGTAGCTGTGTAAGCTGCAGTGCTGCTTGAGATTTGAGGTTTCGAAGTACCCGTGCCGAAAGTCCCTCGACCGTGGCCGTGGATTCGGCGAGAGCAGTGGTGGTGGAAATCGAGGAGTCGATCAGATGAGCTCGGTGACCACTGCTCAGCCCTGCGACGAGAAGAAGATCGTCGCTGGCGATCACTTGCTCGTCGCACACGTCGCATCGTCCGCAGGCGGTATACCTAGGGTCGCCCCATCTAGCGGGTTCGCCGCCGGCGACGTGGGCGTCGAGAATGCTCTCGAGATGAGCGCGCTGTCGACGATAGACGGGCAGCAGGTTCTTCCGAGCGTGATCGGTGGTGCTGCCGTCGCCCAACATCAGGTGGAGAAAATCGGCCACCTCCACTCCGTTGTTCTCCAGTGCATCCGCGTAGGCCGCGAGCTGCAGGAGAGCAGGAACGCGGGCGTGCCGTGACAGTTTGGTGTCGTAGACCGAATAACCGGGGCCTTCCTTGACCAGGAAGTCGCAAAACCCGAGAAAACGGCCGTCGAAGAATGTCGCTTGATACAGCACGTCATAGCCCCACAGCGTGCCCTCGATCGTCGAGGCGTTGGCATCGGCGAGTGCAGCGGAGGTGCGTTCGGGGCGCGGCATGATCGACACACCTGCGCCGAACCGCGCTTGGAAGGTCGCCAGCTGGCGTCGTTCATGAGCGAGACCGAGGGTCGACGTGCGCTCGAGCATCGGATCGGGAGCCTCGTGCGCCCTCTCGATGCGCCCGAGCTTGGCGTCGAGAGTGCGCAGTGTCGCGTATTCGCACTCTGCTGCGGCCGAGAGGTCACTTGCGCTGTATACGACTCGATCGTTCAGGAGGAACACGGGCCCAACTGTAGGTGAATGCTGCGACAGGAACGTGCAGCAGGCAAGATTGCATGATGCCGTTCTTTCGAGGCCTCACCGGGGCCGTGCACTATCGCTCGTGGACGGCAAAAGATCCGCGCTTGGTACTGATATTTCTGCATGGAATGGGACAGCACAGCGGGCATTATCACCGCTTCGCACGGGTTCTGAACAATGAGGGAATCGATGTCTGGGCCGTCGATCATGTCGGGCACGGACTTACCGAGGGTGAGCTCTCGGACGCCTCACACATCGGCGGCCTGGCAAGCAACGCGCTACAGCTGGCGGAGCTTGCGCGGTCGGAGCACGTTGGCGTACCGCTGGCTTTGATGGGCCATTCACTCGGTGCGGCCATAGTGGTCGCCGCCCTCGAAGCGCAGCCGAGTTCTTTCACGTCGGCAGTGTTGTGCGGTACTCCCAAGCCGGTTACGAACTCTGTGCCCGAGTTCGGAGCCAGGGCAGTTCCTCTGCTCGCGGTGCACGGCGTCGATGATCGACTGGCCCCTGTCGAGGCTGTCCGGAAGTGGATTCCGAAGGTTCCCGGGGCAAGACTTCGCGAGTTCGAGAACGCAGGTCACGATCTACTGCACGAAAAGGTGCATCGGACGGTCTCGCTCGAGTGCGCTGAGTTTCTCCTCAGCCACGTGTGACGTGCAGGCAGATGCGCCTACACGTCACACGAGTGAATCAGCTGTAGATCGACTCGATTTCGGCTCCACGCTCTTGGTGAATGATGTTTCGCTTGAGCTTCATCGTCGGAGTCAGCTCGCCCGTCTCGATGGTGAAGTCCTCTTCGAGGATTTTGTACTTCTTGATCTGCTCGGCCTTGGACACCTTTTTGTTGGCGTCGGCGACGGCTTGATCGATCTCGGCCACGAGGTCGGCATTCTTCATGAGGTCGGCGAACGGAACGCTGTCCGCGATGCCGTTGCGCTCTTTCCAACCGGGCATTGCCTCGGGGTCGAGAGTGATGAGCGCACCGATGAACGGCTTCGCGTCACCGACGGCGAGACACTGGCTGATCAGCGCATGTGACCGCAGGGCGTCTTCGAGCACCGCAGGTGCGACGTTCTTACCGCCGGCGGTGACGATGATTTCCTTCTTGCGTCCGGTGATCGAGACGTATCCATCCTGATCGATCGAACCGAGGTCGCCGGTGTGGAACCAGCCGTCGACGATCGAGTCGGCGGTGGCGGTGTCATTGTGCCAGTAGCCACCGAAGACAACCGGTCCCTTGAGCAGGAGTTCGCCGTCCTCGGCGATTTTGACGGAATGGCCGTTGATCGGCTT
This sequence comes from Mycobacteriales bacterium, assembly GCA_038242295.1. GTDB lineage: Bacteria > Actinomycetota > Actinomycetes > Mycobacteriales > Mycobacteriaceae > Rhodococcoides. The sequence goes on along the minus strand of JBBSSG010000091.1, from coordinate 2,652 downwards.
GCCGACGGTACCCACGCGCTGATCTGCCGTGGTGTTCACCGTGATGGCCGCGCTGGTCTCGGTCAGTCCGTAGCCCTCGTAGATCGGGATGCCCACCCCGCGGAAGAAGTGTCCGAGCCGGGCCCCCAGAGGAGCGCCACCGGAGACAGCGCGGTCACAGTTTCCACCGAGTGCAGCGCGGAGCTTGGAGTAGACGAGCTTGTCGAAGACCGCGTGCTTGATCTTCAGTCCAAGGCCGGCTCCACCCTTCTCCTTCGCCTCGCTCCACTCGATTGCGGTAGCTGCAGCCTTGTCGAAGATGCCGCCTTTGCCGCCGTCGTGCGCCTTCTGCTTGGCAGAGTTGTAGACCTTTTCGAATACTCGCGGCACCGACAGGATGAAGCTGGGCTTGAACGTCGCGAACTGCTCGAGCAAAGTGCTGACATCTGAGGTATGACCGACGGTGGCCTTCGACTCGAACGCGCCGAAAGTGATGGCCCGCGCGAAGACGTGCGCCATCGGCAGGAACATGAGTGTGCGGCTGCCTTCCTTCATCGAATCGTGCAGCGCGAGTTTGACTGCTGCAGTCTCGGCGTAGAAGTTGCCGTGCGTGAGTTGCACGCCCTTGGGTCGACCAGTAGTGCCGGAGGTGTAGATCAGCGTTGCCGGGGACATCGACGTCACCTGGTGGCGCCTGGTGTGGAGATCCTCGTCGCTGACATGTGCGCCGCGGGTGGTGAGTTCCTCGACGGCGCCTGCGTCGATCTGCAGAACCTCGCGTAGATCGGGTGCACCGTCGGTGACCGCTTTGAGTGCCGATATGTGATCAGGGGTTTCGACGATGAGCAACTTGGTCGCTGAGTCCTCGAGAATCCACTTGGCCTGATCAGCAGATGAGGTTTCGTAGATTGCGACGGTGCAGCCGCCCGCGGTCCAGATCGCGTAGTCGATGACGACCCATTCGTACCGAGTCGCCGAGAGAATTGCGACGCGGTCACCGAGCTCGATCCCCGAGGCGATCAGGCCCTTGGCGACGGCGGCAACCTCCTTGGCGAACTGAGCCGCTGTGACATCGGTCCACGTTGCGCCGACGAGGCGTTGGAACGGAACCAGATTGGGGGACTCCTTTTCGTACCGGAAGACGGTGTCGGCCATGGACACATCGTCTGGAATGGTGAATGAAGCCGGTACAGAATATTCGCGCACTGTAAAACCCCTCCGGGTGAATGACATAATCGGTGTGTAGTTCATCACACCACGGTCCGGGTTGCACAATCCGTAAGTTGTCCGGTTTGCGACGGTTCGGCCTGTACTGCGTAGTTGGTGTGAATCGCAGTGCACGATAACTGTTGTCGGGTCTGATTTCGAGCGGTGCTGTCGGACGCACGCCTCCCGAGATCGATCGACAACACTGGGTTCACGGCAATTCTTCCGGAGGGAATTCTTGCGGCTTGGTCCAACCTGGCCCACAACAGGTACTAAAGTCAGTCGTATATGAGCACAACAGAACCGAATCAGGATGCCGCCGTGACGACTGACGACCCAACTTCCAACAGGTTGGCGCCGGAGCCCACGGCTTCGACCCCCGCCGCGGACGCCGCTCCGGAGGAGGCCGCGCACCTGACGTTTGCGGACCTCGGCATCGACGAAAGGGTTCTGAAGGCTCTGCACGACGTCGGATACGAGACTCCGTCACCCATTCAGGCCGCGACAATTCCGCCGCTGATGGAGGGCAAAGATGTCGTCGGCCTCGCGCAGACCGGTACCGGTAAGACCGCGGCCTTTGCTGTTCCAATTCTGTCTCGCCTCGACGTGTCCCGTCGCGTGCCGCAGGCGCTCGTGCTTGCGCCGACGCGTGAGCTCGCGCTGCAGGTAGCCGAGGCGTTCGGCAAATACGCCACCAACATCCCCGGCCTCCACATTCTCCCGATCTACGGTGGCCAGGCCTACGGCATCCAGCTATCCGGTTTGCGTAAGGGCGCCCAGATAATCGTGGGCACTCCCGGCCGCGTCATCGATCACCTCGCGAAGGGCACGCTCGATCTGTCGGGGCTCGAGTACCTCGTACTCGACGAGGCCGACGAGATGCTCAAAATGGGATTTCAGGAGGATGTCGAGCGCATCCTCGCGGACACCCCCGAGTACAAGCAGGTCGCCCTGTTCTCAGCAACGATGCCGGCGGCGATTCGCAAGATCTCCAAGCAATACCTGCACGATCCGGTCGAGATCACCGTCAAAACCAAGACGTCGACGGCCCCGAACATCAGGCAGCGCTACGTTCAGGTCGCCCATCAGCGCAAGCTCGAGGCCTTTACTCGGATTTTTGAGGTCGAAGAGTTCGAGGCGATGATCATGTTCGTTCGGACCAAGCAGGCCACCGAGGAGCTCGCCGAGAAGCTGCGGGCGCGGGGCTTCTCGGCAGCTGCGATCAATGGCGACATCGTGCAGGCCCAGCGTGAGCGGACCATCGGTCAGCTCAAGAGTGGCGCCATCGATATTCTCGTCGCCACCGACGTCGCCGCTCGTGGTCTCGATGTCGACCGTATCTCCCACGTCATCAACTACGCCATCCCGCACGACACCGAGTCGTATGTCCACCGTATCGGCCGTACCGGCCGTGCAGGGCGCGCCGGTGAGGCACTGCTGTTCGTGGCGCCGCGGGAACGTCACCTG
>JBBSSG010000090.1:0-15256 GCA_038242295.1 Mycobacteriales bacterium | reverse complement strand
CGTAGACTTGCTCACCTGAAAGGTGCTCCTTGAACTGCTGTTGATCTGACCCTAGACAAGTCCGATCATTGCAGGTGGGGGCACCTTTCTTCATTGTAGACACACGACTTCTGGCTGATCACCATGAAAGCGGCAGGCTAATGTTGCCGCTGTCGGTCGGCGGTGAAGCATTGACATACGCCACCACTGTTGGCCGCAATTATTTCGCTCAGTGGATCGACGGCACCACAACAGCGTTCTTCGACCCTCTGCTTCGCATGGGTGACGGCCTCGACGATCCAAACAGCCCCTGGCGAGAACGCATGCGCGCGGCCGGTATCGACCCAAACGGGGAAGGTCCACTCCCCGACGGGGGGTTTCACGTCCTCGAAGCTAGTCTCGCGATGATCACGAACCACACGGGAGTGGCTATCACGCCTGATCTTCTGCGCGACGCTCAATTCGAGGTTGGCGACAGCGTCGAATAGCCAGCGTCCCGGGGAAGCTGCAACCAGCCCACGCGCGTGGCATCCCGAGATTCGGATCCTCTTCGATTGGTGAACGTCACTTCACAAGTAGGCGTATCGGGCGGTCCACAATCCCGGTAGTGCTTCGGTGTCTGTGCAGTGAATGAATCCGAACGACTTGTACAGCAATCGGGCGCTGTGTGATGGTATGGACCGCTGCGCTGAGCAGCGCCCGACCGGCGCCTCGTCTGTGCAGCGCAGATTCGACGACCAGGCGGTCGATCTCGGTGTACTCCGGGTAGCAGGCCCAAGCGATCGCTCCAGTGATTCGACGAGCATCGTCGATGGCGACCAGCCAGCCCAAGCGTGCTGCGCAAGCTCAGCCACATTTTGCTGGAGAAGGGGAATTCGATTGTCTCCGATCAAGGAGGCCTCGACGGCGTATGCGCGCTGCTGAAGCGCGACAAGTGACGCTGCAAGGGCTGAATCATGGTCAGGCCGAGCTGGGATGACGCGCACCAGACGAGTATGGCCCTATTGTTCGTTTTCGAGATCCCGGGCTCTGAACAGCATTCACGCCGTCAACCGACGCGACCTCTCCCCGGCGGGTCGATTCTACGACTACGGTCGACCGGGTCCTCTGGATGTAGATCCCGTTGAAGCTCTCGGACTGCTATGTCGTCGAGATCAACGTCAATTGCACCCGCCGCCCAATCCCACTGCGGGGTGGACCACACGTAGTGCAGGACACCCCACCTCGGCGCCCAGCCCTCAGCGTTGCGTGGACGCCGTGAGACCCGCGTCCTGTCATTGGAAGCATCGAACCCGCCAAATTCGACATTGCGAACCTGCTCGGGCTTGAAGTCGATGGGGGCCCGGACCGTCAGAGGAGCGGAGGTCACGTTCTCGGCGAACCACTGCGCTTGCTGACGCTGTTCAGCAAGACGCTCCTCGCGGTACAGCTGTTGGATCTCCTCGGATGTGTACGCCGGTCCGGTCCAGACGAACAAGTCGTCATCCATAGGTTCACCGACAATCACGTCCACGAATTCCTCGCCATACCCAACCTCTTCGACACGGTTGCCCAACATATGACCGGACTCGATGTCGACCCAGATTCGGAGTGGATAGGGCTTCCCTTCTGGCGGTGCTAGCCGTACCGACCAGCAAGGGCGACCGGCGAACGTGGCAGTTTCGACTGGGCCAACGGGTTGAGCGAACTCGTTGCCAGCCCACTCAGCCGCGCTTCGGCGCTTCAACAAGAACTGGCTACGTCCGAGGTAGATCACCCGACCGGGAGACCCGACTCGAGGCCGGTCCAAACGCCCGGAGAAGTCCCACGCCTGCGTGCCGTCACTGACGTAGATCGGGTTGCCGTCCACGTCTTCGATGCGTATTCGATTGCCCTCGCACCACACCCGGCACCCGTGTCCAACTTTGACCAGCATCGGACTCGGGCCACTGTAAGCGAAACCTTGACGGAACGACTCGGGCGACCCCTCGGCTCGCATCTCCCGCACCGTCCCGCGAATTGAGAGCTCAGGTCCCTCGGTCAGGGCGGTCAGGACCTCGATCCAAGGAGTCATGGCCGCAGCCTATCCACTGAGGCACCCCCGGCGCGGCATGCTTTCGAACGTCACGATTTCTTCGGCGCTCTCTCGCATCTTCTCGATTGATGCTCACTCGACCGGCGGATGTGCAGTAATCGAAACGTGCCGTATTCCTTTGCTTATGGTCGCTGGCGTATTGCTACTTGGCCTGGGAGACTCGATAACAGGAACCGGAACGAAAGAGGGTGGCGGATACATGTTGCTTGCAGTGTGTGCCATTACGCTCGCTGTTCTGCTCCACGTCGTGGCAGCTCGAATCGCGTCTCGCGAGAACGACGGCCGCAGGCTGCCAACCGTTAACGGCTCGAATCCGGTCAGACCTGGCCTAAGAGCCCGACGTGCCCAGGCTGGGGGATGGATACTAAGTATTGTCGGTGCGCTTCAGCTGGGCGATCGTTTGTGGCTGACCGAGCCGTGGTTGGCCATGGGCGTAGTAGTAGCAGTTCTACTGCTGGTCAACGGCTTACCGAGTCTGATAGTGACTGTGCTGCACAACGGCAATCTGCGAACTCAACCGTAGGGCCGGAACGTTTTCGACAATTCTTCACTGGCATGAAGCAGAGTTTTTATGTTGCATCCATTTCGGGTCTCCCCACATTGGCTGGCGGATGTGCAGTATTCGAAACATGCGACGTTTGTAAGACGGGTGCCACCTCAAGACAACGCGGAGAAACACCACCAGCCCGACGTGCACTAGCGAGCTGCTGGATCCAGATTGTCGGCGTCTACGCCGCCACGGTGGTGGTGGGGCCCGTAGGCTGCCACTCGCGCTGGTCTCGGAGCAGAGCCCACAAGACATCGACGAGCCTGCGAGCGAGCGCGATAGTAGCTTGGACGTGGCGTTGATGTTCTGCCCGCTTCCGCTGGTAGAAGTCCCGCGATGGGCCTTCTCTCTGGGCACTGCTGAACGCGGCCATGAAAAACACGTGCCGCAGACGCCGGTGGTATCGCCTGGGCCGGTGCAGCACTCCCGTGCGGGAACCGGAATCGTTCGGCACGGGCGCGAGCCCGGCATAGGCAGCGAGTTTGGCAGCGGTGCCGAACGCTGCGAGATCGCCAGCAGTGATGGCCAGGAATTCAGCTCCCAGTCGGGCACCGATGCCGGGGACACTTTCGATGATGTGCGCTTGATGGTGGCTGCGGAAGCGTTCGGTGATCTGTTTGTCGAGGGCTTTGATCTCATGATCGAGGCCGAGGAGTTGCTGGGCGAGGCGGGTGACGAGTTGTTCGGTCGTCGATTCCGCCTGCACGGCAACGGTCTGCCCCTCTGCTACGGCGATGGCCTTGGTGACCATCCCCGGGATGGTGGGGCGACGGACACCGGCGGCGCGCAGGTGCGTGCTGAGTTCGTCGGCTCCTGCATCGCGGATCGCGGCAGGTGTGCAGTAGCGGGTGAGCAGGGACAGTCCGGTGCGGGTGGTGTAGTCGAACGCGCCTTCCAGTTCCGGGAATATCCGCAGCAGCAACGCCCGGAGTCGATTAATGCGGGAGACCCACTCCCCCATCAGGTCCGCCCGGTAGCCGGTCAGCAAGCCGCGCTCGGCGACGACGTCGTCCGGTGTCGTGATGGTGGACAGGTCCCGAGGAAGGCGCCGGTCATCCGGTTGACGACGCGTCCGGGTATGTAGGTCACGGTCTGTTCGGCGGCGGCGGTGAGGACGGCGAGCAGCAGTGCAGATTTCGGTGATGTAAGGTCCACCGCCCACCGCAGCGTAGGTGGTGATGTATCCCCCGTGGCCTGGGCTTTGGTGAGGAGTTGTTCGATGTTGTGTTGGCCGTTGTGGACGCGGATCGACCACAGTTGCCGCCCGGTGTTGTCGATCGCGGCGGCGTGGTGGGCGGCTTTGCCGGTGTCGATGCCGATCCACACTGCATCCGATTGTTCTGTCACAGAGTTCCTTCCGTCGGTAGTCGGCCCGCTGGGCGGACGGCTCCGCCGGCATTCCTCTAAGTAGCGACTCTTCGCAGGTGAACGTGTCTCAATTGGCGGCCTGAGTGTGCGCGACGGACGAGGTGACCATCCTACCGAAGCCACACTTCCGGCTGGTGATTGTCAGCCTCGCCTCGAACGTCGTCGGGCACCTGAAGTGATCACCTCCAGGCCCACAAAATGTTGGAGGTGATTGCGAATCACCCTAGGTTCTGTGCCGCCTCCAATGTGGGCTGATCCTCGGTGGTGATGTCAGCGTAGTGGAGTGTTTCGTATTCGATCGGGGCATGTGGCCGATGCTCGAATGCAACCGCCTGGTGTTGTTCCCCCGCAAGCGGGAGGTGCCCCCACAGTCGACCCAACCGGCGGTCGCGAACTCGACATCGGAGATCGTCTTGTAGGGGCCGGCGGGGAAGATGGTGGTGCGGATGCACTCGGTTTTGTACAACCCGTTCGCAGATTCCGCGAGGGCGTTATCGTAGGCATCGCCGACTGATCCGATCGACGCGGCAATGTCCTCGAGTTTGAGCCGTTCGGTCAGCGTGACCGATGTGTACTGACTGCCTGCGTCCGAATGATGTATCAGCTCAGCAGCTTTCACTGGATATCCTTCCCGTTTGCGTTGCCACAGCGCCATCCTCAACGGGATCGTCACCAGGTCCACCGTCTTCGACGTCGATGCGTGCCAGGCAACGATTCGCCGTGAGAACACGTCGATGATGAACACCACTTACACCCATCCCGCCCACGTTCGGCAATATGTGAAATCGGTGACCCATATCCGGTTCGGCTCGTCGGCACCGAACTGCTGGTTCAGGAGGTCACAGGCCCGGACACCGTCAGTGGATGCGATGGTGGTGCGGATGCCCTTGGCTCGACGAATTCCGTTGTGGCTCAATGTCTTCATCGCACGGTCGACCGCACCGTAGGATACCCCGGACAGGACGGTCCGATCGAGATGTGCGCGCATCTTCACCCGTCCGTAAAGCCCTTCCGGTGTCATCTTCCGCCGGCCGTCTTCGTCGGTGCGCCACACCGCCGACCGCACCGAGTTGATGACGTGAGCGTCAGAGACGGTGCGTGCGGCGGGTGTGCGTACTCGCCATGCCCGGTAGGTTCTCGCGGCAACCTTGCAGCCCTGCTCACGCAGGACTCTGCAGATCAACTCGACCGCGAAACCGTTGGCGCGCAACGAATCTATCAAGCTCATGATCATCGGTTGCGGGGGTCGAGTTCCCCCGCGAAGAAGGTCGTCGCTGCTTTGGGTATCGCCACGTCTTCGCGCAGCTGCTTGTTCTCAGCCTTGAGATTCTTGATCTCGGCGGATTCGGTCGATGTGGTGCCGGCGCGGGCGCCGGTATCAACCTGGGCTTGCACGGCCCACCGTCGTACCGTCTCCTGACCGACGCCGACCTGCTTGGCGATGGCTTCGGATGCCGCGGTCAACGAGGAGTACTCCGCGCCGTGGGTCTCGAGTAACCGCAGGGCCCTCGAACGAACCTCCGGATCGATTTTCTTGGGCATGTGCTCATCCTTCCGAACTCAGAAGGAAGCGGCATCAAACCAGGGGGGATTCATTGTGCATTTATGGGAGAGTTGAATGCTAAAACAAATCCGATCATCGGCAGCCGCAGCAGCTCTGGCATTGGCGCTTACTGTGGGACTATCCACAGCAGGTATTTCGACCGGGGTTGCCCAGGCTTCACCGATCACAATTTTTCAGAGCCCATTGATTACAGGTCCGGATATTGGTCCCGCAGTAACCTCGGAAGGCATGTTTTCGACGATTTGGACAACTGCCACGACAGGCGAAAAGCCTGGGATGACAACGTTCGGAGTGCGCAATGCGAGGCCGCAGATAACGACGTTTGATGGATGGTACGTCTATCGGTTCATCAGGGTTCAGTGGCGCAATGTGACGTCGGGGACTACCGGGCACGTGGACCTGCGTTATTGGGAGAAACCCTATGACACGGATTTATACGCTTCAAGTCTTCCGACATCTGCTGCAGCCGATACTGGGACCGGGTTGGTCGTCGTCACGGTGACGCACTACTTCACTCAGTACAAGGCACCGGCCAATCCTGGCCAACTGCTCACCGGTTACTGGGCATTCTACGTCTGCTGATGTACGCACGCTGGTAACTACCCCAAAGTTGCTGGGGCTGTCGATTATCGACAGCCGCAGCAACTTTGGGGCTGGCGCTTACTTTAGGATGTACCGTCCAACGAACACGAGCGCAGCTTCTGTCAGAAGTAAGCAAACCCGACCAGCAGCGCTTGGGAGCACTTACACGCGGGCATCGGCGCCCACTTGCGGGACTGAGTGATCCCAGTCCGCGAGCAGTGTGAGCAGGCCCGATACCAACGGTAATGGTTGATCCAGCATCACGTGATGGCCTGCGAGTGGGATTTCGACGACAGGCGCCGATTTACCAAATAATTCATACATATCGGACGCGATATCTTCAGTGACCAAGCCGCGCTCGGCACGAAACAGCGCGGCCCGGCAACGGACAGCACGCAGAAGCTCCGGCGACGGACTGGCACTGCCGAAGATCTTGGGGTCGAACTTCCAGCACCACCCAGCTTCGACCTCACGTATCGACTCGCGCGCCACGTGATCCACGACGAACGACAGCGAATCCTCCTGGTCCGGCACGGTCCGAAAGTGCGCCCGAGCATCATCGAACGTCGGATATATCTTGAGCGGACCGAACGCACGTTTGTCGCGGGCCGCGATCTGTTCCGGCGATATCGAACGCAACGGCGTATCGATGACGGCGACTCCCGCGACGTGCGCGGCATCCGTCGATGCTGCCATGGCAACCCACCCACCCATGCTGTGACCGATGAGAACCGGAGGCTTCACGAACTCGGAAAACTCAACCACGGCAAGTACTTCGGCGGACCAGAAATCGATTCCGTATTTATCACGTCGACCAGAGTTTCCGTGCCCGCTCAGGTCCAGCGCAACGACGCGATGTCGGCGCGCCAGGAACGGTGCAATGTGATCCCACCAACCCGCGTGCGCAGCACCACCGTGCACGAGTACGACGCCGGGGAGATGCTTCTCGCCCCACGACTTCACATGTACGGATGTACCCAGAACGTCGAGTTCGGCCTCGACTGCGTCCATCCTGATCGCGTCGGTAAACCACTGCGGCACAACCATTTCACTATCCTTTCGAGGCGAAGATCGAATTGCGCAGTGCTGTTACGTTCTGGCACTGCCGGTTTCATTACTGCCGTTTTCGTTACCGGCGGGCGCCGGCGTTTTCGTACCGACCACGAGCGGCAGGATCCGACTGGAGGAGCCGCGTTCGGATCCGAGGCCCTGCGGATCTGCGACGCAGGCGAGCCCGCGGTCGAGGCTGCCCGACCACTCGCGGTCGACCTGGACATCGAGAGCGTCGAGTCGGGCGAGGAGTGGCGGATGCTGATCCGGCGGACAGGCGGCCAGCAGAGTTGCCAACAACGACCGCAGACGTCGCTGTACCTGTGTGGAGTTGGTACTGAAATGACGAATCTCATCAGTGGAGACCGTCACGTAATCGCCCCAGGTGCGCTGTGTACCGCGGATTCGCGTCAGAGTCGACGCCGCTGATTCACTTCTGACGCGAGGCGCAAGGGTCATCAACAGATCCTCGAGATGGTCGATGGACTGGACCGCTCGGCCCGGATCGTTTATCGCGGGCGAGAGTGCTTTGAGGGCGATGTCGACGATCGCCTGCAACGCAGCCGCCGGACTGACTGTCGGGCTGTGAGTATCACCGAACACGAGACATGCCATCAGCTGATGCGGCCTGACCCTCAATTGCGGACCGTTCACCTCGAACAGAACCGCGTGCTGCGCGACGAATTCGCCGATGCTGGGCAGCAGTTCCACTGTCACGCCCCACGTGGTGGCCCGCCGCTGGATACGCGCCACATCGACAGCCAGCAATATCCGACCGTCCGGTGAAAGGTGCTCGAGCCGTACCGTCATCGAGCTACCGAGAGCCTCGACGAGCTCGGCGGACGAGACCTCGGGGGCAGAGTTCACCAGGGGTGCATCCACGAGTTGCATCGCATACTCCGAGCCGGATTCCTCGTCGACGTTCGGATACATTCGCTCGATGGAGCTACGGCCCTGGGCTGCGATCCAACGCAACAGACGAGACGAATTGAGGATCATCCCGACGCGCGCCACGAGCCCGATGAACAAAAATGCGCTGACGAATGCCAACAAAATCGCAAGCGACGTTGCCAACACCGGCGACGTCTCGTCGACGGAGAGTGCCAAATCCGAGGCGACGATGACAGCGAAGACGAACGTGGACAGGAACATTCCGATCGACCATCGCATGATGGCTTCCTGCTGCAGCATCGGCACCACGCGGACGGAAATCTGCGAGGCGCCGAATTGCATGGCGAGGGTGATCGCGGTGAACACCAGACCGGTGAGGGTGATCATTCCACCGGCGATCACAGCGAGAAGCGTTGCAGTGGCGCTGACATCGAAGTCCACCCCGCCCTCCGAAGCGACGAGTTCACCCTCCAACTGAACGAGGGTGAACGCCAGCACGATCGAGAGCGAAACCAGGATCATCGGCAGCCGCCACACTGGTGTGCGCCGCAGGCGGCGACGCGTCCGTCGCCACCGCACCGCCGCGAGTAGCCGATTCGGCAGTTTCGGCGGGGCGCCCGACGGATCGAGCACAGGGACGGTGACCTGAACCGGAGGTGGAACTCCGAACCGTCCCGACAATGCTTCCTGCACAACGATCTTCGCGTGTACGACAGGTTCCCGGAATCGCTTCTCGCGGATCCATGCCTTCGTCTGCTTGTCCGGTTTGTCCGCGTATCGATAGCGTGCCCACGGCGACTTCGGCCTTCCCAACCGAATAGCTCCGACGATCAGCAATGGAACGAAGAACAATCCGACCAGGCCCGTCCAAAGCTTGCCCTTGAGCAGGGTGATCGCCGCAAGCATCAGCTGCAGAACCAGAACGACGACAATCGAAGCGAGCGTGGCGAGCGAACGATCCTGTGCATAGATATCGAAGTCGCCCGTGAAGCCGATCGGGTGTACTCCGAGCAAGAACAGGCCCGAGATCGCAACAGCGACGAACACCGCGTCGATGGACGATCGCCCCTCCTCTGCCCAATACACATCGCGTAGATGCAGAATGAGGGCAAATTCGTCGAGCATCAAAGCGCTTCCGATGCCGAAGATGCTCGCGAGGATGCAGTTGGCAATCGGCGTCTCGAAACTGGCAACCGCGACGAGCGCGAACCCCGAGATCAGCACCATGACGAGACCGAACATGACGTGATGGATGTGCATCCCGCCGGGCGTCACATTGCCGGGCCACCAGGACACCTGGGCGCGGATCATCCGAACGCTGAACCGGATGAACAGAAATGCCAGCAGAAACGACACGAGAAGGAAGAACAGCGGAAGCCGTCCGTGCTCGATGACCGTATCGGTGAACCAACTACCCATCGAGGCCTCCTCGATTGGACGAGTCAGGTCAGCTTATCGCCGGGCCGCGGTTCGGGTCGGCGGAACAGCACGGACGCCGGTGAACACAGCGGACGCGTCAGCGCAGCGCAGACGCGTCCGTGACTTCGACGGACCCTCGATACGACAAGAGTCGGTCACCCAGCGAAAGTCGAATCAACTAGGACGAGCTGTTTTTGTCTGCCTTTTCACGCAAGGCTGCCTTGTTACGCGAGCGGCGGGTCAGATCGTAGTTGAAGCGATCAGGCTTGATCGACGCTACGAACAGCATCGTGCAACCGACCACAACCAAGACGACCGTCAGAACGACCACGACGATTCCGATGAACGCGCCGATACTTTCCATAACTGCATACCTCCCGTGTCGCCCCTTACCGTACTGGGCTGCTGAAGTGTCGGTCGAATCCACCCCGATTCGGTCAAAAGATTGCTTTGCGCGTTGTAGCGTCCCAAGGATGACACAACGGTTCGAAGGCAAAGTTGCATTTATCACCGGCGCCGCGCGCGGCCAAGGCAGAGCCGAAGCAATACGGCTGGCATCCGAGGGTGCGGACATCATTGCAATGGATATCTGTAGTGACTTCGAGTCCACGGCATACGACGGCTCGACTTCCGCTGACCTGGCCGAGACAGTCGAGGCCGTCAAGGCTCTCGATCGACGCATCGTGGCCACGGAGACCGACGTGCGAGATTTCGAGGCGGTGTCCACGGCGCTGAACGACGGGGTCGCGCAGCTCGGGCGCCTCGACGTAGTGGTCGCCAACGCTGGAATCTGCGCGGCGGGGATGTCGTGGAAGATCACCCCGGAGCAATGGCGAGAGACGCTCGACGTCAACCTGACCGGGACGTTCTTCACGGCGAAAGCTGCGGTGCCGATTCTGCTGGAACAGGGCACCGGTGGGTCGATCGTGATGACTTCTTCGGTGGCCGGGCTCCGCGGGTTGCCATTCCTGGCGCATTACAGCGCGTCCAAGCACGGCATCGTCGGACTGGCCCGGACGATGGCGAACGAGCTCGGCCAATACGGCATTCGTGTCAACACTATCCATCCGCACGGAGTGGCGACGGGGATGCTGCCGCACGACATGATGGAACTCATCGGCGAACACGGCGCGGCGCTCGGTCCGATCTTCATGGGCTCGCTACCGGATCCGATCAGCCAGCCGGAGGACATCGCCGCGGCGGTAGCGTGGTTGGCCTCCGACGAGGCACGTCATGTCACCGGAATTGCGCTGCCCCTCGATCTCGGCACGCTCGCGCGCTGAGCAGCACGCCTGAGGCCAGGCGACCTCGCACCATTTTTACCGACTGTGCGCCCTTGCTCGCGTCCGAGCGAGGGCGCACAGTCGGCAATAAGGGTGTCAGGTTGCTGAGCCCTATCCCGTCGTAGCCGGCGCAAGCCGTCCGATCGCCCGCATCGGTATGTCCAGCCAGGTTGGCCTGTTACGGGCTTCGTAGACCGCTTCGTACACAGCTTTGTCCAGCTCGTAGGCGCTCAGCAGAGCCTCGTCGGCGCGCGGGTCGACCCCGGCCACCGAGGCGTAGCCCTCACAGAAAGCCGTGGTGTTGCGCTGCGCCCATTCCGCCGCTCGAACCAAGACCGATTCCGACCCATCGGAGCCCAGCAACAAGTGATGTGCGGCGTAGTCGAAGGACCGCAGCATGCCAGCGACGTCGCGCAGCGGACTGTCCGGGCGCCTGCGTTCCTCCAACCCTTTCGATGGTTCCCCCTCGAAGTCGATGAGCAGCCAGGTCGATGGGGTTCGTAGCACCTGCCCCAAATGCAGATCCCCATGTATTCGCTGCACTGTAGTAGTCCCAGCAGCCTCTGCCAGAGCGATCAACTCGCGCGCTGCGGGGAGGTGAGCGGCTAATTGCGGAACGATCGCGGCGGCAGCCTCGATCCGCCCGAGAATCTCTTCCACCGAGGTCGTCACGGGTCGTTGCGAGCTGCCGAGCTGCTTCGCCAGGTCTGCGTGCACGTGCGCAACGGCCGCGCCGAGCTCGAATGCTTCGTTCGCGAAGTCCCCAGCGTCGCCTGCAGAGTCGCCTGCAAGGAGCTCTCGCACGCTCGCCAACGCCGTCGTCCATCCTTCGGCGGAGTCGGCTACGAAGTCCTGCACCATTCCCAGCATCGACAGTTCACCGCCGAACTTCGTTTCGATCCACCCCCGCAAGGGCGCCACATAGCTGCATCCCGTCTCCGCCAACGCTGTGTGGAGTTCGATGTCCGGGTTGACTCCCGCGGACACCTGGCGGAAGAGCTTCAGCAGCAATACATCACCGAGAACCACCGACGTGTTGGACTGCTCTACGCCGAGCGCTCTACCAGCCAGACCGGCGTTGATCGACGTCCCGGGGACGTTCCGAAAATAGACCGAACCGACTGACTCCTCGGTCGCCAGCAGATCGCCGTACAGGGCGATGACAGCTGGGTCTCGGAGCCCGTCGTACACGACGACTCCGTCGTACTGCGGGAGTGGCAACTGCCACGCAGCGAGGTCTTCGGATGTGCTCTCACGGAATCCAAGCGGAATTTGGTACCGCTGGAGTTGTCCACCATCTGCTATTGAAGCATCGAGACCGATGTCGACCAGCAAGTGCTCAGCGGCCACCCCGGGCCTCGAACCCAGCGGCACGCGGGCTACTACATCCAGCGAGACCAGCTCCGACCCCTTGGCCGCAAACCAGCGTTGCCGCAGTACCCAGGACAGAAGGGCGGCTTCGAGATCTACCGTCGTGACACGCGTCGAATCGGTCATAGAAGAGTTCACTCGTCTCCATGTTTCGCTTGGTGTGTTTACCGTATCGATCGATCCGCGGCTCCGCGTATCGAAGCAGCCCCTGGTGTTTCGCGTACCCGCTACAACGCTGCTCACACGCCGACGGTTTTGACACGTGAAAGTTATCTTTCCTTACGACATTTCCTCGTGGTGGCTCGTACAGTGGTCACATGCCCGCTCCACAACCTCTTCCTCATCATTCACCGAGGTTTGCATCGATCGCGCACATCGACATCCATCGAGCAGGCGATCGTGCGAAAACCCGTACGGCATGGCTCGACTCGAAGCATTCGTTCTCGTTCGGACACCACTACGATCCGGACAACACACATCACGGACTGCTTCTGGTCAACAACGACGACACCGTCTCAGCCGGCCAAGGCTTCGACACGCACCCGCACCGCGACGTAGAGATCGTCACGTGGGTAACGAAGGGTTCTCTGGTACACCAGGATTCGATCGGGCATTCGGGCGTCATCTACCCCGGTCTCGCGCAGCGAATGAGCGCCGGCAAAGGCATCACGCATTCGGAGAAGAACGACTCCTGGCGACTGTCCGGTGACACCCATTCAGAGTCGGTGAGGTTTGTGCAGATGTGGGTCGTGCCCGACACTCCAGGAATCGATCCCGGCTACGAACAACTCGAAATCGACGACGAATTGCTGGGAGGTGGACTGATTCCCGTCGCCTCCGGTATGAAAAAACACGACGGCGAGTCTGCGATTCGTATTTCGCAGAAATCAGCGGCTCTTCATGTGGCGCGTTTGCAACCGGGCCGTCCTGTTCGGACCCCCGAAGCCCCGTTCCTTCATGTTTTCGTCGCGCAGGGAACCGTACAGATGGAAGGCGTCGGAGAACTGTACGAGGGCGATACTGTTCGCATGAGTTCCTCTGGCGGACAGCGTATTCAGTCAAATGAGTCCGCCGAGGTCCTGGTCTGGGAGATGCACAGCAGGCTCGGAGGATAAAACCAAAACTCCCTTTGAAGGAGCCGAAGACGGCGCTACACTGACGGCGCATCTGTCCAGAGACAAATCGGGGGAACAACCAGTGTCCGATCAGCCGCCTTCGGGACCACCGCCCGGAAACTACCCACCGCCCGGAAACTACCCACCACCCGGCGAGTACCCACCAGCCAGTGGCAGTCAACAGCCCGCCGGCTCCCCTCCTGTCGCTCCCAAGAACACCCTGGGCGTCGTCGCACTCGTCCTGGCGATTCTGGGAATTGTTTTCAGTTGGACTATCGTCGGCGGCATCATTCTGGGGTTGGCGGCCGTGGTCCTCGGATTCGTCGCACGATCCAAGTACAAGAAAGGGACCGCCACCAACGGAACCGTCAGCCTTATCGCAATCATCCTGGGCTTTCTGGGCGCGATATTGTCGATCGCATTGATCGTGTTCGGTGTCGGATTCTTCAACAGCGTGGGCGGCGGAGACTTCGTCAGCTGCATGAACGACGCCGGCAGCGACCAGTCCGCTCAACAGGAATGCAGCGACAAATTCCAGAACAACATCGAGGATCGCTACGACGTGACGATCGCACCGACAAAGTAACCCAGCTAGGTAGATCTCGATTCGGACGGCGGTCGCTTCCGGTATCTCCACGCGACCGCCACCAGAATCGGCGACGGCCCGTCCGAGGCAGGTCGGTCGGTGAACACTCGTCGTGAGGTCGGCCGACCTGGTCGAAGCCATGATTCGGCTCTCGAAGATCGTTCGAAAACACGCGGGAGTGTAACGTCGGAACGCATGACTTCAGTAGTGAACTCGGGCATCGACCTCAGGTACACGGACGAAAGCACTCGCGCGCAAGACGATCTGTTCACGCATGTCAACGGCAAGTGGCTCGACGACTACGCCATCCCAGCTGACCGCGCTGTCGACGGTGCGTTTCGCACTTTGTACGACACCGCAGAAGAAGATGTCCGCACGATCATTCAGGAATCCGCGGCATCGAATCCAGCCCCCGGCACCGACGCGCAGAAAATCGGTGATCTGTACTCCAGTTTCATGGACGCCGCCGCGGCCGAGCAGGCAGGGCTCGCACCGATCTCCGGTGAACTCGCCGCTATCGCGGAAGCCGGAGATCTCGCCGCGCTCGCTCGGGTACTCGGATCCTTACAACGCACCGGCATCGGCGGCGCGTTCGGAGATTACGTCAATACCGATGCCAAGGATTCTTCGCGCTACATCGTTCATCTCACACAGTCCGGCATCGGCCTACCCGACGAGTCGTACTACCGCGAGGAGAACTACGCCGAGATTCGCAAGGCATACATTGCACACATCGCGAAGATGTTCTCCCTCGCCGGCCTGACATACGACGCCCGCCGTGTCTTCGATCTCGAACACAAGCTCGCCGCCGGACACTGGGACGTCGTCGCTCGTCGCGACGCCGAGAAAAGTTACAACCTGTTCGATTTCGAAACACTGGTGAAGAACGAACCCGGTTTCGACTGGACTGCCTGGATTTCCGGCCTCGGCGGCAGCACCGAGCAGTTCGCGGAGATCGTCCTGCGGCAACCCCCGTTCCTGTCCACGTTCAGCGGGCTGTGGACGTCCGAGGATATCGACGACTGGAAGGCGTGGCTGGCCTGGCGAGTGTTGCACGGCCGAGCTCCATACCTGACCGCCGCGCTCGTGGACGAAAATTTCGCGTTCTATGGCGCCACGCTCAGCGGCACCGAGGAAAACCGCGAGCGGTGGAAGCGCGGTGTTTCCCTCGTCCAGGATCTGCTCGGCGAAGCCGTCGGCAAGATCTACGTCGAACGCCACTTCCCCGCCGATGCCAAGGCTCGAATGCAGGTACTCGTCGCGAACTTGTCCGAGGCATACCGGCGAAACATTTCCGATCTGGAGTGGATGAGCCCGGAGACGCGGCGCAAAGCTCTCGACAAACTCGACAAATTCACCCCGAAGATCGGCTACCCCGATCGCTGGCGTGACTACGACGCGGTCGAAATCGACGCGGGCGACCTCGT
>JBBSSG010000089.1:0-15360 GCA_038242295.1 Mycobacteriales bacterium | reverse complement strand
CGCTCTCGACATCGTGGTTATCGACTCGGTGGCAGCTCTCGTACCCCGCGCCGAGATCGAAGGCGAAATGGGTGACAGTCACGTCGGTCTTCAGGCCCGACTGATGAGCCAAGCGCTACGCAAGATGACCGGTGCCATGAGCAACTCCGGAACCACGGTCATCTTCATCAACCAGCTGCGCGAAAAGATCGGCGTCATGTTCGGCTCACCCGAAACTACGACGGGTGGTAAGGCTCTCAAGTTCTACGCCTCCATCCGCCTCGATATCCGGCGCATCGAGACGCTCAAGGACGGCACCGAGGCAATCGGTAACCGCACCCGCGTCAAAGTTGTCAAGAACAAGGTTGCGCCCCCGTTCAAGCAAGCGGAATTCGACATTATCTACGGCAAGGGCATCAGCCGCGAAGGCTCGCTCATCGACATGGGCGTCGAGCACGGATTTATCCGCAAGTCGGGATCCTGGTTCACCTATGAGGGTGACCAGTTGGGCCAGGGCAAAGAAAACGCTCGCAAGTTCATGCTCGAGAACCCTGACATTCGTGACGAGGTCGAGAAGAAGATCATGGAGAAGCTGCAGATCGGTGCCGATGTGACGGCTGCCGACGAGGCGGCAGCGCCTGTCGACTTCTAGTCAGAAGATCTCGTGGTGGATCAGGGCACCGAAGGCGGCGGCACCGAAGCTCAAGCGAAAGATGTTTGTCTTCGGTTGCTGACCGACCGTGCGCGAAGTAGGCACGAGTTGGAGACGAGACTTGCCAAGAAAGGCTTCACGCCTGCCGTTTCCGGCGCGGTCCTAGACCGCTTGGAAACGGCTAGTCTGATCGACGACGCGGCTTTTGCCGAGCAGTGGGTGCGTTCGCGACACGTGTACTCCGGTAAAGGAAAAATGGCGCTGAAGGTGGAACTTCGGACCAAGGGGGTCAGTGACGAGATCGCGGCCGAGGCCCTTGATCAGATCGATGCCGCGGATGAGCGCGAACGCGCAACAGCATTGGTGCGCAAGCGTGCTCGAACTCTGACGTTGCCCGACCCCGACGACCCTGAAGCGCGCGTTGAACGCGACAAAGTGGTACGTAAACTAGTCGGAATGCTTGCGCGCCGCGGTTACTCGCAAGGGATGGCGTTCGGCGTCGTAAAGTCAGAACTCGCCCGTATGGGTGCCGACTCCGAAGACTTCGACGGTGAGCATTTCGGGTGATCGTCCACTCGTCGTAGTTCCCGTCGAACATACGAGGCTCGCAACACTATTGGAGTGTTGCGAGCCTCGTTTCGTCGGGTACATCCGGCTATGCGTCTACCGCCGTGTCGGCTATGCGCCTGCGCCGTCGAAGCTCTGCGCGGCCACAACAGCACCACCTGTTGTGCGCTTCTTCTGGCGCATCCGACCCTCGATCACGGTTGCGATTTTTGTCAACAGTGAGTTGATCGCGATCATGATGATCGCGACGATGATGAGCGAGGGCAGGTAGTTACCGTAGAACGCGCCGACCTGTTGGCCTGCCCGAACAACTTCGACATAGCCGATGAGGTAGCCGAGCGCGGAGTCCTTCAGCGCGACGACCATCTGCGAGATGATTGCCGGGAGCATTGCGGTCACGGCCTGCGGCAACAGTATGATCCGCATGACCTGGCCCTTGCGTAACCCCAGAGCCGAGGCTGCCTCCGTTTGCCCCCTCGGTAGTGAATTGACGCCTGCTCGAACGATCTCCGCTATGACAGATCCGTTATACAGGGTCAACCCTGTCACGACGGCCGCCAGCGCCAGGTACTCGACTTTGAAGACCTGATATTCGGCGTACACCGCATACATGAAGATCATCAAAATCAGGACCGGGACAGCGCGGAACAGCTCGACGAAAATGCCGCTGATAACCCGGACCCATCTGTGGTCGGACAATCTGCCGATTCCGAGAACGGCACCGAGTACGAGTGCAAAGACGATCGACAGGGCGGCAGCGACCAAGGTTCCCTTGATGCCGGGAAGCAGATATGTGGTCCACGTACTCGACGTGACGAACGGCTCCCACTTCGCGGCCGTCAATTGGCCCTTCGAATCGAGCGCGAGGTAGATGAGTACGGCGATCCCGAGTGAAACCAGAAGGACGACGCCGGAAAGGATCCGGTAGCGTGCCTTGGCCTTCGGACCGGGAACATCGTAGAGAACGGCTACAGCGTCACTCATCACTTCACCGCCAATCGATTGCCGAGGTAGCCGAAGAAAAGGCCGGTCGGAAGCGTCAGGACGACGAAGCCGAGTGCGAAGATTCCTCCGACGACGAAGATGGCTGCCTCATTCTCGATCATCGCTTTCATCAGGAGCGATGCTTCGGCCACTCCGATCACGGATGCGATCGTAGTGTTCTTCGTCAGCGCGATAAGCACGCTGCCCAGTGGACGGACCACGGCCCGGAATGCCTGAGGAAGAACGACGATCGTGATGTTCTGTGTGAATGTCATACCGAGCGACCGGCCGGCTTCGGCTTGCCCGACGGGAACGGTGTTGATTCCCGACCGCAGCGTTTCGGCAACGAACGACGCCGTGTAGACGCTCAGTCCGAGGACTGCCAACCGAAAGTTGTTGTCGACCAGAAATGTCGACGATTTGTCCGGGGCCAGCGCCACACCCATTGTCTGATACAACCCGAAGGACGTGAACAGGATGATCAGTGTGAGTGGAGTGTTACGAAAGATCGTGATGTAAGTAGTCGCGATGCCCCGCGCGACAGGTATGGGCGAGACGCGCATCGCCGCGATGATCGTACCGAGGATCAATGCGCCGACGGCGGACAAAACCGTCAGCTTGATCGTCATGATGAACGCGTCGACGAGTTGATCGCCGTACTTGCTCAATAAGTTCAATGGAGGAATGTCCTATCGGCGTTGGCGGTCCGTCCGGGGTCGGGGCCGGGCAGGTGCCCGATCGGCATCTGCTCGTGCCCCGACTTCGGCAAGCGTCAGTAGCGGTCGACGGTCGGCGCAGCCGGCAGCGGATAGCCGGAAGGTCCTACGGTCTCTTTGAACGCAGCTTCCCAAGCGCCGCTCGATATCATCTCTTCGATGGCGTCGTTGACCTGGTTGCGTCCCTCGGTGTCATCTTTCGACAAGCCGATGCCGTAATTCTCGACCGTGAACGGTTCACCGACGACCTTCAATTCACCTGGGTACTGAGCAGCGTAGCCGGCCAGGATGATGTCATCGGTGGTAAGCGCGTCGACGGCGCCGTTGCGTAGTGCCTCGACACACGCTGAGTAGGTATCGAACGGTTGTAGTTGCACACCGGGGTATTCGTCGGCGATGTTCTGCGCAGGTGTGGACCCGGTGACCGAGCACAGCTTCTTGCTCGCGCTGAGTGAGTCGGGTCCGGTGATGTCCATGTTGTCGTTGGCTACGAGAAGCGATTGTCCGGCAACGAAGTACGGTCCGGCGAATCCGACCTTTTCTTTGCGAGAATCGGTGATGGAGTAGGTCGCGACGATGTAGTCGACCTCACCGTTCTGGATGAGCGTCTCGCGCTGCGCCGACGGAGACTCCTTGAATTCGATCTTGTCTGCTGGCACGCCGAGTTGGTCTGCAACATACTTGGCCACCTCGACGTCGAAGCCTGTGAACGAACCATCCGGGTTGCGGAGGCCGAGACCGGGCTGGTCGAACTTGATGCCGACTATGAGGCTGCCGTTCTCTGCACTCGACGTCACACTCCGTTCTTCGTTGCCGCCACAGCCGGTGGCGAGAATGGCAAGCGCGGCAAGTCCAGCGCCGAGGCGTACCGAGCGATTGATTCTCATGGGATTTTCCTCCATATTGGGTTCTGCGGGTGGTGCATGATGTTGTGTGAGCGGGCGGGCCTCGAGCAGCCCATCAATAGGTCAGTGGCCGAGAATCTTGCCGAGGAAGTCCTTGGCCCGGTCTGATTTCGGTGACGTGAAAAAGGTTTCAGGATCGGTGTCCTCGACGACAGCGCCGTCGGACATGAAAATCACGCGGTCGCCGGCCTTTTTGGCGAATCCCATTTCGTGGGTGACGACGAGCATCGTCATGCCCTCCTTGGCCAAGGCTGTCATGACGTCGAGAACCTCGTTCACCATCTCAGGGTCCAGTGCCGATGTCGGTTCGTCGAACAGCATCACTTTGGGGTTCATGGCAAGCGAGCGGGCAATCGCCACGCGCTGCTGCTGTCCGCCAGAGAGTTGTGCTGGGTATTTATCGGCCTGATCTGCGATACCGACACGTTCGAGAAGCGCTTGGGCCGATTTACGGGCCTCGTCCTTCTTCAGTTTGCGCACTTTCTGGGGTGCGAGCATGACGTTCTCGAGAATCGTCTTGTGCGCGAATAGGTTGAACGACTGAAATACCATTCCGACGTCGGCGCGTAGGGCAGCAAGGGCCTTCCCCTCAGCAGGCAAGACAGATCCATCGACTTCGATGGTTCCCGAGTCGATCGGCTCCAGGCGATTGATCGTGCGGCAGAGCGTCGACTTACCGGACCCGGACGGGCCGATGACGATGACGACCTGGCCGGGTGGTACATCCAGATCGATATCCTTCAGGACGTGCAGATCACCGAAATGCTTGTCTACCGATTTCAGTGAGATCATGGGGGGTCGCTCGGCGAGAGCGCCGGATGCCGGCGCGTCGGTAGCATGCGTCATAGAGCAGAACCCTATTCGTAGTTTGCTCTTCGGCAGCCGTTTTCGCGCGCTGATGCGGGTTACGTAATGGAAACTTTACTGCTTGCCGGTATCAACCCAGGACGAGCGACGATCCCCGGCGTTCGATGCCCCCGCCGGGCCGTACTCTAGAGACGTGCAAACGAGTCACCTGAACACCTCACAAAGCTCCGACGACACCCAACGGAGCTATGAGGTACGGACGTATGGGTGCCAGATGAACGTCCACGACTCGGAGAGGCTGGCTGGTCTGCTCGAAGAGGCGGGGTACGTTCCGGCTGATTCCGGGGACGATGCAGACCTGGTCGTTTTCAATACCTGCGCGGTGCGCGAGAACGCCGACAACAAGCTGTACGGAAACCTCGGGATGCTCCGTCCCGCCAAGACTCGAAATCCGCGGATGCAGATCGCCGTCGGGGGCTGCCTCGCGCAGAAGGATCGCGACACCGTTGTCAAAAAGGCTCCGTGGGTGGACGTGGTGTTCGGCACCCACAACATCGGTTCGCTCCCGGTATTGCTCGAGCGTGCACGTCACAACAACGAAGCGCAGATCGAGATTCTCGAGTCTCTCGAAGCATTCCCGTCGACCTTGCCCGCCAAGCGCGAATCCTCCTATGCGGGTTGGGTGTCGATCTCCGTAGGGTGCAACAACACCTGCACGTTCTGCATCGTTCCGTCGCTGCGTGGCAAGGAAGTAGACCGGGTACCAGGCGACATTTTGGCCGAGGTTCAGGCTCTCGTCGATCAGGGCGTCCTGGAGGTCACTTTGCTCGGCCAGAATGTCAACGCCTACGGAGCGTCCTTCGCCGATCCTGAACTACCGCGCGATCGAGGGGCATTCGCCTCGCTGTTGAGGGCATGCGGGGCGATCGAAGGTCTCGAACGCGTGCGCTTCACGTCGCCGCATCCCGCCGAATTCACCGACGACGTCATCGAGGCGATGGCCGCGACGCCGAACATCTGCCCAACGCTGCACATGCCGCTGCAGTCTGGATCCGATCGGATTCTGAAGGCGATGCGGCGTTCGTACCGTCAAAGCAAATTTCTCCGCATCATCGATACCGTGCGAGAGGCGATGCCGCACGCGGCGATCACCACCGACATCATCGTCGGATTCCCCGGTGAGACGGAAGAGGATTTCGAACAGACCCTCGAGGTCATGCGCCGAGCCAGGTTCTCCAACGCTTACACCTTCCAGTACTCGAAGCGTCCTGGCACACCAGCCGCCGACATGCCCGACCAGGTGCCCAAGGAGATCGTCTCAGAGCGGTACAACCGCTTGATCGCGCTTCAGGAGGAGATCGTGCTCGAAGCGAATCGCGAGTTGATCGGGACCGAAGTCGAAATCCTCGTCGCCACCGGTGAGGGCCGCAAGAATGCGGCCACCCAAAGAAAGAGCGGCCGCGCCCGCGACGGGCGGCTCGTGCACTTTCGCGCCGAGGACCATCAGCGTGCCGACATTCGGCCCGGCGATATCGTCACCACGACGATCACTGCTGCCGCGCCGTATCACTTGATTGCGGATGCAGGCGTGGCCTCACATCGCCGCACCGTAGCCGGTGACGCGCACGAGCGCGGAATTTTACCCAAGACGGCGCCCATCGGCGTCGGGCTGGGGTTGCCATCCATCGGCGCTCCCACGCCGCTGCCCGAAAGAACAGGATGCACCGTATGACCGATCGAGAACCCACCAGCGACGCGGGCGTGCCCGATCACCAGGCACCTGATTACGGCACTGCGGAGAAGCGAATCGACGCAGCGATCGATCCCGGCATCCGGGCGGTCGTCGTCGCGGTGCTGGTCATGTTGCTTCTACTGACACTGGCGTTGCCGCATACAGGATCAGCCAACGGCTTCGACGTGCTGTCGGGGAACGACGACGCTATTGCCGAATTGATCGCGCTGCCCTCACGGATCTTCGTATGGTTCGTGGTGGTCTTCGCAGTGGTGATGTCGGTGCTTGCGCTCGTCACCAGAATCTGGGTGTTGGCGTGGATCGCATTGGCCGGGAGCGCGGTGGCCTCCGTGTTCGGAATGCTGTCGATCTGGTCCCGGCAGACTCTGCCGGTGGACTCACCTGCCAGCGGTCCTGGTCTGGGACTGGTCATCGGTTGGGTGCTGGTCGTTGTGCTGACATTCCATTGGCTCAAAGCCGTGTGGAACAAGACCACCGCCCAACTCGAAGCGCAGGAGCGTCGTCGGGAAGCGTCAGTGGAAGCGGATGAGAACCCGCGGTGGATCGGACCGGTTCTTGGGCGTCCGACCGACCGCGAGCTCTGAACTTCCTACAACTCCTCTACTGCACCTTCGGCGGCGTCAGCCCACTCGCGCCACTGCTGAGCCTGCTCCAGCGCACGCTTGGCGTCTTTGTCCTTGCCTGCGGCTGTGGCCTTTGCGGCCTGTTCCTCGAACTGCTGCACTCGCTCACGGAACTGAGCAGCACGCGCTACGGCTTCGGGATCGGTCCGACGCCACTGCGCATCGGCGGCGTCGCGTACTGATTTCTCGATCGCACGTAGTTTGCCCTCGAGATTTTGCATCTTGTCGCGAGGCACCTTGCCATGGTCATCCCACTTCTCCTGCAGATCGCGCAGCGCAGCACGAGCTGCGTCGAGATCACCGCTTGGATTGATGTTGCTGTATTTCGCGAGCAACTCCTCCTTGGCCGTCGCGTTCGCCTCGAATTCGGTGTCTCTTTCAGAGGCCGCCGTATTTCGAGCCGCGAAAAATACGTCTTGTGCAGCCTTGAAACTCTTCCAGAGGGCGTCATCGGCGTCTCGGGGAGCCCGACCCGCGGCCTTCCATTCGAGAAGGAGGTCGCGGAATTTAGCGGCTGTCGGCCCCCATTCGGTGGACGAGGCCAAAGCCTCGGCCTGCGCGACAAGCTCCTCCTTACGTGTTTTCGCGGCGCCGCGTTCGCGATCCAGATCGGCGAAGTGCGCACCGCGACGTCGGTTGAAGTTCTCCCGGGCCTTGGAATAGCGCTTCCACAGAGCATCGTCGACCTTGCGATCCACCCCGCGGATGGTCTTCCACTCGTCGAGAATCTCGCGCAATCGGTCACCGGCGTGCTTCCACTGTGTGGACTCGCTGCCGATGTGTTCCGCTTCGGCGGCGAGTTCTTGTTTGCGCGTGGTGTGAGCTTCTCGCTCCTGCTCTTTCTGCTGTTTGGCAAGGGCAGCGGCGGTCTCCGAGTGCTCGACGACAAGACACAGACGCTCGGTCAGCCGTTCGATGTCGCCGATCACTGCAGCCGTGGGTAGCGACTGAGCCAGCGACTCGGCGGCAGTCTTTGTTTTTCTCGCGTCGCCGGAGCCAGCGGTGAGGCGTGCTTCGAGAAGGGCGACCTCGGTCGAGAGGTCGTCGTAGCGTCGCCCGAAGTGGGCCAGCCCCTCCGCTGCGTCGCCGGCCTGCCACGAACCGATCTTGCGCTCGCCGTCGGATGTGCGCACCCAAGCGGTTCCGTCCTCGTCCACGCGGCCGAACTTGCTGGGGTCACTCGGCGGCGCGATCGCCTGCGTGACGGACGTGACGTGCGAGGTGACCGGATGCGGCTTGGCTGCCCCGCTGGCGCTACCCGGGGGCCTCGACGCGCCCGGCTTCGGTGCACCGGGCTTTGGTGCACCAGGTTTGGGCGCACCGGGCTTCGGTGCGCCGGGTGTGGGGGTTGCCGGCGCGGGAGCGCCTGCGCTGGTACCGCTGGGATCGGTCATTGTTCCTCGTCTCTGCCGCGCGTCACGGCTGCCTCTATCGCGCTGGTGTAACTCCTTCGGCACCATTGAACTCGGTGTCGACCGATCGGACTATTGAAACAGGTGAGATGCGGATTGGTGTAGCCGTCGGCCGATTCCAGGGTGTGTCGTCGCCCGGGTCCCGCCGCGTCCTTCCTCGCGCACCCGAGCGACTAGCGTTGGCAAGGTGTTGAGTGCCGTGGCCCTGGTGCCGTCCCCGCCCCTTCTGATACCCGAGCTGACTGGCGCCGGTGCCGAAGAGACAGTTCCTCTACGCAGCGCTGCGCTACAGGCCGCCGGGCTGCTCGGCGAGGGCGCGCGTAGATGGATGGCACTTGGTGCGGACCACCACACCGGGTCCATCTCATCTCGGTCCCGCGGCACATTCGGCGGCTTCGGGGTAGATGTGGCGGTGTCGTTGTCTCCCGCCAGTGACGTTGCGAATTCAGCGCTTCCGCTACCGGTGTTGATTGCCGGTTGGTTGCGGCAGAACGCAGCTCCGCACGCGACCGCCGAGATGACGTTGGTCGGCGCCGATACCTCAGCACTGTCCTGCGCCGAGCTGGGCCGCCGAATACGTTGGGCAATGGACGATGACACCGAAGATTGGGGCCTGCTCGTCGTCGGAGACGGGGCTACGACACTGACCGAGAAAGCTCCTGGCTCTTTCGACGACCGCGCTGAGGCTGTCCAGAATCGGATCGACGACGCGCTGGCCGCTGCGGATGTCGATTCGCTGGCCGAGCTCGACCGAGATTTGTGTGCGGCGCTCGGCGTAGGCGGCTGGCCTGCATGGCAAACGTTGGTCGGTGTGGTGGGCGATGATCGGTTCGACGCGCGAACGTTGTATCGGGGCGCACCATTCGGCGTCGGGTATTTCGTCGGCACTTGGGAGCTGATCGGATGACTGCCGATTCGGCGGAATCGACTGTGCCCATTGCCGTCATCGGGCCCACTGCGACCGGAAAATCCGATCTTGCGCTGGACCTGGCAGAGAGCCTCGGCGGCGAGGTGGTCAACATCGATGCGATGCAGCAGTACCGCGGAATGGACATCGGAACAGCAAAACTGTCGTCTCTCGAACGGCGGGGGATTCCGCACCACTTGTTGGACGTTCTGGACGTCACCGAAACTGCGACGGTCGCGCGCTACCAGGATGCTGCGGTACGTCATGTCGAGGACATCCGAGCGCGCGGGTCCGTGCCGATCCTGGTGGGCGGCTCGATGATGTACGTGCAGTCGCTTCTCGACGAGTGGGCTTTCCCTGCAACCGATCCCGATGTTCGGGCTCGATGGGAGAAAGTGCTGGCAGAGGGCGGCACCGTCGCAGCTCACCGCGCACTGCAGGAATGTGACGCCGATGCTGCCGCGTCGATTCTCCCCAGCGACGGGCGAAGGATGGTGCGAGCGCTCGAGGTCGTCGAGATCACCGGGCGTCCGTTCGCTGCGTCGGCACCCCGGATCGGTGAGCCGCGCTGGGGAACACGGCTACTCGGTGTCGACCGGGAGACGCAGGTTTTGGACGAGCGGATCGCTCGTCGAACAGAACTGATGTTCCAGAGCGGCTTCGTGGCCGAGGTGGAAGGGCTCATCGAACTCGGATTGCGAGACGGAGTGACTGCCTCCCGGGCCATCGGTTATGCGCAAGTGCTCGACTACCTCGCCGGCGCCGGCGATCTCGACCACGCACGGGAACGAACCTTCATCGGAACCCGGCGCTACGTGCGCCGACAGCGGTCGTGGTTCAGACGTGACCCCCGCGTGCAGTGGCTGGATGGCGGCGATCCGAATTTGTCCGAGTCCGCCCTCTCTCTCCTCTCCGGCAGGCCGCAGTAGAATTCGGCTCATGCTCTTTACCAAAGGCCACGGAACGCAGAACGACTTCATCGTTCTCCACGACCCGGACGTGAAGATCGAGCTCCTCCGCAATCGCGTCGCGGCATTGTGCGATCGTCGTCGAGGACTGGGCGCCGATGGGGTACTTCGCGTCGCACGTACCGGAGCCCTGCGCGATGCAGGCGTAATCGATCGGTTGCCGACGGGAGTGGGCCCAGGCGATTGGTTCATGGATTATCGCAACGGCGACGGCAGCATTGCTGAGATGTGTGGCAATGGAGTTCGGGTTTTTGCGCACTACCTGCGCGCGTCGGGACTCGAGGAAGCGGACCAATTCGTCGTCGGATCGCGCGCCGGAGCGCGCCCGGTGACGGTACACAAGTTCGACGACACTACTGCGGACGTCACTGTCGGGATGGGCGATGTTCTCTTGATGGGGTCCAGCTCCGCCACGCTCGGCGGGCGTAGCTTCGAGGGAATCGGTATCGATGTGGGGAACCCACATCTTGCCTGCGTCGACCCCTCGGCCGACATCGACTCACTTCGAGCGCTCGACCTGTCCACCCCACCCGATCTCGACGCCGACTTCTTCGGTGCGGGGGCGAACCTCGAAATACTCACCAGACTGCAGTTCGGTCGAGTAGACATGCGCGTGTTCGAACGCGGGGTAGGCGAGACACGCTCCTGCGGAACCGGCACCGTGGCCGCGGCAGCAGCAGCGTTGTCGTACGAAGGTCTGGACTCGGGTCAGGTTGTCGTCGGAGTTCCTGGTGGTGAAGTGACCGTGTTCATCGATGATTCCGGAGCGACGCTGCGAGGCCCGTCGGTTTTGTTGGCTCAGGGCACGATCGACGACAACTGGTGGCGCGAGGTGTCCTGAATCAGCGTCGAGCCTGCACTTGCCGTGAAACTCCCGTGCAGAGACTGGCCTTTTCGTGGATCATGGATGGGGTAGTAGGCACACACTTGCAATCGGCAACGATTCAGACTTTAAGGATTTCGAAATAACCCCTTCAGAACCTCAGGACGTACCCGTCTCCACCGACGAGGCCGCAGACGGCTCCACCGTTATCGACGCCTCCGCCACGGATTCTTCGTGGACGCGTGAGGAGTCCGCAGCGTGGTCGAGGCGGATCGCACGGTCGCCG
Organism: Mycobacteriales bacterium; assembly: GCA_038242295.1. GTDB lineage: Bacteria > Actinomycetota > Actinomycetes > Mycobacteriales > Mycobacteriaceae > Rhodococcoides. The sequence continues at coordinate 3,978 of JBBSSG010000089.1, read as the reverse complement.
CTTCCCACCGACGACGAGGCACCTTCATCGGGCGATATGCAGCTCGAAGAACGCACGGCGCTTCAACGGGTCGCAGGTCTGTCGACTGAGCTCGACGACGTCACCGAGGTCGAATACCGGAAGCTGCGTCTCGAGCGCGTTGTCCTGGTCGGAGTATGGACGAGCGGAACAGCGACTCAGGTCGAAAACCGCATGACCGAACTCGCGGCGCTAGCAGAGACTGCTGGGTCCGAGGTTCTCGACGCACTCGTGCAGCGGCGGGACAAGCCGGATGCGGCAACTTACATCGGTTCGGGCAAGGCGCACGAACTTCGCGACGTGGTACTCGCTACCGGTGCCGATACTGTGATCTGCGACGGAGAGTTGACTCCCGCTCAGCTCAACGCGCTGGAGAAGGTCGTCAAGGTCAAGGTCGTCGACCGCACTGCGTTGATCTTGGACATTTTCGCTCAGCATGCCACTTCCCGCGAGGGCAAAGCTCAGGTCGCGTTCGCTCAGATGGAGTACATGCTTCCGCGGCTACGCGGCTGGGGTGAGTCGATGTCGCGGCAGGCTGGTGGTCGTGCCGGTAGTAACGGGGGCGTGGGTCTTCGTGGTCCCGGTGAGACCAAGATCGAGACCGACCGTCGACGCATCCGTGAGCGGATGGCGAAACTTCGCCGCGAGATCAAGGGGATGAAGCAGGCGCGCGATACCAAGCGGGAACGTAGGTTGGAAAGTACGGTTCCGTCGATCGCGATCGTCGGATACACCAACGCAGGAAAATCCAGTGTGCTCAACGCGCTGACCGGGGCCGACGTCCTCGTCCAGAACGCCCTGTTCGCGACGTTGGATCCGACATCACGCAAAACGACCCTCGACGACGGCCGGGCAATTGTGCTCACCGATACCGTCGGATTCGTTCGACATCTGCCGACCCAGCTGGTGGAGGCGTTTCGTTCGACCCTCGAGGAAGTCACCGACGCAGACCTGCTTCTACACGTCGTCGATGGTTCGGACCCTCTTCCTGTGGAACAGATCAAGGCGGTACGCGAGGTCATCATGGACGTGGTGAAGGAGAATCAAACACCGACGCCCCCCGAACTGATCGTGGTGAACAAGATCGATGTGGCCGATCCCGTGCAACTGACACAACTGCGCGGACTTCTGCCGGGCGCCCGATTTGTGTCGACGCGAACCGGTGAAGGTATCGAAGAACTGCGAGAGCATCTCAGCGAGATCGTTGCGTGGCCCGAGTCAGAGGTCGATGTCCTCGTTCCGTATACCCGGGGTGACCTCGTGGCCCGGATCCATACGGAGGGCCGCATCACGAAGTCTTCTCACGAAGCGGACGGAACCCGCGTCGAGGCACGAGTGCCGAACGCCCTGGCCTCTGTGCTGAGGGAGTACTCCCACGAGACTCTGACTGCCTGATCGATGCGCAGGATCGGTGTTGCGGGGATGGTGGCCGGCCTGATTCTGTTCAGTGACGTCCCAGCCGCCGCTGAACCAGACGTTCGGCCGGCGCAGTTCGAGGTGTATTGCGCGCCGAACGACTCAGGCCTCGAAGAGCTTTCCGGTCTGACATCGATCGACGGAGTCTTGTACGCGATAGGGGACAGTGGGACCGATCACCGACTCGCAGTTCTCGACGAGACGTGCGCTGTGTCGCGTTGGCTCGACGTTCCGGTGGACCCGTATGACGTAGAGGATCTCGGTTCGTACGGCGGGCAGCTCTGGCTGTCCGACACGGGAGACAACCAGTTGCGCCGCGAGAGTGTCGCTCTGACCCGGATGGATCCCTCGACAGGGCAGGGCGAGTTGCATCGGTTGACGTACCCCGATGGCGCCCACGATGCAGAGGCGATTCTCATCGAGCCCGGAGGACGCCCGGTCATCGTGACCAAAGAACTGTCGGGCAACAGCGGAATTTACGTGCCTGCGACAGATGAGAGCGTTGACGAGCTCTCCTCGCCTGGTCCGACGCCGCTGAAGAAGGTAGGAGAAAGAACCTTCGAACGGACGTCCACCCCCGGCGGTCCACCGGTTGTCATTGGGTCGATCCTCGGGACCGGAGGGGCAGTCAGTGACGATGGCTCGGTGGCTGCAATCCGAACGTACAACGACGTTTATCTTTTCTCGGTACCAGGCGGAGACGTCGCGTCAGCTCTGACCGGCGATTCGGTGATTCTCGGTCTACCAGCACAGCCGCAGGGGGAGGCCGTCGCGTTCAATTCCTCCGGGGATCTGTTGATCGCCTCCGAGGCCGCCGGTGGTCCGCTCCCGGCGATCGAGATACTGCGCGGCGCAACATCGATGGTGAAGGCAGAGACCGTGTCGACTACTGCCGACACCACATCTGGGTCCCGCTGGGTATTCGGCGCCGCCATCGCGGTAGTAGGGTCGATTCTTTGCGGCATCTGGGCTGCTCGACGCCGATAGTTCCGATCCTGGCATCTTCGAATGATCACCGCGGAGACCGGCCCGGCAATATTGTCGAGAGCCGCTGGCGGATCTGGCACGACGACGTACGCCGAGGACATCGGCGTCATGGCGGCTACCCGCTGATGCGGGCACTTGCGACCGCGACAAAACAGTAGGTGGCTTCGCTTCGGTCACCGATCGCGCGCGACTCGGTCATCGACTCCTCGCACAGTCGGTCGTACGCTCGGGAAACGAAGATCGCTGTCGGCGCTGATTCATGTCGACTCCGATCGAACCACGAAGGAGAAAAAGTGGACCGCACACTGTTCGATGCCGAGCACGACCTCTTTCGCGAGTCTTACCGCAAGTTCCTCGAACAGCATGTTGCCCCCCATCACGCGCAGTGGGAAGAGCAGAACATCGTCGATCGGGGTGTCTGGGTCGAGGCAGGCAAGCAGGGCTACCTGGGCACCGATGTTCCCGAGGAGTTCGGCGGCGGCGGAGTCAAGGACTTCCGGTACAACGCGATCGTGACCGAGGAAACTACTCGCGGCGGCTACAGCGGAATCGGCTTCACGCTGCACAACGACGTTGTTGCGCCATACCTGATCGACCTGACCAACGATGAGCAGAAGCAGCGTTGGCTGCCGGGATTCTGCTCGGGCGAGCTGATCACGGCTATCGCGATGACCGAGCCTGGTACCGGTAGCGACCTGCAGGGCATCAAAACTCGTGCGGTGCGTGACGGGGACGACTGGGTTCTGAACGGCTCGAAGACGTTCATCACCAATGGCATCAACGCCGACCTCATTATCGTGGTCGCATGTACCGACCCCGAAAAGGGTGCGCAAGGCTTCAGTCTCTTCGTCGTCGAGCGAGACATGCCGGGATTCGAGCGCGGTCGCAACCTCGACAAGATAGGCATGAAAGCGCAAGACACAGCGGAGCTGAGCTTCACCGACGTTCGCGTTCCCGCCGCCAACTTGCTCGGCGACGAGGGCATGGGTTTCGTGTACCTGATGCAGAACTTGCCGCAGGAACGACTGTCGATTGCAGTCGTCGCGGCAGCGGCGATGGAGTCCGCCCTGGATATGACGGTGCAGTACTGTCGCGACCGCAAGGCCTTCGGTAAGTCGATCGGCAAGTTTCAGAACACCAGATTTGTGCTCGCCGAGCTCGCCACCGAGACCACCGCGACTCGGATCATGGTCGACAAGTTCATCGAACTGCTCAACGACGGCAAGCTCACCGTGCAGCAAGCTGCAATGGCCAAATGGTGGACCACCGAGAATCAGGTCAGGCTTATCGACCGGTGCCTGCAGCTGCACGGGGGTTACGGCTACATGAAGGAATACCCGATCGCCAAGGCGTACATGGACTCTCGCGTGCAGACCATCTACGGCGGTACGACCGAAATCATGAAAGAGATCATCGGCCGAGGACTCAACCTCTGACACCTCGACCAACGAGACACGGCATACGGGAGAGGGGCCCCCACCCCGTCGGTTGGGGGCCCCCACCCCATTTGCGCACACATCAGGGGGGCACACCTTTCGCCAGTCCCGGACGCCCATG
>JBBSSG010000088.1:0-15384 GCA_038242295.1 Mycobacteriales bacterium | reverse complement strand
GACGGGGATCAAAAGCGTGGGTTCAGGTTTGGTGGTGGGCCTGCGGGCCGAGGGCGGTCTTGCCTCTGCCGAATTGCCCGTCAGTCGCCGGCATACGCGCGAGCTGAAGGATCGGTTGGTTCGGGGTCCGTTGCAGTCGTGGTCGAGCCGTTGACCACTCCGCGTAAGCAACCTCGGCAGCGAGTCGTTCTAGCTTCTCGTCGCGGTGCACGGATGGTTCGTACTCGCGTCGAAGTCCAGGAACACACCGAGGTCGGCGACGCGATGGTGCGCAGCTTGGTCCGTGCGCAGCTCCTCTTGTCGCTTCGGTCGGCGGGCCTGACGCTCGCCGTGCTGTTCGCGATTCCATTGCTGGCGTTGCTCGTCCCCGCTTTCGCAGACGCGACCTGGTGGGGGATCGGGGTGCCCTGGATCGTGCTGGGTGTGGCGGTGTATCCGTTGCTGCTCGGCGTCGGCTGGATGTACGTACGGCAGGCCGAACGCAACGAACACGAGTTCGTAGATTTGGTGGACGACTGAACCATGGTCGGTATTCCCTGGATCACCGTCGGTGCGCTGTTGATCGCCTTGGCTGCGACGGTCTCGATCGGCATCTACGGAGTGCGGCTGGCGCGTACGACTTCCGACTTCCTGGTGGCCTCACGTACGGTCGGGCCCAAGTGGAATGCCGCAGCGATATCAGGTGAGTATCTCTCTGCCGCATCATTTCTCGGCGTTGCAGGCCTGATTGCAAAGTATGGTGCTGACGCGCTGTGGTACCCGATCGGATTCACTGCTGGATATCTCGCCCTGCTGCTGTTCGTCGCGGCGCCGCTGCGTCGCAGTGGTGCGTACACGGTGCCGGACTTCGCTGAGTTCCGGCTCGGCTCCGTGTGGCTGCGCAAGCTGGCGATGCTCGTGGTCGTGATCATCTGTGCGCTGTATTTGATTCCGCAGTTTCAGGGCGCAGGCCTGACCCTGAACATTCTTCTGGGCTTGCCGGGTTGGGTGGGCGCGGCAGTGGTGGGTGTCATCGTGATCGCCAATGTCATGGGCGGCGGCATGCGTTCGATCACGTTTGTGCAGGCATTTCAGTATTGGCTGAAATTGACGGCCGTCGCTGTTCCCGCGCTGGTACTGGCGCTGCATTTCTTCGGTGACGATCGGGCCGCCGGCAATCCGTTACCGCCGACGGTCGATGAGGTTACGACGGTCGAGATCAGTACGGACGTTCTCGTCCAGGTCGATTCGCCGATCGAAGTATTTGCGCGCGGAACCGTCGACGGACGAGGTGTGGACGGGCGGGTTCCGCTCGGCAGCGGAACTCACGAACTCGGCGAAGGCACCTCGGTGGTGCTCGACGCGGGCTCCGCGGTGCCCGTAGTCGCCGGGGCACCGACGACGAATCGAGAATGGGCACAACCCGGTTGGGGTCTCGGTGGGATGCATCCGCTGTATCAGGTCTATTCGTTGATCCTCGCGACGTTCCTGGGGACTCTCGGTCTACCGCATGTTCTGGTCCGGTTTTATACCAACCCCGACGGCCGGGCCGCGCGCCTCACTTCGCTCACGGTTCTCGGACTACTCGGAGTGTTCTACCTGTTTCCAACACTGCTCGGGGTGTTCGCGAGGTTGTACGTGCCTCAATTGCTGATCACTGGTGCGTCGGATGCGGCAGTGCTGTTGTTGCCGGGGTCGGTGCTGTCCGGCTTGCCCGGGCAACTGCTCGCCGCTCTGGTAGCTGCGGGCGCGATTGCCGCGTTCTTGTCCACGTCGTCGGGACTGCTGGTGAGTATCGCCGGAGTGCTCAGCACTGATGTGCTCCGAGGAAGAGTGCGCGATTTTCGGGTGGCTTCCGTGCTGGCCGGGGCGGTACCGCTCGTGCTCTCGCTCGGACTCGTGTCGCTGGACCTTTCCCGAACCGTCGGGTTGGTGTTTGCAGTCGCGGCGTCGACGCTGTGTCCTCTGCTGGTGCTCGGCATCTGGTGGCGCGGCTTGACTGCGGCCGGGGCGGCAGCCGGGTTGATCGGCGGGGGCACTGTCTCCATTCTGGCAGCGACGTTGTCCGTGTTCGGAGTTCCCGACGCATGGTGGGGCGGATGGCCGTCGGTGATCCTCGGATATCCGGCAGCGGTGAGCGTTCCGCTTGCCTTCGGTCTGATGCTCGCGGTCAGCAAAGCGACTTCGAATTCGATCCCCCCGGACGTCGGGCGAATCTTCGCCAGACTGCATGTTCCGGAGAGATTGGGCCTTGGGTGGGACCGAGAGCGTGAGTTGTAGAAGTTGAAAGGACGGGCTCGACGTCAGGCCGTTCGACGTGTACGAGTGACCGTTCGGCGCACACTCCGGCAGTTGGACGTGTGATCAGCGCCACTCTATGTATTTGTGACGGTCGTCTCATTATCGTTCGACTTCAGTTGTTCGATCACAGCCCAGTGACGCAGAGACACCGAGGGAGCTACGAAGGTGACACGACCGGATTCATCACCGCCACCGGACGCGCAAGCGTTCATCGATATGCAGGCGAGCCCCGAATTTCAGGAGTTGCGACGAAGGCTGCGTAGCTTCGTCTTTCCCATGACCGCATTCTTCCTGATCTGGTACGTCATCTACGTGCTGCTCTCCGTCTACGCGCACGACTTCATGTCGACACTGGTGTTCGGCAACATCAATGTCGGTCTGTTGCTCGGCCTCGGACAGTTCGTCACTACTTTCGCGATCACCGGCATCTACGTGAAGTTTGCGAACCGTGAACTCGACCCGCGTGCGGCGGCATTGCGCAGCGAGATGGAATCGATTGTGGAGGCGAAGCGATGATGATCCTCGCGCAAGAAATCGACACTACGGTCGGCGAACCGATCGTCAACATCTCGATTTTCGTCGCCTTCGTCGCGGTGACCATGTTCGTGGTCATCCGCGCCAGCAAGAAGAACGCCACGGCGTCGGAGTTCTTCACTGCCGGTGGAGGCTTCTCGGGCCCGCAGAACGGTATCGCCATTGCGGGCGACTACCTCTCGGCAGCCAGTTTCCTCGGTATTGCCGGTGCAATTGCGGTCTACGGCTACGACGGGTTCTTGTACTCCATCGGATTCCTCGTCGCCTGGCTCGTAGCTCTGCTGTTGGTGGCCGAATTGCTCCGTAACACAGGCAAATTCACGATGGCGGACGTGTTGAGCTTTCGGCTCAAGCAGGGGCCTGTTCGTACGGCTGCCGCGTTGTCGACTTTGGCGGTGTCGTTGTTCTACCTGTTGGCCCAGATGGCAGGGGCGGGCGGGCTGGTTGCACTGCTTCTCGACATCACCGACCGGACCGGGCAGTCCATCGTCATCGCCGTTGTCGGCGTGCTGATGATCGCCTACGTCCTCATCGGCGGTATGAAAGGAACGACGTGGGTGCAGATCATCAAGGCTGTTCTGCTCATCGTGGGCGCCGCGGTGATGACCGTTCTGGTGCTCGTGAAGTACGGCGCCAACTTCTCCGAGCTTCTCGGTAGCGCACAGTCCATGGTGTCCGGTTCTGCCGACGCCCAGGTCGCTGCTCGGGACATACTCGAACCAGGTGCAAGGTACGGCGGGAGTGGGATCTCGAAGCTCAACTTCCTCTCGCTCGCGATCGCGTTGGTGCTCGGCACGGCCGGTCTTCCACACGTCCTCATGCGCTTCTACACCGTCCCAACGGCAAAAGAAGCTCGGCGTAGCGTCGTGTGGGCCATTTCTCTCATCGGTGCCTTCTACCTGTTCACTCTGGTGCTCGGCTACGGCGCTGCTTCCATTGTGGGGCCGGACCGTATTCTTGCTTCGGCCGGCGGAGAGAACTCGGCCGCACCACTTCTCGCGTTCGAGCTCGGCGGTGTGGTGCTGCTCGGTGTCATTTCGGCCGTTGCATTCGCAACAATCCTTGCGGTCGTGGCGGGTCTGACGATCACCGCGTCGGCATCCTTCGCTCACGACATTTATGCCAGTGTCATCAAGAAGGGTGTTTACGACGAGAAGAAGCAGGTAAAGGTCTCCCGCATCGCCGCCGTTGTCATCGGTGTCGTCGCTATCGGCCTCGGAATCCTCGCGAACGGGCAGAACATCGCGTTCCTCGTCGCGTTGGCCTTTGCCGTCGCAGCTGCCGCGAACCTGCCGACCATCATCTTCTCGTTGTTCTGGCGTCGATTCAACACCACCGGGGCCCTGTTCAGCATGTACGGCGGCCTGATCTCGACGCTCGTTCTGATCGTGTTTTCACCCGCGGTGTCGGGATCGGAGACCTCGATGATTCCCGGGACCGATTTCGCGTGGTTCCCGCTGTCCAATCCCGGCATCGTCTCGATCCCGTTGGCATTCGTTCTCGGCATCGTCGGCACGTTGGTGTCCAAGGACTCTGAGAGCAAGGCCAAGCAGGCCGAGATGGAGGTGCGTTCGCTGACCGGCATTGGGGCCGAAAAGGCAAGCTCGCATTAAAACCCGAACTCTGAGAAATATCACAGTCTTCAGCGCCCGTGTGAGTCCTACCTCACACGGGCGCCTTGACGCGTGTGGTTACGATCCTGTCGTGGCCAAGCTGAAGGTTTCCGTCAATGTCCCGATCGAACCCGAGGCGGCGTGGACTCATGCGTCGGACCTTGCCGAGTACGACAAGTGGCTTTCCATCCATGAAGCATGGCGTGGTGAGCTGCCGCAGGAGCTGTCGGTCGGAACCAGTCTCGAGTCGGTGGCGAAGGTAAAAGGCATGCGTAACCGCGTCAAATGGACAATCGAGTCCTACGAACCGCCCCGTACGCTCAAGCTCAAGGGAAACGGAAAAGGCGGCGTGAAGATCGGGCTGATTCTGACGGTTGCCGCGGGAAAAAGCGGCGGTTCTGATCTCACCCTCGACATCGAACTCGGCGGTGCCCCGCTATTCGGCCCTATCGGATCAGGGGTCGCTCGCGCCCTCAAAGGCGATATCGACAACTCCCTGAAGACGTTCGAGTCGCTGTACGCATAGAGGAGCTGTCCGCGGGTCACGATAAGGTGTTGCATGCCGCACAGCGAGAGCCTCATTAGAAGTCTCTTGTTCAATACGGAGGGGTTTCGCAATGGCAAGTAAGCACAGTGCAGGTAGGCACAGCGCTCCGAGCGCATCCTCGGGGTCTGCTGGAGTGGCCAAGTACGGGATTCTGGCTGTAATTCTGTTCTTCGTTATCGGTATCGGCGTTGTCGCCGCGCAGTCTGCGTTCGGATCGGGCTGCAACGACCCAGCCAGATACACGCTGGCCGCGGCCCCCTCCATTGCGCCTGTGGTGCAGCAAGTAGTCGATAAGGCTTCGGCTGAGGATCTCGGATGTGCCGAGATCCAAGTAAAGGCAACAGATTCCGGTGAGGCATCCGCTTCCGTATCGATGGGGGCGAATGTTCCCGCGTTGTGGATACCCGATTCCGCGCTATGGATTGGGAAGACGGTCCGAGCGACCGGATCTCTCGTCGATCTAGCGAGCCAGTCCGTCGCGAGTTCGCCGGCGTTGATCGCTGCCCGCAACGACGAGGTGCCGTTTTTCGACAGCTGGTTGACTGCTCTGCAACTCAAGAGTTTGCGTATCGGTAACCCGTTGACCAACACGATCTCCGACGCCGCGATCCTCGGTGCTCTCGCCGAAGCTGGAAGCGATGCCGACGCGGTCGACAAGGTGTCGGCAGCACTGGTTCCCATCGCGCAGGCGCAGGCCGCGACCCGAGGCGAAGCCGATCCTGTGGTGCGACTGGACCAGATGACCAAAGACGGCGGTGTCGCTGTTGTTTCGGAGCAGACGCTGGTCGACTACCAACAGTCCAATGGCACCGATCTGGGAGCAACGACTCCTCCCACCGGCAGCTTCTTCCTCAACTACCCACTTGCTGTCACCGAACCGGCCGGAGAGCGGCACGAAACCGCCAAGTCCGTCGGCCTGGCACTTGCCAACGTTCTTGGATCGGAGTCGAGTTTGCAGGCGCTGTCCGCGGAGGGTTTCCGGACGCCGAACAACGCACCGCTGAGCGAAGGCCGAGGTTTGGGTGATGTCACTGTTTTGGCCATCGGCGACCAGCAAGCTGCGGAGTCGACGCTGCGCCGCTACCAGGTGCTGGCGTTGCCCGCGCGCACTCTGGTGATGGAGGACGTATCCGCATCGATGGGAGACAGCGCGGGCGCCGATACCCGGATCGGTTTGACGGTTCAGGCAAGCGAGACCGGTAACAGACTGTTTCCGGACAATGCGCAATTGGGGTTGTGGGCCTTTTCGATCGGACTTGGTGACGGCGACAAGGACTACAAAGAACTGGTTCCTGTTCGGCGACTCGATGAGAATGTGAACGGAACGTCGCAGCGAGATGTGCTGCTGCAACAGACGCGAACGTTGCCGAGTCTCGTGGGGGGCGGCACAGGTCTGTACGACACGACGCTCGCTGCATTTCGCAAGGTCAAAGATGGCTACGATCCTGATTACATCAACAGCGTCATCGTCTTGACCGACGGTGCCAACGAGGATCCGGACAGTATTTCCCTGGAAGAGTTGCTGTCGACTCTGCGGTCCGAGCAAGATCCGACCAAGCCCGTGGCCATCGTGACGATCGGCATCACGGACGACGCGGACGCCGGAGTTCTGCAGCAGATATCAGCAGTCACGGGCGGAACCAGCTTCTTGGCTAGGAATCCGGCTGAAATACCCAATGTGTTTGTGAATGCCCTCAGAAACCGAACGGGACGCTAGATAATCAGCTATTTTGGTACCCATCGTTTGTTTGTGACGATTTTTCGTGCATGATGACAGGTCAAGCTGTGAAAGTAGACCGTTAGAGGAGTTCGGGAATGTCTGGGCGTCACGGAACGATTACGCGAAGTAATCCGGCTTATAAGTGGGCCGCAATCGCCGGAGTGGCGGTCGTGGTGGTCGTCGGAGGCTACTTCGGTGTGGGTGCTGTCCTGGGCAGCGGTACCGGATGCGAATCCGTCGACAACGTCTCTCTTGCGGTCGACGCGGCATTCGCGCCGGTTGTATCGGAGGTCCTTGCTGACTCGGACGTCGCCGCGCGCGGCTGCACCGACTTCGAAGTGCGGGCTGAAGCGCCAGCAGACACCGCAGCGGAACTCGCAGGAGCCGCCGAGAACCGTCCCGATCTGTGGATTCCAGACTCGACCTTGTGGCTGCTCAAGACACTGCGCTCGACCGGTGCTCTTCCCGAACTCGTCAAGCCCTCTGTCGCCACCACCATGCCCGTCGTAGTCACCCGCGAGGGCGAAACGACACCGACGAATACCTGGCTCGAAGTACTGCAGACAGAGGGACAGCGCATCGGCGATCCGCTCAAGAGCAGTGCGTCTTTAGCATCGATTCTGGGCGCGCTGGCCGAGGCCGAAGCCTCGATCTCGGATCCCAAGGCGGTGTCGGCCGCACTGGTACCAATGGCGCAGGCTTTCGGCAATATCGCAGGCACCCCGCACGGCACCGCTGATCTTGTCGACAAGGTGGGTGCCGATGGAGGCACTTCGGTTGCGACAGAACAGAGTGTCTTGGCGTACAACGCGGCCAATGCAGATGCACCGTTGGATGCCGTTGTTCCCCCGACCGGCAGTTACTTCTTGAACTACCCGCTCGCGGTGACGGCAGCCGCGGGCCCTGACTATGATCGCGTAAAAACGGCAGGTAGTGCACTGTCCTCTGTGCTGGCAAGCAGTAAAGGCACAGATGTGTTGTCCGAAGCAGGATTTCGATCCGGCAACGGCACGCCACTTGAAGATGGGCGCGGCGTGGGACCAGTCGCATCGCTGGAGTTGAAGAATCCTCTGGCCATCGAATCGACGCTGAGCGACTGGTCGGTACTGGCACTCCCTCTCCGCACCATCGTTGTGGAGGATGTGTCGGGATCAATGGCCGCGGCTGATGGGGACTCCACTCGCATCGCACTGACCGTCGATGCCAGCAAAACTGGCGTCAATTTGTTCAGCGACCAGACTGAAATCGGACTGTGGGCCTTCTCGATCGCGCTCGGGGGCACAACCGACTATAAAGAGCTGGCTCCACTTGCTCCGATGACGAAAATGACGAACGGCAAATTGCATCGGCAAGCTGTTCTGGACGGAATCGACAGCTTGCCGTCGATTCTCGGCGGGGGTACAGGGCTGTACGACACGACTCTGGCTGCGTTCCGCAAGGTCAAAGAAAATTACGATCCGAACTTCATCAACAGTGTCATCATCTTCACCGATGGCGCCAACGAGGATCCGGGCAGTCTGAGCATCGAAGAACTGACCGAGACTCTCAAGCGTGAGCAAGATCCGGTTCGTCCAGTGGTAATCGTGACCCTCGGCATCACAACCGACGCAGACGAGGTCGCGTTGCAGAAGATCTCGGCAGCCACAGGTGGCACGAGCTACATCGCTGAGGATCCTCGCGACATCCCCGAGGTGTTCGTTCGCGCCCTCAACAGCCGAACGCAACGCATCAGCGGAGAGTGAGAACCGCCTGCGGCTGGCGACGCACGCTGTATTCAGCTCCAGAGTGCAGATTAGCCGCAGCCGGCAGAACCAGCTTTGACTCCAAGAATGAAGCTAAAACCCCAAACGTATTTGTGAATGTGCTCAAAAGCCGAGCAGAACGTTGAATTAGTGGCTATTTGTGACGTTTCCGTCTGCTGAGAGCACTTTTTCGTGCATGATGACAGTTGTTGTTGTCATCGCAGTGGAGCGTTGGGGGTTCGGGAATGTCTGGGCGTCACGGAACAATCACCCAAAGGAATCCGGCTTACACGTGGGCGGCGATCGTCGTCTCGACGGTTGTCGTGGTCGTAGGCGGTTATTTCGGTGTCGAAGCTGTCCTTGCCAGCGGCGATGGATGCGAGACGATCGATCAGGTGTCTCTCGCCGTCGATCAGACCCTCGCTCCCGTGGTCACAGAGGTCCTCGCGGATTCTGACGCCGCAGCGCGGGGCTGTACCGACTTCGAAGTCCGGGTCGAGGCGGCTACCAACGTCGCGACGGAATTGGCCGGAGCCGACAAGAACCGGCCTGATCTGTGGATTCCGGATTCGACGTTGTGGCTGCTCAAGACACTTCGGTCGACCGGCGCCCTACCTGACCTCGCTAAGTCCTCGGTTGCCAACACCTTGCCCGTTGTGGTCACCCGGGAGGGCGAAGCGCCGCCGGCGGACACCTGGCTCGAAGTACTGCAAACGCAGGACCAACGGATCGGTGACCCGCTCAACAGCAGCGCATCACTCGCGTCGGTTCTGGGTGCGCTCGCCGAAGCCGAGGTGTCGATCTCGGATCCCAAGGCTGTTTCGGCTGCTCTCGTGCCAATGGCCCAGGACTTCGGCCGGATCGCAGACAGCCCGCACGATACCGCTGACCTCATCGAACAGGTGGCTGCTGACGGCGGCTCCTCGGTTGCGACCGAACAAAGCGTCGTGGCCTACAACGCAGCGAACCCGGATGCTCCGATGACATCTACCGTCCCGCCGACCGGCAGCTACCTCTTGAATTATCCGCTTGCGGTCACCGCTGCCGCAGGCCCCGACCTCGATCGTGTGAAGGCCGCCGGCGCCGCTCTCTCTTCTGTACTGGCAAGTACCGCAGCCACTGATGCTTTGACGGCAGCAGGTTTTCGGACCGGTAGCGGAACGGCGCTGCCGGAGGGGGAAGGCGTCGGATCGGTTGCGTCGCTGGAGCTGAAGAACCCCTTGGCGATCGAGTCGACGCTGCGAGACTGGTCGGTGCTCGCGCTTCCGCTACGCACCATCGTTGTGGAGGATGTATCGGGCTCGATGGCGGCGACGTCCGGTGACTCCACCCGGATCGCCCTGACAGTCGATGCCAGTATCGGCGGGAGCGAGCTGTTCAGCGATCAGACCGAGATGGGACTGTGGGCCTTCTCGATCGCGCTTGGCGGCACGCAGGACCATCGAGAGCTGGTTCCGCTCAGTCCTATGTCGAGCAAGGTGAACGGTGTATCGCAACGGTCGGCGATTCTGAAAGCGATTCGCTCCCTGCCCTCGCTTGTCGGCGGTGGAACAGGGCTGTACGACACAACTTTGGCCGCGTTCCGGAAGGTCAAGGAAGGCTATGATCCTAATTTCGTCAACAGTGTCATTCTCCTGACCGATGGCGCCAACGAAGATCCGGGCAGTCCGACACTCGATGAGCTGATAGCGACTCTCAAGCGTGAGCAGGATCCGGTTCGTCCTGTGGTGATCGTGACCGTAGGAATTACCACCGATGCAGATCCCGTTGCATTGCAGAAGATCTCGGCGGCTACCGGTGGCACGAGTTACATCGCTGAGGATCCTCGCGACATCCCCGACGTGTTCGTTCGCGCTCTCAACAGCAGAACGCAGCGCATCAGCGGAGAGTGACAACCGGCTGCGGATCTCAATACGGCTAGATGACCGTCAGGACGATTCCTGTTGCACAGCAGAGGATGACCACCGCGATCGCGATCCCGTCGGATATACGAGGGCGGCTGGGGTGGGCTGTAATTTGGCCGGCCCCGCCGCGTGCGGTGATGGCCTCGCCCATCTCTGATGCTCGGCGGATCGCAATAGACATCGTGGCCGTGATGAGATCGACGATCGAGTTGTCGGCGGCACTGTTCAGTACCGACTTCGGACGTAATCGGCGTGCAGCGAGCATGGTGCGCATTTCTTCGATCAGCAGTGGAAGCGACCGCAAACACAGAACGATGGTGGTCGCCCACTCGTCCACCGGCATCTTCAACTTCTTCAATGGATGCCCGAGAACCGCGACTGCAGGCGCGATGTCACTCATCGATGTGGTCCATCCGATCGTGAGGGACGCGCCGAGCAGGACGAACGCGAAGATGGTGGAACGCAGGAACAGCAGGACTGCGTCGAATCCGATCGGGACATTGATGAGCGCTCCGATCAGGAATAGCCCCCAAATCCATATTGGGGGGCGGGGAATTGCAGTAGGCGGAACCCGAGCTATGACGGCCGTAGCAAGCAGAAGCCCGACGATCATCCCTATCGCAGGCCATGACGGTGAAACCACGATCGTGATGCTGATGAGCAGCACCGCAACCAACTTGGTGCCAGCCCAAAGTCGATGGATCGGCGAGGTCCCTGGAACCTGTCTGAGTACTACGGTGCTCACGACGCCATCTCCGATGTAATCATTCCGTTGTCGAGGGTGATAGTCCGGTTGCAGATGCGATCCATCCCGTCGATATCGTGCGAGATCACGATGATGGCGATACCTTGACCGCGCAACGCACCGAGAACGTCGATGATCTCGGTTCGACCAGGTGGGTCCAACCCGGCGAGGGGTTCGTCGAGCACCAGGATCCGCGGCTTGTTGACTATCAGCCCGGCGATTACGACGCGTCGCATCTGACCGCCGCTGAGTGAGTCGATCTCTCGGCCGGCAAGTATTCGGTCCAAACCAACGGCGTCCATCGCGAGGGAGACTTTCGCGGAGCCCACTTCTGGTCCACCCGCGGCCTCGATGTCCTCGGCGACCGTGCGGCGCTGAAGTTGCAGGCGAGAGTGCTGGAAAGCAAGTCCCACCGCGCCGACTTTGCTCGAGATATCGTCGCCATCGAAGCGGGCCGACCCGGCGGACGGCTTGGTGAGCCCGGCGAGAATCCACGCAAGGGTGGACTTTCCAGATCCATTCCCGCCCAGAATCATGATCCCGTCGCCGGTCGCGACAGTGAGGTCGACACCCCCCAGCGCCCGTTGGGCCCACGGCGTGCGCCTGTTGTACGTGTGCTCGATGCCGCGTAGTTCCAAGAGCGGCGCACCGACTCGGAACGTCGGCGCTTTCGAATCGAGGGCCGACGTCCGCATCCACCCCGGGGTGTGTTCGACCTGAACTCCTCCATCGAGATGAACGACGCGGTCCGCTGCGACCGTCTCCGACTCCTGGTGCGTAACAAGCACAACCGACATGCGGTGCCGCTTCGGTAGATCGGCGAGCAGTGCGACGAGGCTTTCGCGGCCTGCGGCGTCGACCATCGCGGTGGCTTCGTCGGCGATCAGGAGAACGGGTCGTCGTGCCAACGCGGAGGCCACCGCCAGTCTCTGCAGTTCTCCACCCGATAGCGAGGCTGTTTCGCGCGTACCCATTCCGCCAAGACCGACCTCGTCGAGCAGGGCGTCCACCTCGAGGTCGTAGCCGAAGGGGAGGCCCCAGACGACGTCATCGGCGACCCGGCTGCCCAGGACCTGGGTCTCGGGTCGCTGCAGCACCACGGCGGTCCCGCCGATCACCCCGAGTCCTGCGATTCCCTGGCGGTCCACGGTTCCAGTTGTTGGAATTCGGCCGGCGAGAATACGAGCAAGCGTCGACTTGCCAGACCCGTTGTGGCCCACCACTGCTACAAACTCTCCGACATCGAGACTCAAATGAATGTTCTGGAGTGCGTCCGTGTGAGCGCTCGAAGACCTGAAGCTCACCCCGTCGAGCGTCAAGGGAAGCGGGGCTACGACGCCCTCGCCTGCGGGAGGGAGGTGATCTACGACGGGAATGGTGGCAAGACGATCCAGCACCGCGCCCAGGATCAGCCAGGTGAAGAATGTGCCGATTACGATGCTGAACGTCATCGTCCCGAAAATCCACCACCACCAGTTGTCGAGCACGGCACCGACACTGGACTGCAATACGTTCGCCGCCGGGACGAACAGTTCGGTCCGCGACATCAACCGGGCAATACCTTCGATGGTGTTCTCGATGGTCCGCAGAAACAGATTTCGTAGAGGCGAGAGGATGAACAAGACACTGACTGTGAAGAGCCCGAGGCTCGGACCGATGACTGCAGCCGTCGCCATCACCGACAGCAATCCGTGTCCCTTGCGTTTTGCGCGGCCCACGATACCGCCGAGCAGCGCCGCGGTGGCAACGGTGATCGCTGTCGAGGTTCCAGCGGCGACGAACGCAACGAGGGTGCCGGCGACGGTGGCGGCCACCAGGGCGCGCGTCCGATGCCGCTGCGCGACGACGGCCATCGGTACCGCCGCCACAACCTGCAATGCCGTGGCCATGGGAACCACCAGAGCAACCACCGACAGAGCCACCGCGAAGCTACTCATCACTGCTGCGCTCGCCAGTTCGGACGGCGTCAGGGTTCCGGAGGGGCAGCTGTCTTCGCTGCTGGCAGGGGGGCTGTCGGTCACGTGTTCAGTGTGCCACCTGCATCTGTGTGTCAGCCGTGTCGCTGGTGTCAGCGGAGGCAATTGGCGGGCCGGCGACTTAGACTCACGCCTACTGATACGAGAGAGGCCGCTGAAGTGATAACGGTGGACGAAGAGAGCTGGGACACCCCCGTCGGTGCCCAGTTGCGTGCGGCTCAGCGAGCAGAGTTGGAGGCTCGCTACGGAATTGGCAAGGTCGAGACCGGAGCTGCGCTGACGGCAGAGGACATCGTGGTGTTCGTCATCGCACGGGAGGACGACTCCGTTGGGATCGGATGTGGAGCGCTGCAGCTACTGGCAGAAGACGAAGCGGAGATCAAGAAGATGTACGTCATCCCAGCCGAACGAGGGCGCGGGGCCTCCGTGGCAATACTTCGGCAGCTCGAAGACAGTGCACGGGCTCTTGGCATCAAAGTCCTCAAGTTGGAGATCGGGTCCGCGCAGCCGGATGCGGCCATATTTTATGAGCGTGAGGGTTATTCGAAAATCGCCCCCTACGGTTCCTACGTCCACGATCCAAGATCGCGCTGCTACGCCCGAACGTTGTAACCGCACCTGAAAGAGCAAACCGCCGCGTGGTGAATGCACCACGCGGCGGTTCGGATTCGTTCAGTGCGGTTCGAGGCAGCTAATTCAGCGTGTCCGGGTAGCTGCTGGACCTGCTGCGCGACGGCTACGTCCGCCGCCTCCGCCGCCTGCTGTGTGTGAGCGGCCGGCAGTCGACTGGCTCTGGTTCTCGCCCGATCCGCGGCGCGCACGGTTGCCGCCTCCGCGAGGTGCAGACGCGCCGCCGCGCGGCGAACCCCCTCTGGGATTGGACCGACGCGGCTGCTCGGCAGCCTTCGGTGCAGGCTCGACGTAGCGTGCCTGCTCACCGACGAGTTCGGTTACCTGCGGTGAATCAGCGGTGACGCGAATCGGAGTCACCTTGATCTCTGCTTTGCGCAGCAGAACTGCTGTATCTCGGCGTTGTTCCGGCAGAACGACGGTAACGACATCCCCGGCGCTACCCGCACGTGCGGTGCGACCCGAACGGTGTAGGTAAGCCTTGTGTTCGGCCGGCGGGTCGACGTGCACGACGAGCTGGACATCGTCGACGTGGACGCCACGTGCGGCGACGTCGGTGGCGACGAGTACCCGGGCCGCACCGGACGAGAAGGCGAGCAGGTTGCGGTCACGGGCGGCCTGCGAGAGGTTGCCGTGCAGGTCTACCGAGGGAATCCCTGCGTCGGTGAGCTGCTTGGCAAGCTTGCGTGCCTGATGCTTGGTGCGCATGAACAGGATTCGACGACCGGTGCCCGACGCGAGTTGCTGCACGAGCTTCTTCTTGGCTTCTACACCGTCGACCTCGAAGACGCTGTGTGTCATGGCTTCTACGTGTGAGGTGACCTCGTCGACGGAGTGCGTCACCTGGTCGGTGAGGAACCGCTTGACGATCTTGTCGACTCCGTTGTCCAGCGTCGCGGAGAACAGCAGACGCTGTCCCTTCGGCGGGGTCGCGGCGAGAATGCGTGTCACGACCGGGAGGAAGCCGAGGTCGGCCAGGTGGTCGGCCTCGTCGAGAACGGTGATCTGGACGCCGTCGAGTGAGACGTGGCGCTGCTTCATCAGGTCTTCGAGGCGGCCGGGGCAGGCCACGACAATGTCGACGCCGCCCTTCAACGCCGAGACCTGACGGTTTTGCGAGACACCACCGAAGATGGTGGTGACGCTGAGACGGTAAGCGGCAGCCAACGGTTCGATCGCGGCGGCGATCTGTGTCGCCAGCTCGCGGGTGGGGGCAAGGATCAGTCCGCGCGGGCGGCCAGGCTTGCGGTTTCCGGGAAGCTGGCCGGCGAGACGCGCAACCATGGGAATGGAGAACGCCAGAGTCTTACCGCTGCCGGTCTTTCCCCGTCCGAGGACGTCGCGACCGATCAGAGTATCCGGCAGCGTATCGGCCTGGATGGGAAACGCTTCGGTCTTGCCCTGGCCGGCGAGAACCTCGGCGAGCGCATGCGGTACGCCGAGTGAAACAAAAGTATTGGAAGCTGATGTAGCCATAAAAGTGGGTGGTGCCTTTCGGGCAGGTGTTGCACCCATGAGCAGCGGTCCGTGAAGGCGGTGCCCGAGAATGCAGTGGTGGCGAGACTGCCGGTGGGCAGTTTCGATCGCCGTAAGAAAAGCCTGTGCAGGGTGCACATGGACTACGCGGCCGGAGCCGGGCGGAAGTAGAAGCATTCCACGACGTCTGACGTGCAGCTACGCGCGTCTTGGCAAG
>JBBSSG010000087.1:0-15682 GCA_038242295.1 Mycobacteriales bacterium | reverse complement strand
GTGCCCCCGGCAGGATTCGAACCTGCGACCAAGGGATTAGAAGGCCCTTGCTCTATCCCCTGAGCTACGGAGGCTTCGCTCGGACGGCCAGCCGCTGCCGTGCGAGCACGGTGAGCGAGTGTACCCGTTCATTGCGTGCATTCTCCAACGGCTTCATCTCGCGCTGCAGATCGATTCGTCACCAGTAATCGGCGTCAGCGATTTGTGATTGACTTGAAAGCAACCAAAGGGGCCAGCAGTGCAGCAGCTCACCCTCGGTGTTACGTCACGGTCGAGTAAGCCGAACGAACGCCGACTTCCGATTCATCCGGACCACATCGACCGCATCTCCGCAGACATTCGGTCGAGACTATACTTCGAGACCGGCTACGGGGACCCGTTCGGCGTCTCCGACGATCACATTGCGAGCCGAACCGCAGGAATTCGCTCGCGCGAAGACCTGATCGCCGCGTGTGACGTAATCGTGCTACCCAAACCGCTCGCAAGCGACTTGCAAGCGCTCCGTCAGAGCCAAATCGTTTGGGGCTGGCCCCATTGCGTGCAAGACAAAAAGCTGACCCAGATCGCGATCGAGAAACAGTTGACGTTGGTCGCGTTCGAGGCGATGAATCACTGGTCTGCTGAGGGCTCGTTCAATCTTCATGTTTTTCACAAGAACAACGAACTTGCCGGTTATTGCTCGGTACTTCACGCTTTGCAGTTGACCGGTTCGACGGGTGACTACGGGCGCCGACTTCGGGCTGCCGTAATCGGATTCGGTGCCACTGCACGTGGCGCCGTAACCGCGCTCAACGCTCACGGAATTCACGAGGTAGACGTACTAACCCAGCGCGGCGTGACCGCTGTCAGCTCACCGATTCACTCTGCTCGGATCGTGAATTTCGATCTCGATGGCGAGAACCCGCGCCGCAGTAGGGCACTCACGGAGACTGGACGCGTTCCGCTGGCCGAATTCATCGCCGATCACGACGTAATCGTCAACTGTGTCCTTCAGGACACCAACTCCCCCTTGACCTTTCTCCGCAACGAGGACCTGGACGCGATCGACCCCGGAACCCTGATCGTCGATGTTTCGTGCGACGAAGGGATGGGTTTTGAATGGTCGCGGCCCACATCGTTCGAGGATCCGATGTTTGTCGTCGGTAATAACGTGCACTATTACGCGGTCGACCATAGCCCGTCCTATCTATGGAACTCGGCGACATGGGAGATCAGTGAGGCTCTTCTGCCGTTCTTGCCCGTAATATCGGGTGGCCCCGAATCCTGGGACGCCGACGAGACGATCCGCAGATCGATAGAGATACGCAACGGCGTCGTCACCAATCCCAATATTCTTGCCTTTCAACACAGGTCGGCCGAGTTCCCACACCCCATTATCTAATTGCGCATGAAATTTTATGTCGACAAGACTTTTCAGCTCGACTTCTTGGACCGACCATGTACCAGGTCACAACCGATAGCAAAGATCTTGTAGACACTCACAGGCCCCATTGCGGAGAACGCCTAATCTGCTGCAAGCTGGCCTTTACGATTGATCTCGAGATCGAAAATCAGCGGGGGGCTGGCTGCATGGCAGTTTCATTTTGTTCGAAATCGGAACGCTCGACCTTGAAACGGTCGACATTCAAGCGTTCGATGCTTGCTTCGGTAATGGCCGCGGGGATCATCGCGGGGGTCTCGCCGGCGATCGCGCACGCCGACATCACGCCGATCACGCTTGAAAACGGTTTGATAGCAACGGCAGGCGGATGCCAGAGTCCTAATATCGTAGCTATCTTCAACTGCACTCGTGACGAGGTCCTCACATCTCGAGCACCGTTACTGCTGGACCTCAACCCATTCGGAACGTCGATAGTTGTACTCGGCGCCGGGTTGCACGAAGACGGCACAATGCCGCCGGTTCTTACCGAACGATTGCAGGCCGCTTTGAAGCTTGCACAAAAGTATCCGTTCACGCCGATCATCACCAGCGGCGGCGTGCCGCAGTCCGGGGTGACCGAAGCCAGTGCCATGCGCAATTGGCTCGTTGCCAATGGAGTTCTACCGATTCGCATTACCGAGGAAGGCGAATCGCGCTCGACCGTCGAGAACGCCAAGAATACTGCTGCCATCCTGGCCGCACGCGGAGCCTCAGGAGCAGTCGTCGTCTCCAGTCCTAATCACGTCGAACGCGCGCTCGTCGATTTCAGGACAGCGGTTGCAGGCACGCTTCCAGTCAGCGGAGTGATTTCCAACAGCTAGCCGGCAGATTGTTCGGCGGTGTCGACTGGCACCGCCGAACAAAGCAGCTAGGACGCCGCGGCGGTCGAACGCGAAACGACGGAACTACTGCCGCTCACCCGAGCCAGCGAGTCGACGACAAGCGCCGCGTGCAGCGACATCAAACCTGCCGAACTCAAGGGGTCGATGCCGCAAAGATGCTCGATTCGCTTGAGCCTGTAGTCGACGGTGTTCGGATGAACATAAAGTTGTTTGGCGCTGGCCCGACGGTTTGCTTCCGTCGCGATGAACGTCCGCAACGTGTGCAACAACTCGGGAAAGGTATCCAGGGGCGCTATGACGGCGCGAAGCCTGGATCCGCCCGGACCAGGTCTCGAGATTTGATACTCCAGCGCAAGATCGCCGATGCGGTACAGCTTCGGCATCATTCCGAGGCCCCGCGCCAGTCCCGCGAGTTCACGACAATGTGCGGTGACCGTCGCCATCTCTCCCGCAGTTGCCCTGGCTGTCGCCGCTACCATATCGACTCCGATCACCGACTTCAGACGCTCGACACACACGTCGACCTCATCTGTGTCGCCACACGGCACCAGGATTATCCCGCCGAGGCCGTCCAAGGACATCAGAGGTCTGGAGCCGACGGAACCGATATTCAGGGCAGCTTCTACGTCGGACATCACATCACTATCGATGCAGCGGATAGCGGTTCGATTCCGCGCGCTGAGTTCACCAAGAAATTGAACGACCACAACGTCGTACTCGGGTGCGATATCAATGTCGATTCGTTCGGCAACGACATAAGCCCGCGGGTCACCCGCTGACAACAGGTCGACCAGACGGCCGACGCGTTCGCGTACGTTCCCCGACTCCTGACGGCAATGGTCCAGATACGCGGCCGAGACGATGTTTCCGAGCAGTTCGAGCACACTCATCATGAACACGGCTCGGTCGACGACGGCACCATCAGCAGACCTGAGGCCGTCGTGGTCGACCTGGTGTCTGAGTCCCGCACTTACAGCCGTGTGGACTGCGCGCTGCGCTTCGTCGAGTGTGACGCCTCCGAGTGCCAACTGTTCCGACGCGCGCCGCACCGAGCCGAGTTCAGTCCGATTGGGCAGGATTTGCGAACGCACGCTGCTTCCGACAATCGATGCGCAGTGTGTTTGAAGGTCTGCAGTAGACACCAAGCCCGCCGACGGTACGCGGTCGGCTGGGGAGGAAGTACTGGAAAACGCATTTTTGGGGGAATTTGCGAGCGATGTGTTCAACCGCATTTCAAGCCGCCTTTCGTGCCGCCTGCGATCTTCGTCTAGCTCACCGTAACCCATTTTGCGATCCCAAAGTATGCAAATCGCCACAGAAAGCTGCTTATGGTTTGTTTTAAGCGTATTACGTCCTGCACGGGCCATCTAGCAGGCCACCCGGCGTCCTAGCTACCGGGCGGGCCCTACTCTTGACCTGTCTACTCGCCCAGACGGGCGAAGCGGGTCACCGATTCTCGAATTCTCCATCTATGACGGCGCCGATCGGCGTGTCTCGATCAGCCTTGTTCGACGCCTCGCGCATCTCGATCCCGTCGGATACCCAATCGCCGATCTCGCGAGTCACATCACGAACGGCACTGGCGATGATCACGGCAATCTTTCCGACGTGACCAGCAGCAGACTCCGTCATTTCCTGCATGGTGTCCTTGTTGCGCTCGAATTTGCCTAACACCACGATCACTCCCTATTCGGTTGCGGTCCGAAAGCGCCGGCCACTTATGCAGCAGCCTTGTTGCGCTCGACGATAACATCGGCGGTCGACTCGGAGCCTGTGAGTGAATTGGGCAGAGCCAGCTTGAATATCTTGCCCCAGACGGACCCGATCTGAGCGAAAAAGCCGCCACTGTTGTAGGGGAGTTCATACTTCTCGCACAGCGCTTTCACCTCGGGTGCGATCTGCGGGTACCGATGCGCAGGCAGGTCCGGGAACAGGTGATGCTCGATCTGATGCGACAGGTTTCCCGACATGATGTGGAACAGGGGACTGCCCTCGATGTTGGCCGAACCCAGCATCTGGCGGACATACCATTCGCCGCGCGACTCCTCGGCCGTTTCTTCTTCGGTAAAGGTCTGCACTCCGGTCGGGAAGTGTCCGCAGAAGATGATCGAATACGTCCACACGTTACGCATCAGGTTCGCACCGACGTTCCCGGCCAGTGTGGAGGCGAAGAACGGCCCGGACAGCGCTGGGAACACGAGGTAGTCCTTGAGTACCTGACGACCGGCCTTCTCCCACATCCCCTGGAGCAGCGGCTTGACGTCATGCCACTTCCGCTTCCCTTTGAGGATGTTGTCGGCTTCGAGATCGTGGAACATGACGCCCCACTGAAAGAACGTCATGAGAAACAAGGCGTAAAGCGGATTGCCCAGGTAGTAGGGGTTCCACTTCTGCGCTTCGTCCATTCGCAGGATGCCGTAACCGATATCGCGGTCCTTACCGACGATATTGGTGAACGTATGGTGCATGTAGTTGTGCGAATGCTTCCACTGCTCCGCGGGGCAGACCGTGTCCCATTCGAATACCTGGGAATTGAATCCCGGCTCACGCATCCAGTCGTACTGGCCGTGCATGACGTTGTGCCCGATCTCCATGTTGTCCAAAATTTTGGAGACACCGAGGGCCCCGACGCCTGCGAGCCACACGGGTGGCAGAAACGGCAAGTACATGAGGGCTCGTCCGGCGATCTCGAATCCGCGCTGCGTTTTGACGATGTTGTAGATGTACTCACGATCCTCGTCACCGAGCTTCGCGACGGTGCGGGCACGCAGTTCGTCGAGCTCACGTCCGAGCTCCTGCACCTGCTCGGCCGACAGGACAGTCGGCAAAGTCTTCTCCGGTTGCTCCGATGATCCCAGAAATGCGGGGAGTGACAGTGATGGCAAAGGTATTCCGAACATTCGACATTCTCCGTTTCGGTCGATGTGGATAATTTTAGGGTGGCTCTCGGGCCTGCTAGATGTCGATGCTGACGTCGCCGACGGGGACCGAGACGCAGAGCTGAATCTTTTTCTCCGGCTCGCTGTCGCTCTCGCCGGTGTTGATGTTCTTGGTACAACCGGAGGTCTTCACGGATGTACAGGTGAAGCAGATACCCATTCGGCAACCATTGGCTGGAGTCAGCCCGGCGTCCTCCGCTTGTTCGAGGAGGGTGCGCCCGGAGTTCTCGGTGCTGACGCCGCTGCCTGAGAACGTGACATCGCCGGTGGCGTCATCGGCGGGGACGACGAGCGGCGCAGCGAACTGCTCCACGTGCAGCCGATCGGAGAGACCGAGTTCCGCGTAAACATCTCTCACGCCGCCCATCAGCCCCGGCGGCCCGCACAGATACGTTTCGGCGTCCGCGTACCAGGGCGCAACGGAGTCGAGATGGTTGGTTCCGAAGAAGCCGTGTAGTTGGCCGTCTTCTTCCTGTTCGGTGTACGCGAAAACGATGTCCACCTTGCCATGGGCCCGCGAGATAGCATCCAACTCGCTGCGGTAGGAAACATCGTTTTCGGTGTACGCGTAGTGAAGAAAGGTGAGGTCGCCGCTGTACCCCTCGTCCAGCAGCGACCTCAGCATGGAGAGGACCGGCGTGATGCCGCTGCCGCCACTGATGAGCAGTATCCGATCCGGCCTGGGTGTAGGTAGATGAAAATCGCCGTCGGCCTGGGACAAACTCACCACGAGGCCGACCTCGGCACAGCGGTGAAGGTATTGGGAGACAACACCTTCTGGATGGGCCTTGATCGTCAGCTCGATTCGGCCGTCGGTCCGGTATTGAGAACACGCGGGTGAGTAGCACCGCACGTGACGGATGCCGTCGACCACAACCCCGACCTGAACGAATTGGCCCGCGACGAATCCGCGCCATTGACGCGTCGGTCGGAGAGTGAGCGTGACCGTATCGGCGGTCGAACGGTGTACCTCGGTGATCTGCGCGCGAAGATCACGGACGGTACTCATCGGATCGACGAGCTCCAGGTATCGATCGAGTGCATGCGGTGTCGCCATCGCCTCGAACAACGACAGCAAAGAAGATTTCCCACGAATCCGCGGGCGTTGCGATTTCTGCTGGAGTGTCATTTCGCCTTCCGAGATCAATCGAAACCAAGGATCCGTTTGAGTGTACGTGTGTGCACTAGAATGAGTGTGACAGATTGACACCTGAATCTGTCAACGCAAATGTGACAGTAAATACACCTGACAGCAATAATGATCCACACCACATTCGGTCCTACCCAGACCAGCACCAGAGGGGTCCATACAGTGGACAGCAATAAACTCGACCACGTGACAGAACCGGGCACGCGAGCCGAACGCAAAGAGCGCACCAGACAGGCGCTCATCGACGGCACTCTAGATCTGTTGCGCGATCGTTCGTTCGCGAGCGTCAGTTTGCGCGAAGTCACCCGCGCGGCCGGAATCGTCCCGACGGCCTTCTACCGGCATTTCTCCTCG
The DNA here is from genome assembly GCA_038242295.1 of Mycobacteriales bacterium. Classification (GTDB taxonomy): domain Bacteria; phylum Actinomycetota; class Actinomycetes; order Mycobacteriales; family Mycobacteriaceae; genus Rhodococcoides. Next base: position 8,977 of record JBBSSG010000087.1, on the reverse strand, counting down.
ATGGAAGACCTCGGCGTTGCGTTGGTCGAGGATTCGATGCGCATGCTTCGTCAGATGTTGCGGGACGCACGCAAAGACCCGACGGTCAAGAATGCCAAGGAATCGCTGCGCATTCTGGTTCAGCAGATCCGCAACCACGAAGACCATTTCCGGTTCCTTGCGCGCGAACGGAACGGCGGTGTCACCGAAATTCGTAAGGCCTTCGCGACTGAGCTGCGCATGTTCGTCAGTGAACTGACCATCGATCTCTCCCGCATGCCCGGGTTCGAAACGTGGGACATCTCCGACCTGGAGATGGCGGCAGACCTGATCGTCACCACGATGCTCACCGCCAGTGTCGGTCTGCTCGAAGTGGACAGGCCAGGGAGCCGGAACGAACTGGACATTATTCGTAAAACTGAACAGCAGGTGCGTCTGATCGTTCTCGGCATGGGAGCCTGGAAGCCGGCCCACAGCTGAGAGGACACGATCATGGAATCGATCACGGTCACGCTCGACGACCTCGTTTTCGACGTCACAACTGCGGGACCGGAGGACGGAATCCCCGTGGTGCTTCTGCATGGATTTCCGCAAACTTCCAAGTGCTGGGGGCATGTCGTTCCCCATCTCACCCGTGCCGGTCTGCGCACCATCGCTCCGAATCAGCGGGGCTACTCCCCCGGTGCCCGGCCCGAAAGCATCGAGGCATACAAATCCACCAATCTCGTTCAGGACGTTCTTGGGCTCATACGTGCTTTCGACCTCGACTCCGTACACGTGGTCGGCCATGACTGGGGTGCCGCAGTCGCCTGGCAATTGGCGGCGCAGCATCCACAACACGTTCGGTCTCTGACCGCCGTATCGGTGCCGCATACCGCCGCGTTCGGCTGGGCGTTGAAGGAGGATCCCGATCAGCAGGAGCGTTCGCGCTATATCGACCTCCTCCGCCAGGAGGGCAAGGCCGAGCGAGTGTTGCTCGAGCACGATGCCGCACGACTACGCGCCATGTTCGGTGCCAGCACCACGAGCGATCAATATGTCGATCACCTCTCCGAGCCGGGAGCGCTGACCGCAGCCCTCGCCTGGTATCGAGCGATGACAAGCGAATTCGGCCGGTTGGAGAACGTGCACATTCCGACGACGTACGTGTGGAGCAACAACGATTCGGCGATCGGTCGGGTGGCAGCGGAGCTATGTGGGGAGTTCGTCGACACGGACTACTCGTTCGTCGAGCTCGACGGCATTTCGCACTGGGTGCCCGAGGAGGCAGCGGACCGGCTCGCGGCGGAGATACTGCTCCGCGTCCGCTCGGTCTAGACCTTGTCCGGCGACTTCACGGCAAGCAACGCGCCCAGCCCGATCGCCAGCACCACGAGCAAGCCGCCGATGCCGGCCCTGTCGGAGTCGAAGATCAACACGAAGAGTCCGAACAGGGTCGGTGCCAGGAAAGACACTGCACGGCCAGTTGTCGCATAGAGGCCGAAAAACTGCCCCTCACGCCCTGGCGGGGCCAGTCGCGCAAGGTACGTTCGGGACGAAGATTGGGCTGGTCCGACGAATAAGCACAGGACCAGCCCGAACACCCAGAACAGAAGCGGGCCCGAAACGAACAGCAGCACCACACCCGCGAGGATCATCGATGTCAGCGAGAACACGATCACCGACTTCGGGCCGATTCTGTCGTCGAACCGTCCCGCCGTGATCGCGCCGAGTCCAGCGACGACATTGGCTGCAACCCCGAAGAGAAGAACATCTGCGGTTCCGATGCCGTACACGCTGACGGCCAGCACTGCCCCGAAGGTGAAGACCCCGGCAAGTCCGTCCCGAAACAACGCGCTTGCTGCGAGGAAATAGACGCTGCGACGGTCGGTGATCCATAGATCTCGCAGGTCGTGGAACAGAATCCGGTAGGACTCGCGCATCCGTACCTTGACTGGATCGGAATCTTTTGCGGCGGAGGGCAACTCCGGCACCGTCATCAAAACCGGAATGGCCGAGACCGCGAACCACAGTGCGGCGACCAGCGCCACCATTCGGATGTTGAGTCCGCCATCGGTGGTGAGTCCGAATAGACCCCGGGTGTCACCGTCACCGGTGATGAACCCGAAATAGCAGATCAGCAGCAGCGCAATACCACCGAAATAGCCCATGGACCAGCCGAACCCGGATACTCGACCGATATTCTCCGGGGTGGAAACCTGTCGAAGCATCGCGTTGTAAGGAATGCTGGCGAGCTCGAACAGAATGGAAGCGGCAGCAAGCAGCACCAGGCCCAACCACAGGTAGTGGTAGTCGTCCTTGACGAAGAAGAGCCCCGCCATGGTGGCGACAGTCAGCCCTGTGAGGAGAGCAAGCGAGCGTTTACGCCTCCCGCGCGAGTCGAATCGCTGGCCCGAGACCGGCGCCAAAACCGCGATGACGACACCTGCGAGTCCGATCGCCCAGCTGAACCAGGACGTGGCCGAGATCGAACCCGGGAGGTCATCGCCCACTACACCGGTGAGGTAGACCGAGTATACGAACGTGAGAATGACGGCGTTGAAGGCTGCCGATCCCCAATCCCATATCCCCCAAGCAAATACCTGCTTGCGAGTCGTCGCGACGCCGACAAAGGCGACATCTGCCTGTGCGCTCATATCTCGCAGCTTAGGGGACTCGAACTGGCCGGGCGTCGCACTGAGATATCTCTCGACCTCATGCACCTAGTTGCATAGTCACCTCGTTGCATACATACTGGTTCGCGTGGCACTCGAACACGCAATACTTGTTTCCCTCGGCGAGCTATCGGCCTCGGGGTACGAACTCGCCCGAAGATTCGACAAATCGATCGGGTTCTTCTGGGGTGCCACGCATCAACAGATCTACCGCATACTGACGCGCATGGATTCGGCTGGATGGATAGACGGCACGTCCGTGGCGCAAGACGGACGACCCGACAAAAAGGTCTACGCCGTCAGTGCCGCCGGCCGGACCGAGCTGGCCAGGTGGATTTCACAACCCACCGACCCCGCCACCTTGCGAAACGAGCTGGCACTGAAAATTCGAGGTGCACAAAACGGCGATCTCGAGGCCGTCAAGTCAGAGGTACGACGCCACCGCTCTGTTCACACCGAGCGACTCGACCTCTACCGACTGATCGAGAAGCGTGACTTTCCCTCCCCGTCGGAGTTGAAAGGAACGGCCTTACATCAATACCTGGTACTGCGCGGAGGAATTCGCGTCGAAGAAGGCTTTGCGCAATGGTGCGACGAAATACTGGAGAAGCTGTGACCGAATCCAACCGATACCCGACATTGTTGTCTCCCTTGAAAGTCGGGACGACGACGTTGAAGAACCGCGTGATCATGGGATCTATGCACACCGGCCTCGAAGATCGCGCTCGTGATACCGGCAAGCTCACCGAATACTTCGTCGAGCGTGCGCGGGGCGGAGTGGCGCTGATTATCACCGGTGGCTACGCCCCGAATCGGACAGGGTGGCTTCTCCCTTTCGGTGCCAAGCTCACCAACCAGATCGAGGCTCGGCGGCATCGGAGAATCACCGAAGCTGTGCACCACGAGGGCGCAAAGATCGCCCTCCAGATTTTGCATGCCGGAAGATACTCCTACCAACCGTTCAGTGTGTCCGCATCCTCGATCAAGGCGCCCATCAATCCTATTCGGCCCCGTCGCCTCACCTCCCGAGGGGTTCGGTGGCAGATTCGCAACTACGTTCGCTGTGCGAAATTGGCGCGTTCAGCGGGGTACGACGGCGTCGAAATCATGGGAGGTGAAGGGTATTTCATCAACCAGTTCTTGTCCGAGCGCACCAATCGCCGACGAGACGAATGGGGCGGTAGCCCGGAGAACAGACGTCGTATCGCCGTCGAGATCGCCGGCGGAATCCGTCGGGCAGTCGGCAAAGACTTCCTGATCATCTTTCGCCTGTCCATGGCAGACCTCGTCGAAGGCGGCCAAAGCTGGGACGATATCGTCGCTCTTGCAAAGGAATTGGAGAAGGTCGGCGTCGACATCATCAACACCGACATCGGCTGGCACGAGTCACGAGTCCCAACCATTGTGACCTCGGTACCCCGCGCCGCATTCGCCGACATCACCGGCAAGCTGGACAAGCACGTGGATATACCCGTCGCGGCATCGAACCGCATCAACATGCCCGACACTGCCGAAGACATTCTCGTGCGCGGCGACGCTCAGTTGATCTCGATGGCCCGTCCGATGCTCGCCGACCCGTTCTGGGTCCGAAAAGCCGAAGCAGCCTCCCCTGACAGCATCAACACCTGCATCGCCTGCAATCAAGCGTGCCTCGACCATGCGTTCGCGCGCAAGAAAGTCTCGTGCCTGGTCAATCCGCGTGCAGGCCGTGAGATCGAACTGCAGTTGCTACCCACTCGGCACGCCAAGAAGATCGCTGTAGTCGGCGCCGGGCCCGCCGGGTTGTCCGCGGCGCTGGAATCGGCGCGACGCGGTCATGAGGTGAACCTGTTCGAGTCACGCCCCGCTCTCGGAGGCCAATTCGGTATTGCGCAAAGGATTCCGGGCAAAGAGGAGTTCGCCGAGACTATTCGATACTTCACCACCGCACTGAAGCAGGCTGAGGTCGCCGTTCATCTGGGGCATCGGGTGAGCGCTGCCGAACTCCTCGCCGGCAAGTACGACGAAGTCATCCTCGCCACCGGGGTCGTACCCCGCATCCCGTCGATTCCCGGCATCGACCATTCATCGGTGCTCTCGTACGCCCAAGTGGTCGAGGACGGTAGGCCCGTCGGAAGCCGAGTCGCAGTAATCGGTGCCGGCGGAATAGGTGTCGACATCTCCGAATTCCTCACCACCGACACATCCCCAACCTTGAACCTCAAAGAATGGAAGCAGGAGTGGGGCGTCACCGATCCGGAGGCCGCGCCGGGTGCGCTGACTACGCCCATCCCGGCCCCCTCCCCCCGTGAGGTGTATCTGCTGCAACGCAAAAAAGGCAAGATCGGCGCTGGGCTCGCAAAGACGACGGGCTGGGTTCACCGCGCCGCGTTGAAGGCCAAGGGCGTACAAGAGATGTCCGACGTCAACTACGAACGTATCGACGACGCCGGGCTGCACATCACGTTCGGCGAGGATCACACGCGGCCACAGACACTCGCCGTGGACACCATCGTCGTCTGTGCCGGCCAAGAATCGGTCCGCGACTTGGTGGACGAGCTACAGGCAGCGGGGACGGTTGCCCACGTCATCGGCGGCGCCGATCTGGCCGCCGAACTCGACGCCAAGCGCGCGATCGAGCAAGGCACCCGCCTGGCGGCGAGCATCTGAGCGCACCGGACTATCCTGGTTCACCGTGAGTCTGCCGAGCCCTACGCCCCAAGCCCGCGCCGTCGTCACCGGAGCTTCCTCCGGAATCGGAGAGGCGTTGGCCACCGAACTGGCAGCGCGCGGCCACTCGTTGATCGTCGTAGCTCGTCGCGAAGAGCTGCTCGAAGCCCTTGCAGCGAAGCTGACCGCCGAATATGGAGTCACCGTCGAGGTCCGTGTACTGGATCTGTCGGATCGTGATGCGCGTAAGCCATTCGCCGACGAGCTCGCCGAACGGGAGATCAGCGTGCTGTGCAACAACGCAGGCATCGCGACGTTCGGTCCGATCTCCGAGTTGGATCCCGCATACGAGCGTGACCAGGTGGAGCTCAATGCCGTTGCAGTGCACGACCTGACGTTGGCAGTAGTCCCCGGGATGATTGCACGTCGGAGTGGGGGCATCCTGATCACCGGCTCTGCGGCAGGCAACATGGCGATCCCGAACAACGCGACCTACGCCGCGACCAAGGCGTTCGCGAACACGTTCTCCGAGTCATTGCGGCTCGAACTCAAGGGCAGCGGTGTACACGTCACGTTGCTCGCTCCGGGCCCAGTCCGCACCGAAACACCCGATCCGGCCGACGCGTCCATCGTCGACAAACTCGTACCCGATTTTCTCTGGATCGACAGTGAATACACCGCAAAGCTCTCACTCGACTCGCTGGCCAAGAACAAGATGCGCGTCGTCCCTGGGCTGCTCAGCAAGGGCATGTCACTCGCCGGGCAATACACACCCCGGGCGATCTCGGCACCCATCATCGGGGGTTTCTACAAAAAGCTGGGTGGCTGACGCTGCAGTCTAGCGTCGCCGTCGGCGACCGGTCACAATCGCCTCGCCGATCCCCGAGCGAGGTAAGCTCCTGAGGTCTTGTCGAACGCAGATCACCACCGCAAACCCTAGCGGTGAGCACACCCACACTAGGGTGTATTTCGTGCAGGACAAACTTGTGTGGATCGATTGTGAAATGACTGGCTTGGATTTGTCGAAGGACAAACTCATCGAGATTGCGGCGCTCGTCACTGACAGCGAGCTCAACGTTCTCGGTGACGGCGTCGATATCGTCATCCACGCCGACGACGACGCGCTTGCCGGGATGCCGGACGTCGTGAAGAAGATGCACGCCAAATCGGGATTGACCGAGGAAGTACGTGCGTCGACGGCGACTCTGGAGGAAGCTCAGGCGCAGGTGCTCGCCTACATACGTGAACACGTGCCCGTTGCGGCCACTGTTCCCTTGGCGGGCAATTCGATTGCCACAGATCGCGGCTTCATTTCTCGCGACATGATCGAGCTCGATACGTACCTCCATTACCGCATGATCGATGTCAGCTCGATCAAGGAGCTCTCGCGTCGCTGGTACCCGAGGATCTACTTCGGTCAGCCGGCCAAGGGGCTTGCGCACCGTGCGCTGGCCGACATCAAGGAGTCGATCAAGGAACTGAAGTACTATCGCCAGGCGGTGTTCGTTCCTCAGCCTGGCCCTTCTACCAGCGAGATTGCCGCTATCGTCGCGAGCCTCGACACACCGACCTGAGCCCGATTCGCTACCGAGAGATCGAACCGCTAGTATTGTCTCCGCTGCTGAAACAGCGTCCGAAAGGGCAAAGTTGACGTAGTTATGGTGGGTGTAGTTCAGCTGGTAGAGCACCAGGTTGTGATCCTGGGTGTCGCGGGTTCGAGTCCCGTCACTCACCCCATAGAGAAACGCCCCCGACCAGGTATATCCCGGTCGGGGGCGTTTCTCGTTTCGCGCCATGCAACGAACCATGCAACAAGAGAGCGAGACCGCGCGGTGGGATGGTTTCGGTTCACAAACGCAACAAGGGCGGCGAGGAAACTATCGAGCATGACGGGTCGCCCTGGTTGAACGACTAGTCAGACCCGCTCACCGCCGCTGAGAACCGATCCACCGCCGATCGCTGCATCGTCGGTGTGACGTGCGAGTAGACATCCATCGTCGTCGTGATCGTCGTATGACCGAGGCGCTCTTGCACCACTTTCGGGTTCTCTCCCGCTTCCAAGAGGATCGTTGCGTGGCTGTGTCGCAGACCGTGCAGAGTGATAGTCGGTAACTCGTCGGACCCGAGTGCGGCCCGCGCCTTGGTCACGCGACGCCCGAACATCTGAGACACCGAGATCGGATTGCGTGGTGACCCGTCGAGCGTGCCGAACAGGTAAGCACCGGGACGGGCGAACTCCAACGCCACCGCTCCTCGTGCTGCGCGCCACCGCCTCAACACAGCAACGGTCGCGGCGTCGATGTCCACGACACGCGCGCGGTTCGACTTGGTACTTTTGACCTCTCCGGGTCGAGCTGTGTCGAGCGCGCGGCGAACCTTGATCCGTTGAGTGTCGAGTTCGATATCGGACCAACGCAGAGCCAGCACCTCGGAGCGGCGAACACCGGTGTGGGCAACGACCCACCACAGTGCGTGGACCTCGTCATCGAACGTGTCTCGGTTCCACGTCAGGAACGATCCGAGCTGTGCGGCCGACCACGTGACCATCTCGGTCTGTTCGCGTTTGACCGCCTTGGCCGTCGGAGCCTTGACCAGGCTGCGTTTCCGAGCTGGGTTGACTGCAAGCAGGTTGTCATCGCGTGCGGCCTCGAACATCGCCGAGAGCGCCGAGTGAATCTTGTGCGTGGTGTTCTTGCTCAGACCACCGGGCGTCCGCTTACGCGACGGATCGGGTCGTTGAAGGTCGACGTACAGCTTACCGAGCCGTGTGGGCGTCACCCGGTCCAGACGGACAGCGCCGATAGCGGGGTTGACGTGCAGAGCGAAGATGCGGCGGTATCCGGCGAGGGTCGCAGCTTCTCGATCCAAACCGTCGAGCCAGCGCCGGGCGTAGTCCTCGACAGTGGGGATCGTCGCAGTGAGATCGACACCCGCGCGCTGTTTGACGCGCGCCTCCTGCATTGCATCATCGGCGTTCTCAGCGGTCTCGAATCCACCACGTCCAACGTGCTTCCACTCCCCGTCGGGGAACTCGGGGTCAGCGGGTATCCATACCTGGAACCGCCAGCGTGTACCTGCCTTCGTCTGGTACTTGGTGATCGAGCCTTTACCCCGTCGCCGAGAAGGCTTGGTGCGGATAGTCATTAGTTGCTGCTCTCAAAGTGGTCAGTGGACGGTGATTGCCCGGCGGTAGCCCAGTCGCGCCGCAGGTAACCGCGCGTCTTGGCCTCGGCTATCCATCGGTCGACGGTAAGCACTCGCACGCCGAGCTTGTGCGCGACAGCCTTGCGCGGTGACCTCTCCCCTGCTCGGCGCGCGCCAACGAGCAGCTCGGCAACCCGTCTATAGTGGTCGTCGCCGAGATGCCCGCCGCGACGCCGCTCGATCGACTCGGGACGCGCCTGCACCCTCGGGTCGTTCAACTCGTCAGGCGTGGTGAACGCGTCGTCGTGGTGATCGATGAACCGCGCTGCTGCCCGCGCTAGCCGTCGCACTGGCACTCGCATTACAGCTGGATCTATCTCAGCGACATCGTTCGGAGACGTGATCCGCAGTTCGACCAACCGGGGCGCTGCCCCGCTCATGTCGACGCGGACCTCATATCGGTGCACATGGTCGACGAGACGCACCTCGATCAATCCGTCGTCGCGGCCCGTGTTTCCGGTCAGTCGCCTCACCCCACCGGGCATCACATC
>JBBSSG010000086.1:0-15865 GCA_038242295.1 Mycobacteriales bacterium | reverse complement strand
TGTCAGCCTGGCGAAGCACGGCCTGCACAAACCGTCCCGCATCGGTTACTCGATCGGGATCGCTTACGCACCCGACTGGGGCGAGCGCACCGTGAGCATCAGAACGGACGACGCCATTGTGCTCGCCGAGAACATGACGTTCCACATCATCGGCGGAATGTGGATGGAGGACTACGGATACGAAGTTTCCGAGGCTGTTCGAGTGACAGGCAACGGCGTCGAAACATTCACGGACTACCCGCGGCACCTATTGACGAAGGAGTGAGAGACATGATCGCCACCACCATCCCGTGGTCTCTGCGCACCGATAAGCTGGTGGGGTCGGTGATCGACTCATCGACCTCGCTGCTCGCTGCTCAAAAGCACGACATCGTGCGTTTTGCGATGGGGTCTCCGGCCGCCGAAACGGTACCGGCCGATATCTTCGCCGGCATCGCGTCGGCAGTTATGACCCCGAACGCCATGGATTATGCTGCGACAGAGGGTGATCCAGGTCTTGTCGATACACTGCTCGGTTACCTGGAATCGGTCGGTGAACCGACATCGGCCGATCGGCTCGTCATCACCTCCGGCGGGATGCAGGGCATCGACCTCGCATGCAAGCTGTTCGTCGACCCCGGCGACCTCGTCATCGTCGAGAGTCCCACCTATACCAACGGGACTGCGACGGTGCTCGCCTACGGCGGTGAGGTGCTCGAGGTTCCCACCGATGCAGACGGACTGGTAGTGGAGGCACTGCCGGACCTGGTGGCACATGCCGGACGATTGCCGAAGATGATCTACGTCATCCCGAACTTTCAGAACCCCTCCGGCACAACGATGTCGGAGTCCAGACGGGTGCTGCTGCTCGAACTCGCGCACAAGTGGGGTGCGATCATCCTGGACGACGATCCTTACGAGCTGTTGAGGTTCGAGGGTGAACACATTCCAAGTTTCAGTGCGCTGAGCCCCGCTGATCCGCTCGTATTCTCGGTCCGCACGTTCTCCAAAATGATCGCCCCTGGCCTCCGTGTCGGCTGGGTCGATGCTGCCCCTGAGGCGAGGCAGTTGCTCATCAATGCAAAGCAGACAATGGACACGTGCACCAACGTTCCAGCGCAGCGGATGATTGCCGAGTTCATCCGACGCGGTCATCTTCAGCCGCACCTGCAGTCGCTGAGTAGTGTGTACCGACCACGCAAGATTGCCATGCAGCGGAGCATCGCGAAGTATTTCGGGGACCGGATCACCACTACCGATCCGGAGGGCGGCTTTTTTCTGTGGGCCACTTTGCGTGGAGCCGCAGCCGCCATCTCGACCCAGGATCTTTTCGAAGTGGCTCTCGCGGAGGGCGTTGCGTACATACCGGGTCCGGCACTGTCGGTCGGTGGGAAGTTCCACGATTCCCTTCGGTTGTGTTTTGCGTCCTCGAGTCCTGAACGAATCGACGAAGGTGTCAAAAGGCTTGCGGCAGCAGTCGAGAAGTCGACGGTCATCCTGTCGACCGATCCGACTCGATGACGGCTCACGAGGCGCGGTTGCTCGCCGCCATCGACTCCGACGAGATCGTCGAATTGGCATCTCGGCTCATCGAAGCCGGCGGCGAGAATCCCGGTAGCACCGAGGAATCGGTGGCTGACGTGCTCGCCGGCCGAGGTCGGGCTCTCGGTTTCGACGTCGATATCATCCCGGTTGCTCCAGGACGTCCGAATGTCATTGTTTCGGTGGGAAGTTCGGATCGTCCCGGCGTGTTGTTCGTGGGTCATTCCGATGTCGTTCCGGCGGGGGAAGGATGGACGAGGGATCCGTTCGACGCTTTCGTGTCCGATGGCAGGCTTTACGGGCGCGGTGCCTGCGACATGAAGGGCGGCCTGGCCGCGGTCGTCGTGGCGATGGCTGCGCTCGATCGTTGTGGCACCATGGGGGCCACCCCGATGTCGCTGGCCTGCCTCGTCGACGAGGAGGACACCGGTCTCGGGATTCGTTCCTTCGTCCGCGCGGTAGGCACGCGAAGCTACTCACATGCCGTCGTGGCCGAACCAACCGGGCTGGTGACCATCACCGGATGCAGGGGTGCCGCCAACCTCGAGATCACCGTGTCGGGCCGATCGGCCCATGCAGGCCGGCCGAGCAACGGGCGCAATGCGGTCTCGGCAGCGGCTCGGGTCGTCGTGTTGATCGAATCATTGGCTGCAGAACTCCGCGCGTCGGCGCATCCGGTATTGGGGCCGGGGACATGGAACGTCGGTACCATCGCCGGCGGTACAGGCACGTCCATCGTCCCCGATCGATGTGTGATCTCAGCGGACAGGCGACTGCTACCCGAAGAGAATGCCCACCAGATTGCTCGTCGACTCCAGCAGGACATCGTCTCGGCAGGAATTACCGGTGACGGGATCGATGTGTCAGTGGATGTGTCGATGGAGATGCCTGGTTTTCTGACCGACGTCGACGCCGAAATCTGTACTACGGCAGTCGGCGCTGTCAGTGACGTGGTGGGATATCGCGGAACCGACGTGTGGACGGCGTCGTGCGACGGTGGTTTCATCAATCGCGACATGGGTATCGCCACGATCGTGCTGGGTCCAGGAGAGATAGAGGAGCAGGCTCATCAGCCCGACGAATCGGTATCGGTCCAGCAATTGCAGGACAGTGCGCGGGCTTACGCGCTACTGGCATCGAGAATCAGTGAGCTGCCGAGGGGGCAGGCCAACACAGAGGGCACGAGGTGAGAGGTAGTGAACCGTGACGCAGCTATCCAGCAGCAGGTCCGCTAGTAGAGGATCGAAAGGATCCGCTATCGGATACCCACCGAGCACGAAATTATTGAGCCCGGGCGTCGAACTCGTGGGATACCGGTCCTGATGACCACGAAGCCAGTCGTTGTCGTGCTTCACGCCGAGAACCTGCCCCAGGGGATGGAGTCGGTATCGGATGTAGCCGAGATACGTTATGCCACCGCAGATACGCTTGCCGATGCAGTGGCGGGCGCCGAAATTTTGCTGCTGTGGGACTTCTTCTCGCCTGCGGTGAAGGAGGTATGGGATAAATGTGACTCGCTGAAGTGGATTCACATCGCTGCTGCGGGAGTCGATTCACTCATGTTCGAATCTCTCGTCGAATCCAACGTCGTAGTGACAAATTCGCGAGGCATCTTCGACCGTGCCATCGCGGAGTTCGTCCTCGGCCACATTTTGGCGTTCGCCAAGGATTCCGCGCATTCTGCGAAGCTGCAGCAGGAGCGGATCTGGAAGCATCGAGAAACCGAGAGGATCGACACCGCCCAGGCCATGGTTGTCGGTACCGGAGCTATCGGCCGCGAAATCGCTCGGTTGCTGACAGCGGTCGGCATGACGGTATCCGGAGTCGGCCGAACAGCGCGCACCGGCGATGTCGATTTCGGCGTGGTCCATGCCAGTTCCGACCTTGCGGACGTGGTTCATGACGTCGACTACTTGATTCTGGTGGCCCCGTTGACAGCTGCCACCAGAGGAGTGGTCGACGCTGATGTGCTCGCGGCGACGAAGCAGGGAGTGCGCGTCGTCAATGTGGGCAGAGGTGAACTGCTCGATACCGAGGCATTACTGCGTCACCTGGGGTCGGGGCACGTTGCCGGTGCAGCACTCGATGTCTTCGAAGCAGAACCGCTCCCGGCTGACAGTCCGCTATGGAGTACCGACAATCTGGTGATCACACCGCACATGAGTGGTGACGCTCAGGGGTGGCAACGGCGGCTTGCCGAGAAATTCGTATCCAATTTCCATCGGTATACGCAGTCCGAGGCGATGGAGAACGTCGTCGACAAAGATCTCGGGTTCGTGCCCAGCGGTGATCGGTGAGCGATCTGCACGGCCAGGTCGCGATTCAACTGCGACGGACCTCCTGGCTAGTGTGTAGTGCATGACTGCAGTACAGCTGTCCGAGCAAGCAAGCCCCGATCCGGTCGACGAACGCGAGAAGGTTCATGCCGCCGCGCGCCGCGCTCGTACCGCATCGCGGACATTGGCGTTGCTGACGACGTCGGAGAAAGACACTGCACTGCACAGTGCAGCGGATGCGGTGCTCGCCGCGACAGCGAAGGTGCTGGCAGCCAACACCGTCGACATCGATACCGCGCGCGCTGCGGGTACCGGCGAAGGACTGCTGGACCGACTGCGCCTCACCGAGGCGCGGATCGACGGTATTGCAGCGGGATTGCGTCAGGTCGCCGAGTTGCCGGACCCCATCGGCGAAGTGCTGCGCGGCTCGACTCTGCCCAACGGTTTGGAAATCCGGCAACTACGGGTGCCGCTCGGGGTGGTCGGGATGGTTTACGAGGCACGTCCGAACGTCACAGTCGACGCATTCGGTCTGGCCTTCAAATCTGGTAACGCTGCGCTGCTCCGGGGGTCGTCTTCGGCTGCGAATTCCAATGCGGCGTTGGTCGAAGCTATCCAGGGCTCTCTCGCGGGGAGCGGGTTGCCCGTCGACGCGGTGCAGTTACTCGGTAGCGCCGATCGGTCGTCGGTCACCCATCTCATTCAGGCGAGGGGACTAGTCGACGTCGTTATTCCGCGCGGCGGCGCCGGCCTGATCGCCGCGGTGGTCCGCGATGCCACAGTCCCCACGATCGAAACCGGCGTCGGTAACTGCCACGTGTACGTGCATTCGGCAGCGGATCTCGAGATGGCGGAGAAGATCGTCCTCAACTCCAAGACTCGGCGCGTGAGCGTATGCAATGCGGCCGAGACTATCTTGGTCGATGCCGCTATCGCGGACACTGCAGTACCGAAGTTGCTGCAGGCTTTTCAGACACACAGCGTCGTCGTCCACGGCGACCTGCCCGGCCTGGTTCCGGCTACCGACACGGACTGGACCGAGGAGTACCTGTCCCTCGACGTTGCGCTCAAGGTTGTCGATGGTATCGAGGAGGCCATCACCCACATCGACACCTACGGAACCGGTCACACCGAGGCAATTGTGACGGCTGATCTGCGCGCCGCTCAGGAGTTCACGACTCGTGTAGACGCGGCTGCAGTCATGGTCAACGCGTCGACGGCGTTCACTGATGGCGAGCAGTTCGGCTTCGGCGCCGAGATCGGTATATCGACTCAGAAGCTGCATGCACGCGGACCGATGGGCCTGTCGGAACTCACCTCGACCAAATGGACGGTCTGGGGCGAAGGCCACACGCGCTCACGCTGACACACCACTACAAGGGAGCAGACGTGGACCCAGCATTACCCAAGTCGCCGCCACTGTTCAGCAGTGTCGAGGACGTCGTTGGCCGGCTCGCCGAGACCGGCTATCTGGCAAACAAGGCGACCGCGACGTCCGTCTTTCTCGCTGACCGGTTGGGCAAGCCCTTGCTCATCGAAGGTCCGGCGGGGGTAGGCAAGACCGAGTTGGCCCGAGCAGTCGCACAGGCCACGAACGCCGAGTTGATCCGACTCCAGTGCTACGAAGGTGTCGACGAGGCCCGAGCGCTGTACGAGTGGAACCACGCCAAGCAGATTCTGCGGATTCAATCCAGCACGGTCGGCCACCAGGGCTGGGACGAGACCAAGCTCGACGTGTTCTCCGAGGAATTTCTGTTGGCGCGGCCGCTGCTGAAGGCCATCCGGCGGGAAGATCCGACCGTTCTGCTGATCGACGAGACCGACAAGGCCGATGTCGAGATCGAAGGATTGCTGCTCGAGGTTCTCAGCGATTTCGCGGTGACCATTCCCGAGCTCGGCACGATCACCGCGACCCGCACACCGTTTACGGTACTGACCTCCAATGCGACGCGTGAGCTGTCCGAGGCACTGAAACGGCGGTGCTTGTTTCTGCATCTGGACTTTCCCGATGCCGACCTCGAGCGGCGAATCCTCGCCAGCCGAGTGCCAGAACTCCCGGGCGCCATTGCACAGCAGATGGTGCAGACGGTTCACGTCATGCGCGCGATGGCGCTCAAGAAGGCTCCCTCGGTGGCGGAGACCATCGACTGGGGACGCACTTTGCTTGCACTTGGAGTCGACACCCTCGACGACGAATCAGTTCGCGCAACGCTCGGGGTGGTACTCAAACATCAATCCGATCAAGACAGGGCCATAGCCGAGCTTCGGCTGAACTGACATGCAGCAGTCCCCACACGGGTTGCCCGGTCACCTCGTCGGTTTCGTCGAGGCACTTCGAAGCCGCGGAATAGCCGTCGGAACCTCGGAGACAGTCGATGCGGGCCGGGTGGTGTCTGTCCTCGACCTGCTCGACCGCGAAGCGCTCCGCGAAGGTCTTGCTTGTTCGCTGCTGCGCCGTCCCACCCACCGGGCCACGTTCGACGCCTTGTTCGACCTGTGGTTTCCGGCCGCAACCGGACAGCGAGACTCGGGCAAGGTCGACACCTCGCTGCCGCGGACAGCGGAGGGCGACGTCGATTTCTCGGCGCTACGCGAACTGATCACCGGACTTCTTGTCGACGGCTCGGCCGAGGCGGTGGAGCTGACCGAGATGCTTGCCGCGCAGATGGTAGAAGAGCTCGGACAATACAAATCGGCCAACGGACCCTCGTTCTCCGCCTATCAAGCTCTGCGCGATGTCGCCCCCGAGACCTTGTTGAGCAAAATTTTCGAAGGATTACTCGGCAACGCTGACGAAGGTCCCGGTCGGACATCAGGCAGCTACCAAGACGAAGTCGTCAAACGCACTGCGGCACAGCGTATTGCGGATCTGCGCAAGATGATCGAGAAAGAGACTCGCCGCCGCGCAGCCGAGAAGCTCGGGCGGGAACGAGTGGCCAGTTATTCAGTTCCGAAGCTTGCCGAGGAAGTCGACTTTCTGCGCGCGTCGGACACCGAGATGGTGGCGTTGCGAAAAAGTGTGACGCCGCTGGCGCGGCTGTTGGCCAGTCGTCTTGCGGTACGCCGGAATCGGAGCCGGGCCGGCTCGATCGATCTGCGTCGCACATTGCGCAAATCGATGTCGACCGGGGGAGTTCCGATCGATCTCGTCCAGCGCAAACCACGGCGGGCCAGGCCAGAGCTAGTGGTGCTGTGTGACGTGTCGGGTTCGGTGGCCGGTTTCAGCCATTTCACCCTGCTGTTGGTCGATGCGCTTCGCGAACAATTTTCGAGGGTTCGAATTTTCGCGTTCATCGATTCGACCGACGAGGTGACTCGCTTCTTCGGTTTCGGTTCCGATCTCGGCGCCGCGATGTCCCGAATCATCGGAGAGTCAGACCTGATCACCTACGACGGGCACTCCGACTACGGCAATGCTTTCGAGACGTTCGACGATAAATATGCCCAGGCCGTGACTTCGCGAACGTCGGTTCTGGTTCTCGGGGACGCACGCACCAACTACCGCGATCCGAAGATCGGTGCACTGGCACAGACGGTGTCGGTGGCAAAGCACGCCTATTGGCTCAACCCTGAGCCGGAAGGGCAGTGGGGTTCGGGGGATTCTGCCGCCGTTGTGTATGCCGAGGTGATCCCCATGTACGAGTGTCGGACCGCGCAGCAACTCGGCGATATTGTCTCGCGGCTACTGCCGGTGTGATGGGTGATCCGCCGCGGCGAAGTAAGCTTGACAATCGTGCAGCAACAACCCGAGGTGGTCCGCAGGCTGGGAGTGATGGGCGGGACGTTCGATCCCATCCATCATGGTCACCTCGTGGCCGCCAGTGAGGTCGCCAACAGCTTCGGGCTGGACGAGGTGATCTTTGTACCTACCGGAACGCCGTGGCAGAAGGAAGGCAAATCGGTCAGTCCGGCCGAGGACCGCTACCTGATGACCGTCATCGCAACGGCGTCGAACCCACGGTTCTCCGTCAGCCGCGTCGACGTCGATCGTGAGAAGCTCACGTATACGGTGGACACCCTGCGTGACCTCAGGGTCCAGCATCCAACTGCGGAGTTGTACTTCATCACCGGCGCTGACGCGCTTGGGAGTATTCTGACCTGGCAGAACTGGGAGGAGTTGTTCGAACTCGCAAAGTTCGTCGGTGTATCGCGTCCTGGGTTCGAACTCGACGTCGAGCATCTGGCCGATCATCTCCAAGATCTGCCCGAGAACGCACTGACATTGATCGAGATCCCGGCACTGGCTATCTCCTCGACCGAATGCCGACTCAGAGCCAGCGAGAACCGGCCCGTCTGGTACCTCGTGCCTGACGGCGTCGTCCAGTACATCTCGAAAAGAAATTTGTATCGACCAAGGGGCGAACAACGCCTCGACGGTTCCGTCACCATGTCGGAACCGGCGCCGCAGAAGACGCAACAACAGGTAGGTTCCGTCACGAGCGCAGTGACAGAGGAATCGGGACCGAAACCGTGGGAGACAAACTAAGTGACTGCAACAGACCAAGCCATCTCGATCGCGCGCATAGCGGCGCTCGCCGCCGATGACAAGCTCGCGACCGATGTCGTGGTGCTCGATGTCTCCGAGCAGTTGGTCATCACCGACTGTTTCGTCATCGCGTCCGCGCCCAACGAGCGGCAGGTGAACTCGATCGTCGAAAATATCGAGGAGAAGCTGCGCGAAGCAGAACACAAGCCGATCCGCAAAGAAGGAACGCGCGAAGGCAGGTGGGCATTGCTCGACTACGGTGACGTCGTCATACATGTCCAGCACACCGACGAGCGCAACTTCTACGCGCTCGAACGGCTGTGGAAGGACTGCCCGACGGTCGAGGTCCCCGGTGTCGGCGAGCGTGCCGAGGCGGAGAACTCCGACGCGGATTCGGAGCAGTGAGCCAGATATCCACGCGCACCTTGATCCTGCTCCGTCACGGGCAGACCGAGTACAACGCGACCGAAAGAATGCAAGGTCATCTCGATACCGAGCTGACCGAGCTGGGTAGGGTGCAAGCCAAGAATGCTGCGGCGGAGCTCGCCGCGCGTGAACCGCAGCGCATCATTTCCTCGGACCTTCGGCGCGCCTTCGACACCGCAGTGTCCCTGGGGGATGCGTCCGATCTGCCGATCGGCATCGATAAGCGTCTTCGCGAGACCTATCTGGGTGACTGGCAGGGACTCACGCATCGCGAACTCGATGAGCTCTCGCCTGGTGCGCGGGCTGCCTGGCGCGCAGATGCAACGAGTGCTCCCCCCGGCGGCGAAAGCAGAATCGACGTGGCGCGCCGGAGCGTGTCGGTGGTGCAGGAGTTGGTCGAGAACCTTCCGGAATGGGGAGCGGCGGGCTCTTCGAGGCCAATTGTGCTCGTTGCGCACGGCGGCCTCATCGGGGCGCTGACGGCCGCGCTTCTCGATCTACCGGTCGATCGTTGGACGGTGCTCGGCGGACTGTCCAACGCCAGTTGGGCGCAGCTGAGCAACCACGGTGAGGGTGAGTCGTCCAGATGGCGCCTCGACGTCTGGAACGCTTCGGCGCGGGTGGCCAGTGACGTCCTCTGACGACTACGTCCTCCCGGAGATCGACGCCGATGCACCTCCAGTCCTGTTGGTGCTCGCAGACTCTCTGAGTTACTTCGGACCCAAGGGTGGATTGCCCGTCGACGATCCGAGAATTTGGCCCAATCTTGTCGCCGACGAACTCGGTTGGAAGCTCGAGCTGGTAGCCCGAATCGGCTGGACCAGTCGCGACATCTGGTGGGCACTGACGCAGGATCCGCGCGTGTGGGCAGCGATCCCGAAAGCCGGCGCTGTCATCTTCGGCGTCGGCGGAATGGATTCGCTTCCGTCGCCGCTGCCGACAGCTCTACGGGAGCAGATCCGCTATATTCGACCACCGGCCCTGCGCCGCGTGGTTCGAACTGGATACCAATGGGTGCAACCGAAGCTGGCGCATCTCGGCTGGCCCGTGGCGCTGCCACCGAAATTGAGCATCCAGTATCTGGAACAGGCCCGCGCTGCCCTTGGGTACGTGCGGCCGGAACTGCCGGTGATCGGTACGTTGCCCTCGGTTCATCGCTGCGACGCGTACGGCCAGGTTCACACGGGACGGCCAGCCGCCGAAAGAGCGCTTCGGCAATGGAGTTTCGACAGTAATGTTCCGCTGGTCGACCTCGCTGACGCGGTACGCGGCAACATCTTCTCCGAGAACGCCAACCCTGACGGTATCCATTGGGGCTGGGACGCGCACGTCGCGGTCGCCGACGCCATGCTTGCCGAACTCCGTGGGGAGAAATCAGTCGAAGGTCGACACGTATGAGCGTGGTCGTCGTAACAGATTCCTCGGCCTCCTTGGATTCCGCTCTTGCAGCCGAAGCCGGAATCTTCGTAGCGCCGCTGCACGTTTTGGTCGGCGGGACGGACCTGAGAGAGGGCGTGGATTCGATTCCCGCCGATTTCGTTGCGAACGGGCCTGTGACGACTGCGGGCGCATCTCCCGGCGAACTGAGCGTCGTCTACCGTGACGCACTGAAACGCAGTGGCGGCAAAGGTGTTGTAGCCATCCATATTTCACGCGGACTCTCCAGTACTTTCGACGCCGCGCGGCAGGCCGCAGCAGAAGTCGGTGACTGCGTTCGTGTCGTCGACTCAGAGCTGGCGGGTATGGGCCTCGGTTACGCAGTACTGGCTGCCGCGCGCACAGCGGCCACCGGTGCGGGCATTCGGGCCGTGTACGACGAAGCCGTGTCGGTTTCGGCGCGCTCCCGATGCTTCATCGTGGTCGACCGACTCGACCACCTCCGGCGTGGGGGCCGAATCGGTGCTGCGGCGGCGCTGCTCGGAACTGCTTTGGCCATGAAGCCGATCCTGCACCTCGTGGACGGCAAACTGGGTCTCGATCAGAAAGCACGGACGTCGACCAAGGCGTTGAGCAAGCTCGTCGACACGGTCGCGAGCGCTGCCGGTGAACGAGGGGTTGCGCTGACCGTGCACCATATGCAGTGCGAAGCGCGTGCGGCCGTCGTTGAATCCATGCTCGAGGAGCGAATCCCGCAGATCAGCGAGCTACGTATCGTTCCTTTCGGTGCAGTTCTCGGTGCGCATCTGGGACCGGGTGCAGTTGGTGTAGCACTGTGCCCGCGGATGTGAAATTGGTCGGTTGTCCACAGGAAGATCGCCAATCCACAGGGTGATTCACCACCAGCAGTTTCCAGCCTCGCTGCCAACAGTGCCGGCCTTAACGTCCATGGCATGGCAAGTCTGGAAATCCGCCCCCTTTCTCGCGACAGGTCGCAGTCCTTGCGCGACTACAGCGACCGGAACAGCAGCGACCGGAACAGCAGCGACCGGAACAGCAGCGACCCGGACGGCAGTGGTCCGGACGGCAGTGGTCCGGATGGCAGGGATTCGAACAACGACGGCCCGCCAGGGCCGGACTGGCTGAGACCGCCCGACGGACGTCAGTCGGCGCTGACCCCACATTTGCCGGAGCGCTGGCGCGGAGCGCGGCTCGATCCTGGACGGAAAGGGATGCTCTCGCTGTGCGGCGTAGGAATTGTGGTCTTACTCGTCGCCGGTTACGGCTTCCTCCGCGATACCCCTGCCGCGGCGCCGGTACCGGCGCTCCCCGTGGTGCAACCGATGTCGGTATCGCCGAATGCTCCCACGGGTGCAGAGCCGCCTCCGACGGATATCGTCGTCAGTGTCGTCGGGCTCGTCGTGTCCTCAGGGCTCAAGCATCTTCCGCCCGGCTCGCGCGTCGCCGACGCCCTGGCTGCGGCGGACGGCCCTAGGGCCGACGCAGACCTGTTGGCGCTCAACCTCGCCGCGAAGTTGAACGACGGAGACCAAATCGTGGTGGGAATTACACCCGCCGAAGGTAGACCGCTCGTAACAGGAACGGTGACGCAGGGAGGTCCAGGACCGAGCGCCGGAGACAGCGCGCCGGCAAACAAGGTCGATCTCAATCAGGCCACTGCCGCAGAACTCGACGCCTTATCTGGGGTCGGCCCGGTTACGGCAGCGAGCATCGTGGCGTGGCGGGAGATGAACGGCTCGTTCGCTGTTGTAGATCAGTTGGCGGAAGTCGACGGTATCGGACCGGTGCGGCTCGAGAAGCTCCGAGATCAAGTGACGGTGTGAAGGAAGCGCCGATCCGTCCATTCGACATTCGGCTCGTTCCAGCCGCCCTCGTTGGATGGGTAGCGACGATCATCGGGATACGTTGCGGCTCAGGGATTGTCATTGGTTTTGCGGCGGTGTGGTCAGTGATTGCTCTCCTACTCGTGTGCAATCGCGGCCGGCTCGGCGACTGGAGTGCCGGTTCGATCGCAATGGCTGTGATCGGCTGCTGTTATGCGGGCGCGGCTGCTGTCCATATGTCCGTGTTCGAGGCGAGCCCTGTACTCGAGAGCGCCGAACATCAGGCATGGGTCAGTGCGGCCGTCGTCGTACGCGAGGATCCGCACCGTGTCCGGTCTTTTGGCCCTGCTACCGTCTCGATCCGCGCCGAACTGGTCCAAGTCGACTTGGCGGGAGTGCCGACCAGGCTCGGTGGACGCGTTCTCGTCCTCGCCCCTGCCGACGGATGGGACATGGTTGTCCCCGGTCAGTCTCTCGCGCTTCGTGGCCGGTTGTCCTCGGCGGACCGGCCCGACCTCACCCTGGCTGTCATCCGAGTTCACGGTCCACCATTGCGACTGAATCGTCCTGGATTCTTCGCGAGGTCGGCCTCGTCCATCAGGAGCGACCTCGCGGCCGCGGCGCAGGACGCGCTTCCGCCGGAGCAGGCAGGCTTGCTACCGGGTCTCGTCGTCGGGGATACCTCGGCATTGCCCGAGGACGTCGAGACCAATTTTCGAGCCGCAGGGTTGACACATCTCAATGCAGTCTCCGGGGCGAACTTCTCGATCCTGTTGGGTGCGGTGCTCTTGCTCACCAGGGCAGTCGGGATCGGGCCGCGCACCACGGCGTGCATCTGCGCGTTGATCTTGGTGGCGTTCGTGCTCATCGCGCGTCCCTCGCCCAGCGTTCTGCGGGCAGCGGTCATGGGTGGGATCGGACTGCTCGCCCTCGTGACCGGCCGGCGCAGGCAGGCTGTCCCGGCACTGTGCACGGCAGTTCTCGGACTGCTGGTGTGGTGGCCCCAGCTGGCCGTCGACTTCGGGTTCGCACTCTCGGTTGCCGCGACCGCCGGCCTCGTCGTGCTGGCGCCGGTGTGGGTGGACTGGCTGCGCAGACACGGCTGGGCTCGGGGCCCGGCGGAGATCGTGGCAGTCGCCGGCGCGGCACATGCAGTGACAGCACCGATAGTCGCTTCGATGGCAGGCACCATTTCTCTGGTGGGAGTTGCGGCCAATGTCGCTGTTGCACCGATGGTTGCGCCGATCACTGTCGTCGGAGCGAGCGCAGCTGTTCTCGCACCCATCTCCGGGACTCTTGCGTCATTGATTCTCCACCTGGCCTCGGCGCCGCTGTGGTGGTTGATCTCAGTAGCCCAGTGGTCGGCTTCGGTTCCCGGGGCGGGCTTTGCCATCCCCAACGGGGTGACGGGCGGAGTATTAGTGCTCGGCATCACCGTCGGGATCGTTGCGGCGCTCCGCAGTCGCGCCTCTCGGTTGGTGCTGTCGGTCTCGACCGTTGCCGTCGTCGCCCTGTGGATCGGCTCACTCGTGATCTGAAGAACGGTGCGTGTGAATCTGTCGGACCGACATGGCACGATCTGTGCTGTGAATGCGCCAACCCCGGTCGAACCTTTGCACCTCGTTCTCGGCGACGAAGAGCTGCTGATGGATCGCGCCGTCTCGTCGATCGTCGCTCGCGTGCGCGCGACCATCGACGAGGGCGGTGATCTTCCCGTCACGAAACTCAGAGCGGGCGATGCGAGTGCTCCCGAACTCGCCGAACTTCTCAGTCCCTCCTTGTTCGCCGAGGATCGCGTGGTCGTCCTGGAAGCCGCAGCAGAGGCAGGCAAGGATGCAATCGCGATCGTGCTCGATGCTGCCTCCGACCCGCCTGCCGGCGCCGTGCTGGTCATCATGCACTCCGGTGGTGGTCGAGCCAAGGCAATGGCGGGGTCCCTGCAGAAGATCGGAGCTGTCACACACGAATGCGTCAAGCTCACCAAACCCGCCGAGCGCGCAGAGTTCGTCAAACGCGAGTTCACTGCCGCGGGTCTGAGGGTCAATGGTGATGTCGTCGAAGCTGTTCTCGAAGCGGTAGGTTCGGAGCTTCGCGAACTGGCGGCGGCCTGTTCCCAGCTGGTTGCGGACACCGCCGGAAAAGTCGATGTGAACGCTGTGCGTCGCTATTACTCCGGAAAAGCTGAGGTCTCCGGGTTCGACGTGGCAGACATGGCCGTTGCGGGGGACCGCCCGGGTGCGCTCGAAGCCCTGCGGTGGGCAATGCATCGAGGCGTTCCACACGTTCTGCTCGCGGACGCACTGGCCGACGCTGTGCGCACCATTGCGCTGGTCGGTTCAGCCGGGCGCGGGGATCCGTTCCGAATGGCAGGGGAGCTCGGAATGCCGCCATGGAAGATCAAGAAAGCGCAAGCACAGGCGCGGGGGTGGAACGGTCGGTCGATCGGTGAGGCGCTTCAGGTCGTCGCGCAGCTCAACGCGGATGTGAAGGGTCAGGCCGCCGACGCCGACTACGCCGTCGAAAACGCCGTATCGGTAGTGGCTGGACTCAGAACCTGAACACAGTGGTAAGACGCACGAAAAGAACCCGCTCGGAAACCGAGCGGGTTCATATCGAAAGTATGAACGTCAGAGCTTGTTGGCTGCCAAAGCCAAAGCTGACTTCTTGTTCGCTGCCTGGTTCTTGTGGATGACACCCTTGCTGACTGCCTTGTCCAGCTGGCGTCCGGTGGTGTGAAGAATCGCGGATGCCTTGTCCTTGTCACCGGTTGCTACGGCTTCGCGGAAGGAGCGAATGAGCGTACGCAGCGAGGACTTCGTCGACTGGTTCCGCAGGCGGCTACGCTCGTTGGTGAGAATCCGCTTCTTCTGGGACTTGATGTTGGCCACGCGTAAAATCCTTCTGTCTTCGTTGGTATTCCGGTCAGGGCCATCCATTCTGGAATGCCCGAAGTCTACTGCCAGGCAGATGTAGCCCAGCGCCGAAGAGCAAGAATACCAGCACTGATGTCAGAACCCAAGTCCGTCACCGGCGGGGTAGCTCGCTCACATGTTGTGCAACACCCGAGTGTCCTCCGAACCTGCAATCAGGACCAGCTGTAGTCCGAACGTAACCGCGAAGCCACCGCATCGAACTTGCCCTTGGCAAGCACTGCGCCTTCGCGCCGAATTCCTGTCTCGGGGACATCGAGGACCCGGTCGAGACGAATCCAGCTCGGTCGACCTTCGGCGTCCCACGAGCCGGATCCGATCGCCACCCAATCCGGATGCCCGTCGTGCTTGCTCTGACTCGACAGCATGAGACCGAGCAGTGTGCCCCTGTCTCGGCCCACCACGAGGACAGGGCGGTCCTTTCCCTGAGTTGCATCCTCCTCATAGGTCACCCACGTCCACACGATCTCGCCGGGATCGGCCTGCCCGTCCAAGTCGGGGGCGTAAGAAACACGTCGCGCACGATTCGCGGTGGGGACAACGTGCGAGGCAACCGGACGGCCGCCTCCTGCTGCGGGACCGTTCGAGGGCGAGCCGGTCAGGGCTTCTTTGCCCTTCTGTAGGGCGCCGGAGTTCTGCAGCTGTTTGAACAGTCTCGGACCCTCTCGGAGTGCGATTCTGCTGAGTTGTTTGCCGAATTTGCTCCAGTTGCCAGCCATGGGGAAGCAGTTTAGTCAGCCGCTGTAGGTGTCCCCGATTCGCCGACGCGGCGAGATCGATGATCGGGGGATCGGATGCCCCCCATGTCTCGGGCACAGGACGTGGGACTATTGACTCTGTCCGTCCGCTCCACACAGACGCCAGCAAAGGATACGAGTGCCCAGCTTCGCCGACACGACGTTCACCGATCCCGCGCGGATCAGGAACTTTTGCATCATCGCCCACATCGACCACGGCAAGTCGACGCTGGCAGATCGGATGCTGCAGCTGACGGGCGTCGTAGAC
>JBBSSG010000085.1:0-16189 GCA_038242295.1 Mycobacteriales bacterium | reverse complement strand
GGTATACATCAATGGCAGACCGAGAAGTAGCGCAGTGAGGATGACGACGGCCAGAATCGACTGAAGTATGCGGCGGCGCATCGACCCGACTAGTCGCTGTTGATTCGGAACCCGACACCGCGGACCGTAGCAATCCGACGCTCCGCGACGGACCCCTCGTCTCCGATCTTGCGGCGCAGCCACGACATGTGCATGTCGAGGGTTTTGGAGCCGCGTAGTTCGGCGTCACCCCAGACCTCGCGGAGAATTGTTTCGCGAGAGACGACCTGTCCCGCATGATCGAGCAGCACCTTGAGAAGTTCGTACTCCTTGTTGGCCAACGTGACTTCGACGCCTTTGACCAGGACGCGACGGGCGGCTGGGTCGAGCCGGATGCCACCCACCTCGATCACTGAATCCTCACCGGGGCCGCTTCGTCGAAGGAGTGCACGCGCCCGGGCCATCAGTTCGGCAAGCCGGAACGGTTTGCCGACGTAATCATCGGCGCCCGCGTCGAGTCCTACTACAAAATCCACTTCGTCTGTTCGTGCGGTGAGCATCAGCACCGCCAACTCGGAACTGTCGGCTCGAACTTGACGACAGACTTCCAGGCCGTCCATACCCGGCAACCCGAGGTCGAGAATGAGGAGATCGAAGTTGCCTTGGAGCGCACGCTGAAGTGCCGCGGGTCCGGTGTGCTCGACCGTCACCGTGTACCCCTCACGCCCGAGGGCGCGTGAAAGGGGTGCGGCAATTGCTTCGTCGTCTTCAGCGAGCAGTACTTCGGTCACGACGTCAGCCTACGGTCCGTTTCTGTGAAATTGCGGCGATCAGCGGCGTTTCCCGACGCGCCATCCGCGGCGCGAGGAATCGGAGATGTCGCCGGCAGTTGGATCTGCGTCGTCGAGGTCGTTCCAGCGGTCAGCCCTGGCCTCCATGGCGTCGAAAACCTGCTGGTAAAGCAGTGAGTGCACACGCTGAACATTGGGGATGTCGTCGAACTCGAGGGGATCGTCGGACGCCGAGGCGATGATGAGCGTGCCCGTCCCCAACATCCGATCGATCAGTCCGTGACGGAATTGAACGTTGGAAATCCGTCCCATCGGGATGTCGATGCCGGAATGGCTAATGACGCCTTGGCGTATGAGAACCCGACGGTCCGTCACGATGAAGTGTGTGCATTTCCAACTGATGAGCGGCGCCGCGCACCGCCAGCCGACAACGACCACCCACACGGCGACGACGACGAGCAGGGCGAGCGAGGAACTCGATCCCTCCAAACGAGCCGAAGTGAGTCCGATCAAGAATCCGGCCACTGCGGTAGCGACGATGAATGTGAGTGCGGGAAACACCAACATCTTCCAATGCGGATGGTGGTGAAGCAGCAGTTCTTCTTCCTGTGCCAGCGCGTCCTGCGGATAGGCCATCCGTCTCACTCCTCGGTGGATCCTTAGATTCTGTGAAGCGATCTTGCCACGTCTCGGAAAAGGTTTGCGGGCGCCAGTGACGCCGGACCGACTACTTTTCGGTAGAGGGCGATCGAGAGGGCGGATCGATAGCACGCAGGTGGGTCACGTCACCGGCCGCTATCGCAATTTCGGTGCCGGTCGCATCGTCGCGAACCACGATCCGCCCCTGCTTGTCGACATTGGTTGCCTCCCCGAGAAGTTCTTTGCCACCGGGCATTTCGACGCGCACCCGGCGCCCCACGGTGTCGCATCGTTCGCGATACCTATGTGCAAGCTGGTCGGTGTTCCACCCTGTGTTCTGCCAGGAATCGACGTCGGCGCCGATCCCACGCAGAATTGCTCGGAGCAAGGTGTCCCGATCGCTGACGGCAGCATTTTCCAGCACCAACGATGTTGCGGTGGTAACCGGCAGTTCTGCTCGGGTCATCGACACATTCAGTCCGATGCCCACCACAACGGACGGCGTCGCCCCGTGCGCTGCCACCTCAGCGAGGATCCCAGCCACTTTGCGGCCTTCGATCAGAACGTCATTGGGCCATTTGAGCGCCGCATCGACCGACGCGACCGTTCGGAGCGCGTCGACGACTGCCACCCCGGTCAACAGCGGAAGCCAACCGAGGACGGCGGGATCGATTCCTGGAAACTTCAGAAGTACCGACGCCAAGAGTTGCGAGCTGGGTGGGCCGGTGAAGGACCGTGAGTGACGGCCTTTGCCACTTGCCTGATGCTCGGCCACCAGCGCAGTGCGGTCTGCAAAATTCGCAGCGCCGGCGATGAGGTCGGCGTTGGTCGAGCCCGTTACTTCGACGACATCGAGCCTGGACCAGGAAGCTTGCGGCCCGTCGACAAGCGCCCGTCGAAGTGCAGCGACGTCGAGCGGCGGCCGGTCCAGGTTTGTCCACATGACTCGAGAGCATATGTTCATCGGTCGCTCGACCCGACAATCCACCGACTGTGTACTCGTCAGTAGACTTGGCCCGGAGCCTCCCAACGCGCCCCTGGGTCCCAGCAGACATCACGCCCGTGGTTAAGGTGTTTTCTCATGACCAGTGTTCAGGATTCGACTTCGCAGGATTCGGCCCAAAAACCCGACATTCACACGACGGCGGGAAAGCTCGCCGACCTGCGTAGCCGACGTGAGGTGGCGATGGCGCCGTCTGGCGAAGCCGCCATCGAAAAGGTGCACGCCAAAGGCAAGCTCACCGCTCGCGAACGCATCACCGCACTGCTCGACGAGGGCTCGTTCGTGGAAATGGACGCACTCGCCCGCCATCGCAGCGTGAACTTCGGAATGGCCGACAACCGTCCCTTCGGCGACGGCGTGGTCACCGGGTACGGCACCATCGACGGCCGTGACGTTTGCATCTTCTCCCAAGACGCGACAGTCTTCGGCGGCTCGTTGGGTGAAATCTACGGCGAAAAGATCGTCAAGGTCATGGACCTCGCCATCAAGACCGGGCGTCCTCTCGTCGGCATCAATGAAGGCGCCGGTGCGCGTATTCAGGAAGGTGTCGTCTCGCTCGGGCTGTACGGCGAGATCTTCCACCGCAACGTCCTGGCTTCCGGCGTTATCCCCCAGATTTCGCTGGTCATGGGACCTGCTGCCGGTGGCCACGTCTACTCCCCTGCCCTGACCGACTTCGTCGTCATGGTCGACGGCACGTCGCAGATGTTCGTCACCGGGCCCGACGTCATCAAGACCGTCACCGGCGAGAACGTCACCATGGAAGAGCTCGGCGGCGCGACCACGCATATGGAAAAGTCTGGTGTGGCGCACTACGTTGCCTCCGGCGAACAGGACGCATTGGACTATGTTCGCGACCTTCTCGGCTACCTGCCGTCGAACAACCGGGCCGAAGCGCCGCGCACGGTTCCATCGGACCCGATCTCCGGAGCGATCGAGGACAACCTCACTGCCGAGGACCTCGAACTGGACACCTTGATCCCCGATTCGCCGAACACCCCTTACGACATGCACGAGGTCATCCGCCGGATTCTCGACGACGACGAATTTCTCGAGGTCCAGGAAGGCCGCGCTCGCAACATCATCATCGGATACGGACGCATCGACGGCCGCTCGGTGGGAATTGTCGCCAATCAGCCCACCCAGTTCGCCGGCACCCTCGATATCGACGCATCGGAGAAGGCGGCTCGCTTCGTCCGCACGTGTGATTGCTTCAATATCCCGATCATCACCCTCGTCGACGTGCCCGGATTCCTGCCCGGCACCGGCCAGGAGTTCAACGGCATCATCCGTCGTGGCGCCAAATTGCTCTACGCCTATGGCGAAGCCACCGTTGGAAAGATCACCGTCATCACCCGCAAGGCTTACGGCGGCGCGTACGACGTCATGGGTTCCAAGCACATGGGCGCCGATGTCAATCTCGCTTGGCCCACGGCACAGATTGCCGTGATGGGCGCCTCCGGCGCTGTCGGCTTCGTCTACCGCAAGCAGCTTCTCGAAGCAGCGAAGAAGGGCGAAGACGTCGATGCGTTGCGCTTGAAGTTGCAGCAGGAATACGAGGACACCCTCGTCAACCCCTATGTCGCAGCCGAACGTGGCTACCTCGACGCAGTCATTCCGCCCAGCCACACTCGTGGTCAGATTGTTTCTGCGTTGCGTCTGCTCGAGCGCAAGCAAGTCAGTCTGCCCCCGAAGAAGCACGGAAACATTCCACTATGAGTACCAGTGCAGCAACAGCGGACATCGACGAGAAAACAGAGTTGCGTCACTGTGCTGACGAAGCCGGTGCGCCGTCGGAAAGTGCGCCGCTAGAAGATCCGGCCCCGGACGACACAACGTCGTCTGGAACGCGTGACGCAATCCGCATTGTGAAGGGAAATCCTTCCGATGAGGACATTGCCGCTCTGGTGACGGTACTGACTGCTGCCGCTTCAGCCGCGACACCCGCAGCCGACAATCGTCCCCCAGAGTTGTGGGGAACCCCGACGACGATGCATCGAGTCCAGGCGCCGTTCTCGCCGTACTCCTTCGCGGCCTCGCGTCGCTACTAGCTCGAGAAGTGCCGACCTTCGTTCTTGCTTCTGCTTCTCCTGCCCGTTTGAGCGTTCTGCGCGCCGCAGGAGTCGAACCGGTGGTACGAGTATCCGGAGTCGACGAAGATGCGCTGACAGCTGCACTGGGAGACTCTGCGGCGCCCGAGGAAGTCGTCGTAGCACTGGCCCGTGCGAAATCAGAAGCGGTACTCGCGGAGTTCGACGATGCCGTCGTGGTCGGGTGCGATTCGATGCTCGCCATCGGCGGTGAACTTCAGGGAAAGCCGCACACCGTCGACCTTGCCCGCGAAAGGTGGGCACGCATGGCCGGGCATAGCGGAGAACTCCTCACCGGGCACGCGGTAATCCGCGTCGTGGGGGGCCGTCCTGTCGCCATCGCGGCCGCAAGCAGCACGACGATCGTGCACTTCGCCAACCCGTCTGCGGAAGATCTGGAGGCATATCTGGCCTCGGGAGAGCCGCTGGAGGTGGCCGGAGCGTTCACGCTGGACGGCCTCGGCGGGTGGTTCGTCGACCGCATCGAGGGAGATCCGTCCAGCGTCATCGGGATCGGCCTGCCCCTGGTTCGACGGTTGTTGACCGAGGTGGGGACGTCAGTGGCCGAGCTGTGGTCCCCGGTCAGCCCGCCATCAGATGGGTGATCTCGCGCGCCCAATCCGCAGCTTGTACTTTCGGCTTGATGTTCGATGAGCTGTCGTGTCGAGCATGCTCTCCGACTTGGACCGCACCGAGTTCACGAAGCTTTTCGGCAATGATCTCGCCACCACGATTGAACGTGGCCTCGTAGATCTTGTCGCCGAGCCCGAACATTGCGAACCTCAGCCCCGTCAGATCGGGGGCGTCCTCGACCAACGCGTCGTAGAACGGTTCAGCCCCGGTGGGAAGCTCACCGTCCCCGTAGGTCGAGCAGATGATGACGTGGAAATCGTCGGTGTCGATGTCCGAGACCTCGTACTCGAGCATGTCGCGTACTTCGGCGTCGTGATCATCGAGAACCTCGGCAATCTTATCCGCGACTTCCTCCGCCGTGCCGGTCTCGGAACCGAACAACACGACAACTGCCATGTTCATATCTCCTTTTCACACAGTGCTGTTTTACCAGTGCTGGAACGGTGGATAAGCATAACCTCACCAAAAATTGGGGGCCAGCTCCCACCTCGAGTATTCGTTCTCTACTAACGCGCGTAGGTGCTCCCGGGTAGGGAAGCGGTCTGGATCCAAGCCGGTCACACACAGCGTTATCGCATCTCCCGACGTGTTCAACCAGACACTTACCCCGCCCTTGGTTCTGCGCAATAGCTCGGCCGTTGTGTTCTGCGTGATCGAACGCATGGCCACCGAGCGAGCCGATATGCCCCCTACCGATTTCAAATGTTTACCACGATCGCCGAGATTCGAACATAGGCACAGAGGCGCTGTCGCTGACGCGGCCGCCTTCTCCACGATGGCGTCGGGCAGCATCTGCATCAAAGGTTTCATGAGTTCGAAGATCGTCGAAGTCGAAGAGTCCGCGAGTGCGGCGAATGCTCTCTTGCTGTCGCCCCTGACTGCGCTGAGATCGGTGCGATAGCCGCCTCCCCCATCGACCTCGATGGACACGCCCGACGTGGCATTCGCCCGCACGTCCCCCGGCGTCCGGGTGCTGACCGGCAACGAAACCTTGACGATGTCCGATTCGTCGATCCTCCCGCTCGCGGTCAGAATTCCCAACGCGATCCCGACCAGAAGACTGTTCGGACTCCCGCCGACCGCGCTCGCTGCTTCCGACCATTGCTGCGACGTGCAATCGACCGCAACGGTGCTGGGGGTGAACGCCCCGAACGCTGTCGGCGTCACAGCAACAGTTTCCTTCTGCCTTCCAGCGGACTGCGTAGCCGCAGACGGCAAGTGCCCAGACGGTTGGGACTTCGGCCGCGTCAGCCGAGAACGAAGAGTTCTACCCAATGCCCTCGCGGTTCCTGCAGTCGCCAACCGAATTTGAGTGAACGCATCTCGGAGATCGTGTCGAGTCGGGTCCCCGAGCGAAGAGCGGAAGTCCTCTGGGTCTGCGGGGCCACGAAGGGCCGCGATCGCAGCCGATGTCAGTGCTCCCCCGTCGCCGACAACGTGCGAGGCGACGAGAGAAAGCACATATCCACCACCGGCGACATCGGCACTGGCCAACTGCCACACCGGCCCGTCGACGGGATCGAGGGATACCTCCGCTCGCTGCTGCATCCATTCACCGATGTCGAGTTCCGCGATCGCCTCATCACCCGCCGCCAGGGGCAGTGAATCCGAGCCGCGGGTCCATCTGTCACGGGCGCCTGGGACACGTACACGCTCGACCCTTCTGTTGATCGGGCCTGCCGCGAGATGTCGCCACATCTCGTCCACTGCTTCCCGCGGTGGGCGGGCGTCGAAGCGCCATACGATTTGATTGACGACGGGTACGTCGAGGACGCACTCCATCCGCAGAAACAGGTCGTCGTCGTAGGTCAATCGATTCACCCGACGAGGGTATCGCGGCCGGAACCGGTTCCACCACATCATGTGACTTGCGCCAAAGAACCTTGCGGCCGTACGCTTTACGGCCGGGCTACAGTGATGATGTAGGTTGCCAGTCGGCGGCACGGACAGATGCTGCGCCTCAGGCGGTGAAGGAGCGCGGGAATGAAGTTCGTACTGCCGTTCACCGGCAGCCGCGGAGACGTGCAACCGGGTCTCGCACTCGGAGTCGAACTCGCCCGGCGTGGGCACGAAATCGTATTCGGTGCTCCGCCCAACCTGGTGTCGTTCGCCTCAGCTGCCGTTTCTTCCTACACTTCTGTCTCGGTCGTTCCGTTCGGACCCGATACCAAGGCCTTGCTCGAATCGGACCTGGTACGAAGAAGAATCAAATCGCGAAATCCGCGCACTCGCCTTGCCGCACTGACCGAACTCGCAAACTACGGATGGCACGACATGACCGTCGAACTCTCTGAAATGGCGGCCGATGCCGACGCGGCTGTCACCGGGACCCTCGGTCAAGAAATGACGTTCAATATCGCTCAGGCACAGAGCATCCCGTTCTTGACGCTGCATTATTGCCCGCTCCGGAGCAACGGCTCGATGTCGGTGGTTCCAGGTCGCACCATGCCGGCGGCCGTGAACCGAGCGACGTGGCGACTCCTCGAGACCATGCGGTGGCGGTCCATGCGAGATCGCGAGAACAGTCAACGCCGTGGCCTCGGATTGTCCGATGCGAAATCCCCCCTGACGAAGCGCATACGGGCCTATGGCGGCATCGAAATCCAGGCATACGACCCGGTCTTGTTCCCTGGCCTGGAAGACGAGTGGGGCCCGGCGCGACCATTTGTCGGCTTTCTCGAATTGCCGCAGGCTGATCCACCGCTGGGCGCCGACCTCAGCACGGGTTCACTGTTGCGCGAGTGGATCGACGATGGAACGCCGCCTCTGTACTTCGGCTTCGGCAGCATGCCGGTACGCGATCCCGCCGCATTGGTACGCATGATCACCGACGTGTGCACCGAACGCGGGCAACGCGCGCTGATCAGTTCAGGTTGGAGCGACATCGAGGAACGCATCGAGAAGAATGCTTCGGTGGCGATCGTCGGCCCCGTCGATCATGCCTCGATCTTTCCGTTGTGCCAGGCTGCAGTTCATCACGGCGGTGCGGGCACGACTGCAGCGAGTATCCGGGCGGGGCTGCCGACGATGGTGTGCTGGTTCAGTGCCGACCAACCGTTCTGGGGTGCAGCGCTTGCCAGGACGGGTGCGGGCACGTCGACGCGCTACTCCCGTCTCGACCAGCGCAGCCTCTCAGCGAGCCTGGATGATCTACTGACATCTCGAACACATTCCAGGGCAAGCGAACTCGCAGCTCGCATGACGCCCGCCATCGATGCCGTTGAGACGGCGGCAGATATTGTCGAGGGCGCCGTCACCAGAACCGATGGGTGATATTCCAACGGTCCAGAGCACTCGCAAGCAGCTCGCGAAGTCGTTCGTCGGAAGCCATTCTGTCCGGATCCATTCCGTGAACGGTAATCGTCACGATGTCATCAGCTTCGGCCATCCAGGCAGTCGACCCGCCGCCGAGTGAGCGTGCGGCATCTGCGTCGATATCGGAAAATGTGGCGCGGGCGGCAACACTGCGGGCACGGACTCCGCCGATCTCGGTGAAGTCGTCGGGTAGGCGGCCTAGATTCGAACACAGTCCTTCAGCCCCGCCTTTCGGCATGGGCAGACGTGCCACGAGCGCATCCGGAAGCATCTGGATCAGTTGCAACGGGATCGGGCCACCGGCAGCACCCGCGGTCTGGCGAGCCTCGAACTCGATGAAGGCAGTCTTGCTCGCTTTTCTGATGCCGGTGAGGTCTCGATCTCCTCGCTCGGACACCCGGACCGACACCGGCACGATTTTCGTCGAATTGGAGTCGATGTCATCGATCTTACGATCACTGATGGGTAGCGACCACCGCAACTCGTCGCCGGGACGAGTCCGGCCCACTCCCTCCGACATGGCCGTCAAGACGCCGATGAACAGTGAATTGGAGGTTCCGCCCCATTCGGCAGCCGCTGCATGCCACTCGATCGCCGGGCATTCTGCGACAACATACGGCGGACTCCACGGCCCAGAATTCTTGTCGACTGAATCGGACAACGCCGGCTCCGATCGGACCGGCGTGACGGGAACTGGTTCACTCGAACGACGCACTGCCAAAGCGACTTTCGACGCTCCCCAGCTGAGAACAGGCTTCAACTGGCCGATGACGTCGCTCATATCGTCGACGATGCCGCGCAGCGAGGACGGCCGCCGCCCCAAGACAGTCGCATCGACCGTCGCGCGCTCGCTGTTGGCTCGCCGAATGGCAGCCACCATGGCTGCGCCGTCGGCCACCATGTGCGAGCACACCAGCGACACGACCATGCCTCCGCCGACCACTTTGGTAGCCGATAGCTGCCAGCCGAGCCCCAATTCAGGGTTGATCTCGTCGACGATGCGTCCGTCGGCCCAGTGCAAGACGGAATCCGGTTCTATCGCGCCCGCCGTCAGATCGAACGGAAGCGAGACATCGGATGTGACCCAGCGATGGCGAGCTGCCGGCAGGGCCGGCGCATCCACCCTGCGCGCCAGTAACCCGAGGGCCAGGCTCGAATGCAGACTTTCGAGCTGCTCTTCCGATACCGGAGTGTCGAACATCCATAGGAATTGATTGAAAACGGGATTTCCAATACCGTGATGCATTCGCAAGAATAAGTGATCCGCAAATCCAATTCGGGGCATCTCGAGAACGTACTACAGTCCCGCTGGTTAAACGGAAGGTGAATTCCTCGCATCTTCCGTGAACACTCCAGACGCAGCAATTCGAAGTCGTCGTGCATACGGATTGGTTTGTTTCGAAAGTATGTGACAGACCATAAAATTCGATCTCGACGACCCATCTGCAATGGTCGATATCACCAGCTCTCGCGTTCGAGACTTGCAAGGGTGATGAACAACACCGCCTTCCGCCGCGAATTACGTCCGAAATCGTCCTAATGTCACTGTCGAAAGAATCCGCCACGCGCCCTCTGCGACGGTAGCGAATGTGGTTACACGCTACGTACCCAGCTGCCGATCAATAGATTTCGACATATACGAACACCTGTCAAGACCGCCACCCCGTAGCCAGTTGCCGCTGGCCGAGCTCGGAATTGGATACATTCGATGGAATACACCGAACTAGCCGACTACCCATTACCTGCGGGCACTCTCACCGAGTGGGTCCCTGACGTCGCCGCGGCATCCGCCTGGAAGAAAGACGACCGTGGCGTCTCCTACACCCATGAGGACCACTGCAGCAGAGGCAACGACGGATCATGGATCGGCACGGTGTTCGAGATTCACCGACGCTACGACGTCGAAGCGATGCGTCGCACAATTGGCAAATACATCGAACGCCACGAAGCGTTCCGCACGCGCATCGAACGCGACGCTCCGTCCGGCCTGTGGCACCGCCAGACCGTCGCGCCAGATGCAGTCCAGGTCAAGGATCGACGCGAACACACGACGAGAACCGAATCGCAGGTGTTCGAGCATCTCGAGTCATGGTTCGCCGATGTCGTCTCACCCACGCTGTGGCCGCACTTCGTGCTTGCAACAGTGGTTCCCGAGCCGCACGTCGCCGCGAGTGCACGTCGAAAGGACCAGTTTCTGGTGATCTTCGCTGCCGACCATTCGGTGATGGACGCGTACAGCCAGATCTACGCGATCAACGAGTTCGACCGTCTCTACGCACAGGCCCTCGACGGAACTGACCCCAGGCTGCCCGAGGTGGGGAGCTACGTCGACTTCTCGGCGAGCGAACGCGTGTTCGGTGAATCCCTGACCATCGAGCACGAGGCCGTATCGGCGTGGCAACGATTTCTATCGAAGGGAGGCGGGCAGTTCCCGGCTTTCCCGCTGCCCCTTGCCTCCGCGGATGCGCACGCGCCGACCGATCTCGCCACCCGCCAGCGCAGCGTGTCGTCATGGCTCCTCACCACCGCGCAGGTCGACGCCTTGAATCGGGTTTGCCGTGAGGTCGGCCAGAACATGCAGTCGGGAATCCTTGCAGCCCTTGCTCTGGTGAATGCTCGACTGACCGGTGAGAGCACCTTCCGCACGATCATGCCGATGCACACGCGCAATGCCGAGAAGTGGACGGCGAGCGTCGGCTGGTACGTCGGAATACTTCCGATGGAGATCCGGCTCGACGGTGCTCGAACCTTCAGTGAAGCAATCGAACGTGCTGCCACAGGAACGAACGAACACAAAACCCTTGCAGCCGTTCCGTATTCCCGCGTTGCATCACTACTGGAGTCCACCGAGATCCCTCGCTTCGTCATCTCTTACATCGACCTTCGATTCATGCCTGACGGCGAGCAGTGGCACCCACGACGGGGCCGCGCTCTGCGCAGCGAATGCCACGCCGATGACGAGGTCTATTTCTGGATCAACCGCACTCTGCAGGGGCTGAACATCTCGGCGCGGTTCCCCAGCTCGGACGTTGCGACCTCCAACGTCCATCGGTTCATCGCCGAGTTCGTTTCCGTCCTGACATCCGTCATCGAGGAACCTGACGAGGCGGCGGATTCGGTCGTCGAGTCCGTCGGTGCCGGTCGAAACTAGGAGGCGCACATGATCATCACAGCAATGACGAACTGGAAGCCGAAACCTGGTCGACTGGTGGAGTGGCACCCGACCGCCGATGCCCTCAGCGTCGCGCAGGCCGCGCCAGTTCACAGTGCACCCCCGTCTTTCCTGCAGGAGGACCACCTGCGCATGTCGGCAGCAGCTATGGCTCGTGGCGATTCTCATCATGCGTATACAGGGGTGGCCACCGAGATCGACGGTGCGCTCGACCGCGCGGCCCTCAGCCGGGCCGTTGCGGCTTACGTGCTCCGGCACGAGGTTCTGCTGTGTTGGTTCGAGGTCGACGGCCCCGCGGTGACGCGTCGGCGTGCGTCGACCGCTGTCGCCTCGTTCGCTCCTACCGATGTCGGAACCTTCGACTCCGATGCGCAGTTCCAGAAGTACGTCCGTGCCAGGTTTTCTGCGGAGGCGACCGCGTTCGAGTGGCCAGGGTTCGTCGTCGGTGCAGTGGAACGCGGCGACGACTTCACGCTGTACTACGCAGCGGATCACGCGTTCACCGATGGCGGATCTCAGGCACTGGTGATCAGCGAACTCGCCGACCTGTACGCGCTGGAGATCGGCGAGGACGCCCCTGCCCCGGCTGCGGCCGGCAGTCATCTCGACTACGCCACCGAAGAACGAATTCGCGCCGACCAGTACGGCCCGGATGCGCCGGAGATCCTGGCGTGGAAAGGCATCTTCGAGAAGAACGACGGGAAGATGCCGCGCTTTCCGCTCGATCTGGGTCTTGCCGAGGGTGAGCGCAGACCTATCCGTATTACCGAGCGCCATCTACTGGACGCGGAAGGCGCCGCTGCTCTCGACCGCGCATGCAAGGCTGCGGGGGGTCGGCTGAGCAGCGGAATCTTCGCGGCTGTGGCCATCGCCGACTATGAGCTGGCCGGCCGCGAGAACTACTTCGGAATTACGGTGCTCAGTACCCGGCACCTGGGTGACTACGGTCAGTCGCAGGGATGGTTCGTCAACTTCGCGCCGGTGGCTTTCGAGGTAGCGGGGGCCGAAACATTCGCCGCACTCGCGCCGCGGGCCCACCGGGGATTCGAGGAGGCCAAGAAGATCGCGGCGGCTCCGGTTCACGCGGTATTGGGTGCACTTGCGGCCGACGCAGCACTGAGAAGTGAACTTACTGTCAGTCCGAACATGCTGTCCTACATCGACTTCCGTTGGTCCCCCGGCGCCGGCAGGCCCGCCGACACCCGCGGCAAGCATTTTACCGGCGAAGGTCAAACCTCGAACGCGTCGATGTGGATCAATCGCGATGCCGATCACTTCTATCTGGCTGCACAGTTTCCCGACAACGATATCGCCGCGGAATCGGTGGAGCGGTACCACACCCACCTGAAGAACATCTTCGCCACTGTTGCGCGTGAGGGCGATTACACCATCAGGCCCCCCGACGAGAGCGGGAGTTGATCGATGCAGGTCACATCGATCACTGAGTTCCGCGCTGAGCCCGGCACCTACCTCGAGTTCCCGGTGTCTTTGGGAAGGGGCTCGGCGTCAGAGGTCAGACCGTCGTTCAATCAAAGTTTTCACTTGGCGTCCGCTCTGAACGCTGCCGGCCCGGGCCCCACAACGGTGTGGATCGCCGCCGCATTCGATGTCGCAGGTCCTGTCGATATCGACGCGTTGATGTGGTCCTTCGGCAAGCTCATCGAACGTCATTCTGCCCTTCGAACAACCTTCCATACCGAGAACGAGAAGATATGTCGACGGGTCCACGCGTTCGAGGAGGTACTCGTCTCCAACCCCCATGCGATCCGAATTGCCAACGCCGCCGAGTTGAGCGCTCACGTCCGCGAACGCATGAATCTCCTGTGCCACCCACAACAAGCGCCGTCGTATTCGTTTGCTGCAGTCAATCGTTTGGATCGATCGACAATTGTGTGCGGATTCGACCATGCACACGTCGATGCCGTATCGATCACAGTCGCCATCGAAGAACTATCGAGCCTGTACTCCAGCCGTACGTCCGGGAGCCCCAGCAAACTCGGCACGGTGGGAAGTTTCGTGGACTACTGCGCGCTCGAAGGCGAAGCACCGACTGTTCCGGTGTCGGATCCGCGAGTACGCGCGTGGGCGGACTTCTTCGGCAACTGCGGCGGCACGACTCCCGCATTTCCGTTCGACCTCGGGGTCACACAGGGAGTTCAAGCACCTCAGGCCACCACGATCCACCGGGTCTGCGCCGCTAGTGCCACCGAAAGCTTCGAATACCTCTGCCGAAGTCAGGGCGCAGGGATGTTCTCGGGAGTTGCTGCTGCGATGGCCGAGGCGTCGACGAAAATAGGTGGACCACCGGCGCTTTCATTTCTGTTTCCTCTGCACACGCGCCGCGAGCCACAGTGGTCCCGCGCGCTCGGATGGTTCACGACCAACGCGCCGATGGTCGTCACCGTGGGAACCGACTTTTCTGCCACATTAGCGTCGGCTCATTCGTCGTTCCGCGCAGCTCTGCCACTGGGAACGGTCCCGATCCCACGACTGCTCGAGGCTATGGGCGACTCTTTTGCCCGCACGAGGCAGGACGTGTTCATGATCTCCTACATCGACTACCGCACCCTGCCGGGTGCGAGCGCAGCAGAGCGCAATGCACACCACATCAGTAATGTGACCTCTGCCGACGACGCACAGTTCTGGATCTCGCGGACCGCAGACGGCTTGTTTCTCCGGTCAAGGTTCCCCGACACCGCGCTGGGACATGACGTGATCGAGAAGTTCGCGCAGACCCTCACGACCGTGCTCGAAACGACCTCCGCAGCCGTCCCTGACTCCTGTGCACGCTCGCTCGTCGGTCCAAGCGCCTAGGATCGACAGAGTCAGCTCGTGTCGATCTCTCGTAGGAGCGAAAAAGAAGTGCCCATAGCAGCAGACCCCAATCCCTTGTTCGGCGACTATGCGCATCCGGATCGCCTGGTGTCCACCGAGTGGCTGTCCGCGCATGCGGGTAGTCCCGGCCTCAAGATCGTCGAATCCGACGAAGATGTGCTTCTCTACGACGTCGGGCATATTCCGGGTGCCGTCAAGATCGACTGGCACGTCGACCTGAACGATCCGATCACTCGCGATTACATCGACAGTCAGCAATTTGCCGCGCTGCTCAGTCGCAAAGGAATCTCGCGCGACGACACCGTGGTCATCTACGGCGACAAAAGCAACTGGTGGGCCGCGTACGCCCTGTGGGTATTCACCCTCTTCGGCCACAAGGACGTTCGACTCCTCGACGGCGGGCGCGACGCCTGGCTTGCCGAGAACCGTGAAACCACACTCGACGTCCCCGATTACCCCGCCACCGACTACCCGGTCGTAGAGCGCAACGACGCACCGATCCGAGCGTATGCCTCGGATGTCATGTCGAGTCTCGGGACAATTCCGTTGATCGACGTTCGCTCTCCGCAGGAGTACACCGGTGAGCGCACGCACATGCCCGACTACCCGGAGGAAGGCGCTCTGCGCGGTGGCCACATCCCCACGGCCGTCAGCATCCCCTGGGCCAAAGCGGCAGCTTCGGACGGTCGTTTCCGTAGTCGAGCCGAGCTGGACGATATTTACGGAGACATAGCCAAAAGCGACAAAGTTATTGCGTACTGCCGAATCGGCGAGCGGTCGAGCCACACGTGGTTCGTACTCACCCACCTACTCGGACACGACGCCGTACGCAACTACGACGGCTCATGGACCGAATGGGGTAACGCAGTTCGTGTTCCGATCGCCCGCGGCGAGGAGCCCGGCAACGTATCTGCGAAGCAGTAGACATGGCCGCGATACCTGAGTCGCTAGCCGAGATCGTGGAAGATTTCGCGGCTGTGGAAGGCCAGGACAAGCTGCAGTTGCTGCTCGAGTTCAGTCGCGAGTTGCCGGACCTCCCGGCACATCTCGAGCAGGCTGCGATGGAACCGGTGCCGGAATGCCAGTCACCACTGTTCCTGTCGGTCGATGCCGAGGATAGAGAACGAGTGCAGCTCTATTTCAGCGCTCCCCCCGAAGCGCCCACTACCCGTGGTTTCGCTTCGATACTGCATCAGGGACTCGACGGACACACCGCTGCCGATATTCTTGACGTGCCCGACGACTTCTATCTGAACCTCGGGCTCGGGGACGCGGTCAGTCCGCTCAGACTTCGAGGCATGTCGGCAATGCTCGGACGCATCAAGCGCCATTTGCGATAGTTTCGCGCCACTGATCGATGGAAGCATCTCGAGGTGCACGTTCGAGATGCTTCCATCGTTTTCCGCCGACAGCTCGAGTCGAATTTGCCGCTGGGCCGGTCCCGGTCGGCCGGTCCCACTCGGTCGATGCGACGACCACTGAACTTACGGCTACCAATGAGTAGGAATCGACCTCTTTTTTGGGGAGGTAACCCGTAATCAGCATCCAGTTTCGATCGAGCTGGCGGCTGTGCTTAAACTCCGAAGCGACTTGAAGAAAACAGTGCGGCACAACGGCCAGCACAGAACACTCGACATCTCAGGAGGCTCAGTGCCCAGCCATGCCAGTGCGCATATCACCAAGGTCCTCGTCGCAAACCGCGGCGAGATTGCAGTTCGGGTGATCAGGGCTG
>JBBSSG010000084.1:0-16223 GCA_038242295.1 Mycobacteriales bacterium | reverse complement strand
TACTGCGAGTGTCGGCGACCCTCGACGACGACGCTACCGCGGACGAACGTCGCGAACTCATTGGAAGGACACTTCGTGGACTACGCGCACTCTGACACCAGGGGACCGGCGGCGGTATCGACCAAAATCGTCGTTGCGGGAGGGTTCGGCGTCGGCAAGACGACTCTCGTGGGCACAGTCTCGGAGATCGTGCCGC
Source organism: Mycobacteriales bacterium (assembly GCA_038242295.1). Classification (GTDB taxonomy): domain Bacteria; phylum Actinomycetota; class Actinomycetes; order Mycobacteriales; family Mycobacteriaceae; genus Rhodococcoides. The sequence continues at coordinate 16,027 of JBBSSG010000084.1, read as the reverse complement.
TTCGCACCGAGGCGATGATCACCGACGCGTCCGAGGGCATCGACGAACTCGACGACGGCGGCACCAAATCGACGACGACGGTGGCGATGGACTTCGGGCGGATCACCCTGTCGGAAGATCTTGTGCTGTACCTCTTCGGAACTCCGGGGCAGCGAAGATTCTGGTTCATGTGGGACGACCTCGTCCGCGGGGCGATCGGGTCGATAGTGCTTATCGATACCAGGAGACTCGATGACTGCTTTGCGGCCATCGACTATTTCGAAGCCAAGGGACTGCCATTCGTGGTGGCTGTCAACGAGTTCGACGGCGCTCCGCGGTTCCCGATCGATGACATCAGAGAGGCTTTGGCGGTGCCGGCAGCGGTACCGATTGTCGTGGTCGACGCACGCGATGCTACGTCGGTGCGCCAGGCGCTGATCATTCTCACCGAATACGCGCTCGACCAAGTGCGTTCGGTATCTTAAGGAGTTCGGATATGGATCACTCACAAGAGATGCAGCATTTCTCCATGGGACTTTGGTTGATGTTCCTGGCCTACGCGGTTTCCGTGGCCGGCTGCGTTGTGGGGCTCGCCTGTGCGCGACAATCGGCAAAGGCGCTCACCGATCGGCGACGCCTCGGATGGCTCGCCATGGCTGCGGTGTCGATCGGAGGCATCGGTATCTGGTTGATGCATTTCATCGCGATGCTGGGCTTTGCCGTGAGCGGTAGCGTTATTCGCTACGACTTGCTCTGGACCGTTCTGTCGGCATTGTTGGCGATCGGTGCGACATTGGTGGGCCTGTTGACGGTCGGCCGTCGGGTGAACATCGGGACTCTTCTGCTTGGTGGCGTGATCATGGGCGTTGCGGTCAATATCATGCATTACACCGGGATGAATGCAATCCGCATTCAAGGATCGGTGTCGTATGACGTCGTCCTCGTCGCCGTTTCGGTAGTCATCGCTGTTGTGGCCGGTACGTTGTCGCTGTGGTTCGCTTTGGTGCTGCAGCGGCCGCTTCTGCTCCTGGCGGCTGGCCTAGTGATGGGCATCGCGGTAGTGGGAATGCACTACACGGGCATGGCTGCGGTGAGTGTCGAGGTGGACCCGATGGCTCCTATCCCGGATGGTTTCGAAGTGTTCGGATTTCTGTTTCCAGTCTTCATCGTCGGACTTCTTGCATTGGCAGCGCCGATCGCGGCTCTGTTGACGCTGTCGGAAGAGGACGACGACGATGAGGACCTCGAAGTGCCAAGGACAGGTGTAGAAACTTCGTTCGTTGGGTAGCTCGAACCGATTTCATAGGCGGTAGCTGGGGAACCCGGCCGACTGAACGCTCGCACGGCCCATGGGACGGCGCTGTCGATTGTTGGTGCGCTACCTAGAGGCAGCCTGGATTGCCAGCCCGATACCCAGGACGAGCATGAACACGGCGATCGTCGAATCGAGCATCCGCCACGCGAACGGATTCGAGAATACGGGACGCAGCAGCCGTGCCCCGTACCCGAGAGCGCCGAACCAAACGATGCTTGCAGCGGCAGCTCCGACACCGAACCATGCCCGTGCGGAGTCGAAGGTTGCGGCGATGGATCCGAGTAGAACGACGGTGTCGAGGTAGACATGTGGATTGAGCCAGGTGAGTGCAAGAGCGGTCACGATGGCAACGCCGACCTTGGATTTTGCTTCGATGTGGTCGGCAGTCATGGTCGAAGGCCGAAACGCTCTACGTGCCGACATCAAGCTGTAGGTGAGTAAAAACGCGGCTCCGCCCCAATAGGCGACGGTGAATACGGCGGGAGCCTTGTCGACGATCACTCCCGCCCCGGCCACTCCTGCGGTAATGAGAATGAAATCGGACGTCGCGCACACGACCACCACTGCGAGGACGTGGTTGCGGGCGATGCCCTGGCGGAGAACGAAAGCGTTCTGGGCGCCTATTGCGATGATCAGCGAAAGACCGACGGCGAAGCCTGCGAAAGCCGGTGCGATCGAGGAGTGCATCTATCGAAGCTAGAGCCACAACGATGTCTAGTACAGCGAATGATTTTTACTCTGCGTTAGCATTGCTAATGCTCGATATCGACCTCCGTCAACTCGAGGCGCTGGCTGCAGTTGTCGACGAAGGTTCATTCGAGGCTGCAGCCCGTCGTCTACACGTCACGCCGTCAGCGATAAGTCAGCGCGTCAAGTTGTTCGAGACCGCAGCGGGAGCGGTCCTGTTGCAACGATCGAAACCTGCCAAAATTACCGCGGCAGGAGTCTCCTTCCTGAGCCTGGCGCATCAGAGTCGCGCCCTCGTCGAAGAACTTTCCACCGAACCTTGGGCCGCCGGGTCGATCACCGTGCCGATTGCGGTCAACGGCGATTCGTTGAACACCTGGGTGTTGCCTGCTCTCGCAGCACTGTCCGATTGGACGAACTTCGACGTTCGCAGAGAAGATCAGGACCACTCAGCGGAGTTGCTCCGACAGGGGATAGTGATGGCGGCAGTGACGGCATCGGAGGGACCGGTTCAAGGCTGTTCGATGACGCGACTAGGCATAATGCGGTAGCGCCCGATGTGTTCGCCGGCTTTCAAGGATCGGTGGCTTGCGAACGGTCCGTCGGCGGACGCGTTTCGCTGACGCGCCGATGCTGGTGTTCGACCGATCAGATGACCTTCAAGACCGGTATCTCGAACAATGGGGCGCGCCCAGCCATCGAGGACGACGGCACTACATTCCTTCGTCGCCGGATTTCGCGGAGGCCGTGAGGTTGGGCCTCGGGTGGGCTGTACTGCCGCGGCAACAGAGTTTACTTTTGGAAGCAGCGGGAGAACTCGTCGACCTCAGCTCAGAACTCGGCAGACCCGGAACTGGAGTCGACGTGACTCTGCATTGGCAACAGTGGAGCGTTAGGACGGCAGCGATGAACGACCTCACTTCGGCGATCGTGTCGGCTGCGACCAAAAATCTCAATTGATGCGAGCAAAGTTGGCGGATCGAATGCAGACCCAACGATTTCATCCCTGGAGCACATTGTAGATCGTTCCGAAACAAGTCTTTGGTATAGATTCGGCATGTATAACCAGGCTGCACGTATTGTGGTAAGCCCGTAAGCGATGCAGCTCGGCGTAGCTGTCATGCGAACTCTCGAACTGTCACATATCCAGTCCGTCCCCTGTCCAGCCCGTACCGGGCAGAGTTGAAGTGAGCCCGTACTAGTGGTTGAAATCGGAACGGAAACGCCATGGTGGTCGTCCGCCAGTCGCCTGTGGTCTTTGTCGGCATGGCCGCTACGCACCAAGGCTGCCGTACTGATGGTTCTGCCACTACTGCTCGCGGTGGGCCTTGGTTCATTGCGAATTCATACCGAGTTCTCCGCCTCTGCCGAACAGTTGTCTGCAGCGGACGATGCCCGGGCCCTCGCTCCCGCGCTGCGACTCGACGGGTTGGTCGGCGATCTTGCGTTGAGGGGAACTCCTGGTTCCGACCAGAGTTTCGCTGACGCCGTCGAGGCAGTCTACGAGCTACTCGACGAGAACGATCGCGACAAAGCGGATGCGGTCAATGACCTCGACGCCGCACTGGCCGCTACGGAGATTCTGCGCCTGCGGATGCAAGGCGTGCAAGTTCCTGCCGTCGAACGTGCTGCGGTGGCCAAGTCGATGACCGGTGCTCTATCGGACGTCCTAGCGGTAAACCTGTCGGTTGACAGTAGCGAGTCTCGCGCGTCACTGAGAACGGTCACCGGCGCGATGTCTGGTCGCCGAGCCGCACAGACCCAGCAACTATTGATGTCGATTCCAGATAACACCGTCCTCGACCAGGTCAACCGCGTCGTCGGCGTCGAAAGTGCCGAGATATCGGCGCTGGAACGTGTCCTTGGGGCAGATTCCTCGGAGATCACACGGTTGCAAGCACTGCTGAACGCGAGGTTGAGCATGTACGCCGCCGCCACACGTACTGGTCCGACCAATCCGTTTCTATCGGCTGAGCAGTCTGCCGATCTCTATGGATCCATCGCAGACCGCTACGGAGAGAACGTGGTCGACTCGTTGTCTTCCAAAGCCCTCGACTCGCGGTCGGCAGCCTTGCGTGACACGGCCCTCGTCCTGAGTGCGTTTCTCCTTGTGCTCGCACTGTTGTTTATCGTTGCCCGGTCGCTGAACGAGTCGATCCGAAGTGTGCGGCCGGCAGCCGATGAAGCTGATCAGCATGCTCTCCCCGCCGCGACCGAGCAGGTCACACCGATCCCAATTCACATCGACGAAGAGAACCGTCAGTGGGCACCCGCCGACAATGACGTCCAGAACCAAGTGCAGGTGCCTGCCGAAGAACCGGAGAGTCTGCAAGTACAGATCGAAGAAATCTTCGAAGCACTCGCTCACAAAAGCTGTTCGCTGATCGAGGATCTCGAGCGAGATCAAGAGGACCCCGACACAGTGGACTCTCTCGGGCGCCTCGACGATCTTGCGACAAGGATGCGCCGCAGCGGCGCCAACCTCATGGCCCTCGCGAGGACGCCGTCATCTCGGACGCACAGCGATCGATCCGTTGCTCTGGACGCGGTGATGAACGCTGCCGTGTTCGAGGTGGACGACGTCGGTCGGCTGCCGATGGTCGACGTGCCTGACGTTGCGCTGATCCCATCGGTTGCAAGGGATGTTGTCCACTTGGTCGCCGAACTCATCGACAACGCATTGCGGCACTCACCGCCGACAAGTGCAGTGGATTTCACTGCGGTATGCACAGCGGAAGGTGGTGTGCTGCTGGAGGTCGCGGACCGCGGAAGCGGAATGTCGGCCCCAGAGATCAGCGAAGCCAACGGCCGACTGGAAGCCGGCGGCAAAACTACACCCGAAACTGCGCAGCGGATGGGTCTGTTCGTGGTGGCAAGACTGGCGAAACGGGCTGGGGTGACGGTGCGCTTACGTGCCGATCAGGCGGAGGATCACAGTTCCGGAGTGATAGCGAGCATTCACATTCCAGTCAGCCTGATCGACCTAACGGCCCCCCCGAGCGAGCGACGCACACATTTCGCCCCTCGCGACGTGCTTCCGGTTGCTCTCGAAGGACAGACATCGCCGTTGAGCGCGCCCACCGATGAGCACGAGGTGTCGGAGTGGTTGGTGGATCCGGCAACAGGGCAGAGAAGCTCACCTTCGCGGTAAACGTCGGTCGATGCCAAGTGGGCTGAGGTTGCGGACTGAACCACCACCGAAGCGCTACTCGCCCCTGCGCACAAGCGCGTGCCCGAGGTCGGTGCCGGACCGCCACGCACTCTCGACGCGTGGGCTCCCGCGTGGACACCATTGGTCACCAGCGAAATATGTCCGGCCGGTGTCGGTTTCCAGCGTGCCGAACGTCGCATCGTGAGCACCGACCGGTTTGGCGAACGTCCACCGATGGGCGTGAGTCCACGTCGGTTCCGAAATGCCCAGTAAATCTCTGACAGCTGCGACAACAGGGTCGACTGCGCCCTGCGGGTTCGTCAGGTGTCGGCGTGCGAACGGGGCAGTGGTGTGAACGACAAGAACCGGAGCGCCGTCGCCGCGTCGGTCACCGTCGTCGGCGAGAAACTCAACGACCGGATGGTCGTTGACGAAGGCGGCGTGCTCGAACGGCAGACGCAGTTCGTCGAAACCGCACACGACGGTGACAACCGGGTCGTAGGCAACGGCGTCGGGCACCGCCGTCAGGCTCTGAGCTTGCGGATCCGGCATCGCCAGCACCACGTGGCCGCTCGGTCGAGCCTCGAGGTGTTCGGTGTCGACGGTGATACCGGTCAGGAGCGCTCTGACCAAGGATCGGAGCCCGCCTGCGGTGCTCCAGCGAATCGGTCCGGAGCTGGAATCTGGCGCCGAGCCAACCGCGAGGACTCCGAAGGTGTCGGTCCATCGTGCGGCCAGGCCCGCCGACTCCCAGCCGGCAACGACCTCGGCGAAATCCGGATCGCGAACGGTGAAGTAGCCGGCTCCGATATCGACGCGTCGACCGTGCAACTCCGGGGATGCCATCCGGCCGCCGACCGCTCGACCTCGATCGACGAACCGGAAAGAGATCCCTGCGTCATGCAGGACGCGCGCGCAAGCAGCGCCGGCGATACCTGCACCGACGATCGTGACAGGGGGCGGTGTCTTGGTCATTGCGCCCACGTTAGGTGCCCAGCCCCGTGTTCGACACCAGAGGCCCTGGTTCGTGTTGCGGCAGAACCTGGGACGCGTTGACGGTAGACGCGGTGGCAAAATGCGCCCACCTGCGGTGATCAGCCCGAACCGTACAGTTGGGTCGTGGAGATCAGTCGATGGCGCAGCAGGCTCCCGGTGAGGCGTCCATCCGACGGCGAGCTCGTCGGGTGGACGGTATCGGAGAATTACGACGAGATGCGTGTAGATGCCGTCAATCCGGTCGGGCACGCCGTGGCAGTCGAGCTTCCGGTAGACGAAGCCGCCGAGGTATTGGTACAGCACGGTCTCTCGTCACTGTCGACACCATGCTGGGCGCGCGCACCGATTCCGATTTATGCAGACATCGACTTGCGCCGACCGTCTGCTTCGTGGCGATGGCGCAGATTCGTGCTGGTACAACTCGAAGAGACTCGGGTGTGGATTCGTCCCGCCTACCCGAGCTGGGACGAGCGTCGCGTCGAGTTGCCGTTGTTCCTCCCGATCGACGACGTGCTGGTCATCGATCCGCCCGACGAGCGCGAGTGAAGAATGGTCGTTTCTCGCCTACGGTGAGTACATGACTGTGGAAGATTTTGGTGGCCGGCGTACGGTCGCAGCCGAGGAGTTGCTGGTGGTGGTCGGGGACTACGCACTCGTCGACGAAGTGGGCGAACAGCGTGGTCGAATCGACTCGGCTGAGCAGAAAGGTCTGTCTGTCGTGGTCAGCGTGACACAGGACTCGGGGCCACTCGAGCTGACGTTCGCGCCCGAGGAACAGATCACGATCGAACCGTATGACGGGGGTAAGGCGCCAGTCGTGCCTTGACGCTTGCCGTCGCGAACGTCGTCGGAGATGCAGGCGCGCCCCTGACATCACACCTGGGGCGTCGGTGCTGCCTTGTCGAGTCGCTTCTGAGCGCGCCGTTGCTGTGCACGGACCACCAGGAACGTGAGCGCAGCGAACAGTATGACCGCAATGATTGCGCCCACCGCGGTTGCACCGCGGAATCCGGGCGCCTCGGTATCGAGGGTCCGCTCGCCGGCGTGGGCGGCGTTGTTGCCGCCGAGCACTATGGACAGCGTCAAAAGATTCGGGAAAGCAGTGACGACCGCGAGTACCACTGCAACGATTGCGGTTACCTTGCCGCCGCGCTTCTTTCGCACGGACCACGCCGCCGAGAACAACAACAATGGCACAAGCGTGCACACAACCCCGAATGTGAGACCCCAAGAGATGCCTTTACTGAAAGCCTGATCAGCGAGATTCCCTACTCTAATGCTCCACCATCGCGGTAGGAAAGCCGCGAGCACGAAGTAGGCAATGATCAATCCGACCACACCGACAGTGATCAAAATCGCCTTGTTCACCCAGCTGGGCCTGCCGGTTCTCGCGGAGGCGGGGGGCATTGGATCAGAAGTCATGTGATCGATCCTAGTCTTTGGCCATTCGGTGACAGTTGACACATGTGATGGCGCACTCAAGACAGTTTCTTTTGTCTACCCGTCAGCAACAATCAAGATCATCAAATGTCCGAGAAGATCGGGTGTGCGGCAATCCTGGGGGATACCATGACAATGTTTGTAATAGCAGCGGTCGGCTTCTTCGGCTTGGCTGCCGCGATGCTCAATTCGGGTAGCGACCTGGAATTCAACAACAGGCAGATGGCGAGCGTGTACCGGTCTCGCTGGTCCTGAGTCTTTTTATGCCGCATCGACGGAGCAATAATATGAGTTGGCTACCGTCGAGACATGAACAATAGGGCTGCGCATGACCGTGCGCGCGCAAGCGGCCTTGCTCTCGGGTTGATCCTCGACTCGATATTCGCCGACCCGCAACGGTTTCACCCCGTCGCAGGCTTCGGTCGAGTTGCCGCTGCAGTGGAAAAATACTCTTACCGAGACACCCGCACCGCAGGTGCTCTACACACCAGCGTGTTGGTAGGCGGCGTCGTCCTCGGCGGCGCCCTCGTATCGGTGGGCGCTCGTCGTCGCGGCGGGGCCGTAGCCGAGAGCGTGATGATCGCGGGGGCGACATGGGCAGCGCTCGGTGGAACCTCCCTGTCCCGCACGGGCACTCGGATGGCCGGTTACCTGAGCGAGGGGGATCTCGATTCCGCTCGTATGCTGCTGCCGTCGCTGTGTGGCCGCGACCCGAGCATTCTCGACAACGACGGATTGTGCCGAGCATCTCTGGAATCCTTGGCGGAGAACACATCCGACGCCGCGGTCGGAGTGGTCGTCTGGGGTGCTCTGGGCGGTGTACCGGCGATACTCGGCTATCGCGCTGTCAACACTCTCGACGCGATGATCGGATATCGGTCCGCGAAATACTCGAGGTTCGGCTGGTTTGCTGCTCGACTCGACGACGTCGTCAATATTTTGCCTGCTCGGATATGCGGAGCACTGACAGTGTTGATCGCGCCTGCCGTGGGTGGATATTCGAAGCACGCGCTGCGGGCGTGGAAGAACGACGCTGCACGTCATCCCAGTCCCAACGCGGGTGTGGCCGAAGCGACGGCAGCCGGGGCGCTCGGCGTCAGTCTCGGAGGGCGCACGGAGTACGCGCACGGGGTAGAGATCAGACCGAGACTGGGCGACGGGCGCTCTCCAACTCCGGTGGACTTGCGCCGCGCAGCGAGGCTGTCGACATTGGTGCAGGTCGCCGCGACGGCAGTGTCAGTGACTCTTGCCGTAGCGGTCGGCCAGACGCGCGTCGTTCGCCGTTAGGGGGGTCTTCAAATCACTCTTGGCCCTGAGCCGTCGTTCCTTGCGGCTCGGTAAAGTGAACTCCGCATCGGCAGTATCCTGCGCGCCCGCAACTACAGTGGGAGCCGCTGGATCTTCGGGATCGGCAGCCGAGTCCAGAATGTCGCGCTGGGTGTTCTTTCGTCGCTCTCTCCATTCTGCGCGGATGAAGTAAGCCAAGCCGATCGGGGCGATGATGCCGAAGGCAAGCCACTGCAATCCATAGGACAGGTATGGCCCGGATTCGGTCTGGGGGAGTTCGATAAGTCCGAGACCGCCAGGCTGCTCGTCGTCGAGTTGCAAGTACCCATTGATTGCATCAACGCCGACAGCCGTCCCGACTTGGCCCGGATTGATGCTGTAAACCTGCAGCTGCCCAGCTTCCACGAAGGGCTCCCGCGATGGCGACTCGGGTTGACGCAGGCGTGCCTCCAACGTGATCGCGCCCTGCGGTGCAGAGGCGAACGGAGGTGGCTGGGTGCCCTGAACCGGAATTATGTAGCCGCGATTTACCAGCACGACAGGTCCATCATCGAGCTGAAACGGAGTAACGACCTCGTACGCAGGGCTCTCGAGGATGCTGCGAAGTCGGACCAAGGCATCTTTGTCCTGAATGTACGAGCCGGTTGCTATCACACGGCGCCACGTGTCGTCGGGCGCAATCCCAGCCGGGGACAGCACATCCCCGATGGGCACGGGCTCGGCGTCGACGGATTGCGTGATGAGGTCGTTTCGCTCCGAGGTTTCGGTGTTCTTGCCCAACTGCCACGGTGCCAGCACGGAAAAGCACAGGAAAGCGAACAGGGCGATGACTGCCGCCAACGCCAACCAACTTGGCTTGATGAGGAACTTGAGCTTTCGCACGACCTCTACGGTAGCGGCTCGCCAGAGGTGATCTACGGCACGTCGCGGATCACGTGTTCGTGGGCCCATCGAATGAGACCTGGCATCGCGGCTTCGATCTGCTCGCGTACCTCGGTGAAAGCGTCGCCGGATGAGTAATACGGGTCGTCGACCGAAGCTTCGCCTGCGGCGTCGTCGAATGATCTGAGCAGTGAGATCCGATCGGCCGGGGCGCCGAGCTCGAGCAATTGACGAGAGTGTCCGGTGTCTAGAGCAACGAGAAGATCCGCAGCGAGGTGATCGTCGCCGACCTGAGCGGCCTCGTGATCGCTGCTGTATCCGTATGCCTCCAGCTCCGCAACGGTCCGTGGATCGGCTTCGTCGCCTTCGTGCCAGCCGTCGATGCCCGCGCTGGACACGCGTACCGCAGAATCGAGTCCGGCTTCGTGAAGGCACTGCGCGAATATCTTCTCCGCCATCGGCGAACGGCAGATGTTCCCGGTGCACACGAAAGTGACATGGATCGCGGGAACGGAGCTTGCGGAGTGACTTGGGGGTGCGGGAACGGAGCTTGCGGAGTGACTTGGGGGTGCGGGAACGGAGCTTGCGGAGTGACTTGGGGGTGCGGGAACGGAGCTGGCGGAGTCACTCAGGAACGCGGCGTCTTTATCGGGTGTTGTCATTGAGCACCTTCGTCAGTTCATCCATGTTGTGCACGACGTGCGCGGCCTCGTCGCTCTCACCCTCGGTGCCGTATCCCCAATCGACGTAGACCGTGGGGATACCGAAGCGAGCGGCGCCGTGCACATCGTGGTCGCGGTCGCCGACCATGAGCACCCGGGAGGTGCCACCGTCGTTGAGTTCTTTGGGAATCAGGCCCAGGTTGCGAAGCGTGTGTGCGATGACATCGGGCTTCGCTCTGCGTGCGCCGTCGTTGCCGGCGCCACCGATGAATTCGAAGTACTCGGCTAATCCGAAGTGATCAAGGATCCTGTGCGCGAAACGCTCCGACTTCGACGTGGCCACGCCCAATCGCACGCCTCGATTTTTCAGGTCCACGAGAATCGGCTCGATGCCCTCGAATACGGTGTTCTCGGCCCAACCGCTCGCGTCGTACTGCTCGAGGTAGGCCTCGATGGCCTGGTTCGCGGTGTCCTCGGTCAAGCCCATCGTGCGGAATGTGTCGATCAGCGGCGGGCCGATCACCATAGCCAGCTGTTCGTCGGTAGGCGCCGGGGCACCCACCGATGCCAGGGCGTGCCGGAAGCCAGCAATAATGCCTGGTGCTGAATCGGTGAGGGTGCCGTCCAGATCGAACAGCACCACCTCCACTGCCCGCGCATTGGTCATGACAAAACCATATCCGTGCCCCTGCCGACTACCCTCATTGGCAAAGAATGGGCTCACAGGCGAAGGATGGGCGCATCGGTAAAGAATGGGCTCATCGGCAACGAGAGGATCTGCTCGAATTGGACGCGATGTCGCTTCTTCGCCACCACGGTGACGCCGAGGTCGGCGATGGGCTTGTCGATTTCGCGGTCAATGTCCAGGGCACATCCCCGCCAGGCTGGTTGCTCGAGCGGCTCACCGCACGCCTGGCCGACTTGGCCGCGTATCCGGCTGCGTCCGCCGATCGCATCGCGCGAGAGACCGTTGCAGCGCGGCATGACCGTGCGCCGGAGGAAGTGTTGCTCCTCTCGGGCGGGGCTGAGGGATTCGCGTTGTTGCCTCGCTTGCAGCCGACGCTGGCGGCCGTCGTGCATCCGTCGTTCACCGAGCCTGAATTCGCGCTGCGTGAAGCGGGCATTGCCGTCGAGCAGGTCGTGCTGTCGGCGCCCTACCTGCTCGATCCCGCTTTGATTCCTGACGCCGCAGACATGGTCGTGGTGGGCAACCCCACCAATCCCACCTCGGTTCTTCATGGCCGCGACACCATCAGAGCGCTGCGGCGACCCGGTCGAACGGTGGTGGTCGACGAGGCCTTCGCCGACGCGACGGCGGCCGAGGCGCAGTCGGTTGCATCTGATCCCTTCGCCGACGTGCTCGTGCTGCGCAGTCTCACCAAGACATGGGCGCTGGCTGGACTTCGCTGCGGTTACGCGCTCGGGCACCCCGAGTTGTTGGCCAGGCTCAGCCGCGGCCGAGCGCATTGGCCGGTGGGAACACTGCAGATCGAGGCCATCACTGCGTGCAGTGAACCTGCTGCGGTGGAGATGTCGCAGCGCAAAGCCGCGGAAATCGCCGGTCATCGCGACGACATGATCGATCGGTTGCGGATGCTGGACCTCGAGGTCAGCACGCCGGCTCACGCGCCGTTTCTGCTGGTACAGGTTCCAGCTGCCGAGGAGGTTCGGCGACGCCTGCGAATCGACGGAGTTGCAGTCCGCAGATGCGACACCTTCCCAGGGTTGCTGCCGGATCATCTTCGCGTCGCGGTTCGTGCGCCCGACCAGGTCGATGTTTTGATCGGCGCGTTGACCAGAGCACTATCGAGGAGCAAGTCATGACCCGAAACATTCCGACGCTGGCCGAAGTCATTGCAGTGCTCGATGCTGCGTACCCACCTCGCCTCGCCGAGAGTTGGGATTCGGTGGGTCTAGTGACCGGCGATCCGAACGACCGGGTCAGCCGAGTTCTCTATGCCGTCGACGCCACCTCCGGGGTCATCGACGAAGCCATCGAGTGGGGCGCGAACCTGCTTGTTGTGCATCATCCATTGCTCCTGCGGGGGGTCGACACAGTCGCGGCAAACACTCCCAAAGGCGCGCTGATTCATCGACTCGTCAAAGCAGGCTGCGCCTTGTTCACTGCCCACACCAACGCTGACAGTGCCGACCCGGGTGTGTCCGATGCCCTCGCGTGCCTTCTCCGAGTGACCGAAACGCGGCCGATCCAGCCCATCGAGGCCGCTCCGCTCGACAAGTGGACGATCCTGGTTCCATCGACGCATAGCGACGCGGTACGCGGGGCACTGTTCGACGCCGGGGCAGGCGCCATCGGTAACTATCGCGAGTGCAGTTGGACTGTCGGCGGAATCGGGCGGTTTCGTCCCGAGGACGGCGCGACCCCAGCCATCGGCCGCGTCGGGGCGTTGGAAGAAGTGGAGGAAGATCGCATCGAGGTCGTCGCACCGTCCAGCCTACGAGCCGGATTGTCAGCCGCACTACGACGAGCGCACCCATACGAGGAACCTGCTTTCGACGTGTTCGAGGAGGCTCGGCTGCCGACTACCACAGGACTGGGCCGCATCGGCACACTCGCCGAACCGACGACGTTGGAGGAGTTCACCGTGCGTGTCGGCGAAGCCCTCCCCAAGACTGTCTGGGGCGTGCGCGCTGCGGGAGATCCCCGAGGTCGTGTGTCTACGGTGGCCGTGTCCGGAGGGTCGGGAGACTCGTTTCTCGGTGTCGTCGGCGCACTGGGAGCGGACGTGTACGTCACCTCGGATCTGCGCCACCACCCTGTGGACGAGCACTTGCGTGCGGGTGGACCCGCCGTCATCGACGTTGCGCACTGGGCGTCCGAATGGCCGTGGTGCGGACAGGCGCGCAAGGTCGTCGACACAGAATTCGATGGTTGCTCGGGTTGGGAGAGCCGCGTGAGTACCCGCCGGACCGATCCGTGGACGGTCGGCTCACTCGGTCACTGACTTCGGCGTGACCCGGTAGGCTTGGCCATATCAACTTCCATAGTCGCAGGAGTCATCACGCGTGAATGTCGACCCCCGAGTGCAGGCCTCACTTCTCGAATTGGCCGCAGTGGACACCGAGCTGATGCAGATAACTCATCGTCGCAAGAGCCTTCCCGAGCAGGTGGAGGTAGCGAAGCTGGAGGCTGAGCGCATTGCTCGTAAAGACTCCGCCGTCAGCGTCCAGATTGCGATGGACGATCTCGATCGCGATATCAAGAAACTCGAAGGCGAAGTGGATGCTGTCCGCCAACGCGAAGCACGTGATCGCAAGATGCTCGACAGCGGCACAATCGCACCCAAGCAGATGTCCGAGCTGCAACACGAGCTAGGCAGCTTGGAGCGCCGAAAGGGAATTCTCGAAGACGAGATGCTCGAGGTCATGGAGCGCCGAGAGGCGTCGGAGACCGATTACAACCACGCCGGTGCGCAGCTCACCCAAATCGAGGACGAGCTCATCGATTCTCGCCGTCGTAGAGATGATGCCGTCGCCGATGTCGACTCGGCCGAACAGCGGGCTTCGTCGCGTCGTTCCGAACTCGCCTCTGGCTTCCCCGACGATTTGATCGCAATGTACGAGAAGCAGCGTGCGCTGACGGGGCGCGGGGCTGCACTGCTGCAGGCACGTCGCTGCGGGGCATGTCGGATCGAACTCGATCGCGGTGAGATTTCGCGCATCGCGGCCAAGCCCGCGGATGAGCTCGTGCGGTGCTCGGAATGCAACGCCATCCTCGTTCGCACCAAGGAGTCGGGCATTTGACGTCGTCGACCTCGGTGATCGTCGAGGCCGATGGTGGGTCCCGGGGCAACCCGGGGCCTGCCGGCTACGGCGCTGTCGTGTTGTCCGCCGATCGTTCGCAGGTACTGGCGGAGCGTCGGCTGGCGTTGGGGGTAGCGACCAACAATGTTGCCGAATACCGCGGTCTCATTGCCGGTTTGTCAGCGGCGGGCGACGTCGGCGCACGTGAGGTCGAGGTGCGGATGGACTCCAAGCTCGTCGTCGAACAGATGGCGGGACGTTGGAAGGTCAAGCATCCGGCCATGATTCCGCTCAACCGCGAGGCAGCGGTCTTGGTTCGAGGCTTCGACAGGGTCACCTTCCAGTGGATTCCCCGTGCGCAGAATTCACATGCGGATCGCCTCGCCAACGAAGCCATGGATGCTGCAGCGAACGGTGAGACCCTCCCGCCCACGGGGGCTGTAGCCGAGAAGCCCGCCGCCCCTGGTTGGACGGGCGCAGTCGGTGAACCGACTCGCTTGTTGTTGCTTCGTCACGGCCAGACGCCACTCTCAGTGGAGCGCCGGTACTCGGGGCGAGGTAATCCGCAGCTGACCATCGTGGGGGAGCGGCAAGCCTCGGCCGCGGCGGAGTACTTGGCCAAACGCGACGACATCGGGGCCATCATCGCCTCGCCTCTCGCGCGCGCCCAGCAAACTGCACATGCCCTTGCTAGGAAAGTCGGACTGGAGGTGTCCACCCTCGACGGCCTGACGGAGACCGATTTCGGCGACTGGGAAGGTCTCACCTTCAGGGAGGCGTCCGAGAAATACCCGGATGTACACCAGAAGTGGCTGGGTGATCCATCGGTGCCTGCACCTTCGGGCGAGAGTTTCGACGACGTGCTCGAGCGAGTCCGGACCGTACGGGACACGCTCGTCGCGGCGCACTCAGGATCAACAGTCGTCGTCGTCAGTCATGTGACCCCGATCAAGATGCTGCTTCAGCTCGCTCTCGACGTTGGGCCGTCGCTTCTGTATCGGTTGCATCTTGACCTCGCATCGCTCAGTAGTGCCGAGTTCTACTCGGACGGCGGATCGTCCGTGCGACTGGTGAACGACACGTCATACCTCCACGAGTAGCGAGACCCACACGGCAGCAAACGCCGCAGCGACGACGCTCATGGAAGCATTCTGATGAGCGTCCTCAGATTTCGAGTGGTGGTGGTCGGCTTGTATTTCGCCTTGGCGGTGAACTTGCCGACGACGCTGTCAGTGGTGTTGCCCTTCTTTACTTCCCAATACACGACGCCGTCTCCCGGGGCGACCCGCTCGAGATCGGGATCGAGAGCACCGGCGAGGGCTGACAGTTCCGACAGGTGATCGGCGTTGTTGCCGAAGATCACGTACGGATGCCAGCCGTCCCGCATCGCGTCGAAGGGGTAATTCTCGATGATCGACCCCAGCGTGGGTTGGTCGACAACGATCACCCATGCCTCGTAACCGAAAGCTTTCGACAGGGTCGTCTCGACGGACTTTTTCAACGCGGGCCGGCGCAGTGCGCTGTCGAGTAAGACATTGCCTGTCGCGAGGATGGTGCGAACGTCGCGAAAGCCTGCGGAGGTCAGCGCGGTGCGCAGATCGGCCATCTTGATATTGATGCCACCGACGTTGATCCCGCGCAGAAGGACGACGTGTTTCATTGGTAGAACTGTAGTTCGGAGCGAGGACACAGTAGAGTGCAAATCGCGAACGAGTCGGTTGGACGGCTGCGGCTTGGAGAACCGGCGGAGCGATTCCGCCACGCTCCAGGCCGAGGAAAGTCCGGACTCCACAGAGCAGGGCGGTTGCTAACGGCAACCCGAGGTGACTCGCGGGACAGTGCCACAGAAAATAGACCGCCCGC
>JBBSSG010000083.1:0-16356 GCA_038242295.1 Mycobacteriales bacterium | reverse complement strand
GCTCCCCCGGCTGGACTCGAACCAGCAACCGTCCGATTAACAGTCGGAAGCTCTGCCAATTGAGCTACAGGGGATTATTCCGGCTTCGCACTGTCGTGCGCGCCGAGAGAAACCATAGCGCATATCCCTATGGGAGTACCAAATCGCGCTGGTGGTGCCGAGTCAGGCAGGATGTGGGTACGCGTTGTTCGATATTGGAAGGACATTGATGATTCGTTTGGTTCTGGCTGCTGGGGCGGCATACGTGCTCGGAGCCAAGGCTGGTCGTGGACGCTACGAGCAGATCCGTAAGACAGCTTCAGCTGTCGCTGGCAGTCCGGCTACGAAGAAGGTCATCGACGTGGGCCGACAGAAACTGTCGGATTCTTTGAGCACTCAGCCGAAGCTCGAGCCGATGAAGACGATCGACGACGAATCGCAATTGTACATCCCGCAGGATCAGCTCCGAAGGTAGAACTAGCCCGCGGCCGACGCATCCTCGGCATTGCCGATGGCCTGTTCCAGCAGACTGCGTCGGTACTGTTCGAGCGCGATGACATCGCCGAGCAGCGTGTAGTACTCGTCCGGGTTGTCGGCGGGCGCCATGCGCTGCATCTTCGATTTCAGCTCGGCAACCTGCTCCCCCACCCATACCTCCTGTAGGCGCGCGAGGACTCCGCCGATGTACCGGGTCAGTGCGATCTCGGCTACCGGAATATGTTCGACGGCCAACTCGAGCACGAGCGACTTGAGCACAGGAGTGTCTGCTCGTTGCGCTACGGCGTCGACCCATTCGCCGCCACCGAGTCCCGCTGCTGTCCCGCCCGCCGCTGTCACGGCATGACTGACGGCTGAATACGCGGGGTGAGTGAACGTCTCCGGCGGTAGCGAGTCGTACACCGACCCAGCGATAGCCGGATTCTGTAGGGCAGCTTTGAGCGCTTCTCGCTGCGGCCACAGCGCAGGATCTTTCGGGTGCGGCCGAATCGGACCGGCAGGCGTCTCCGGTTGCGGTTCCTGCCGCTTCTCGAACGGCACACGCTTCTTCTTCTCGCCGCCTCCGCGCGCATTTTTCTTGGCTTCGTCGCGCACACGCGCGAGCACCATCGCGGTGTCGTCCCAGCCGGTCCACCCGGCGAGCTGACGGGCGTACTCGTCGCGCAGGGAAGCGTCCTTGATTCGCGCGACAACGGGCACCGTACGGCGGAGGGCTTCCACGCGGCCCTCGGGTGTATCCAGATCATGTTCGCTCAGAAGCGATTTGACTACGAAGGCAAACATCGGACTGCGGCGCGCCACCAGATCGCGCACTGCGTTGTCGCCGGATTGCTGACGCAGTTCACACGGGTCCATGCCGTCGGGAGCGATCGCGACGAACGTCTGACCGGCGACCTTCTGATCACCCTCGAACGCCTTCATCGCTGCTGCTTGTCCGGCCGCATCGCCGTCGAAGGTGTAGATGAGTTCGCCGCGGAAGTAGCTGTCGTCCATCATCAGTCGGCGCAGCATCGCTAGGTGGTCTTCACCGAACGCGGTGCCGCACGACGCCACGGCGGTCTTGACGCCCGCGAGGTGCATTGCCATGACGTCGGTGTAGCCCTCGACGATGACGGCTTGGTGTGATTTCGCGATGTCTTTGCGCGCCAGATCGAGGCCGAAAAGTACCTGAGACTTCTTGTACAGCATGGTTTCCGGTGTATTGATGTACTTGCCGGGCATCGTGTCGTCGTCGAACAATTTTCGGGCGCCGAACCCGATGACGTCCCCGCTCTGACTGCGGATCGGCCACACGAGCCGGCGGCGGAATCGGTCGATCGGGGTGCCGCGCTTGCCGGGACTGGCCAGGCCGGAGTCGATGATCTCCTTGGCCTCGAAGCCGCTGCTGAGTAGGTGCTTGGTGAGGGTGTCCCAGCCATCGGGGGCGTACCCGCATCCGTAGGTGAGCGCAGCCTGGCCGTCGAAGTTGCGTTCGGTGAGGTAGTCCCTCGCGGTCTGCGCTTCGGGTTCGCGGAGCCGCGCGGCGTAGAATACCTGGGCTGCGGCGTTCGCCGCGATGAGCCGGGCACGCGTGCCACGATCGCGCTGAACCGACGGTCCCCCGCCCTCGTAGGTGATGGAGTAGTTCAGCCGGTCCGCGAGTTGCTCGGCGGCTTCCACGAACGAGATGTGCTCGATCTTCTGCAGAAACGAGTACGCGTCGCCGCCTTCACCGCAGCCGAAGCAGTGGAAATGTCCGTGGTTGGGTCGAACGTGAAACGACGGCGATTTCTCGTCGTGAAACGGGCACAGCCCCTTCATCGAATCGCCGCCCGCGCGCTTGAGCGAAACATAGTCACCGACGATGTCTTCGATCCGTGTGCGTTCGCGAATGGCGGCTATGTCACGTTCAGGAATTCGGCCGGCCACACCCGCAGTCTAGTCCCGCCGGCCGCCACCGAAGAACTTTGATCAACCCCAACTGGCCTGCGCTCCGAGACTCCGCTTGTCCACCAGCTCTAGTCTGCTCTCGGTGTACGAGGCAATCTGATCGACCACCACCCGCGTTCGCTCCGCGTCGTCTTTGGCACTGTTCCACGCGGGTACGAGTATCGGGTCCAACTCGTCTGGTGCTGAGCGCTGCAACCATTCCGCGACGCGATGAATTCGGTCGCGTTGACGCTCTTGGCGGACCTTGTGGCCGGCGTCGGACATTACGTAGAGCAGTGCCATGGTCTTGAGCAGCGCCACCTCCGAAGCAACGATCGACGGAATCTCCAGGTCCGCGTCGTACCTTGCCAACGGCGCCGTCCCCCAGCGTGCGCGTGTGGACTCGATAGCCGCGGTGGCGAACCTACCGACCAGCTCACTCGTCAGCTGCTTGAGCGCCACCGAAGCTCGGAGAGTTCCGTCGTATTGCCCTGCCGCCACCACGACGGGCATCCGGGACAGCCGGTTCGCAGCCTCGATCAGCTCGTTGACATCGAGGCCGCGAAACTCTTTGACTCCGAGTTCCGCCAGGCCCCGCTGTTCGCTCGGATCACTGAGGGAACGGAAGTCGATCCGGGCATCGATGACGCCGTCCTCGACGTCGTGCACCGAGTAGGCGACGTCATCAGCCCAGTCCATCGACTGCGCCTCGAGACATTGCCGCCGGGCGGGCGCCCCAGCCCGTACCCAATCGAGGATGTGCGCGTCGTCGTCGTATGCCCCGAACTTTGCCCCCGGCTTTGGACGCGTCCACGGGTACTTGATCGCTGCATCGAGGGACGCGCGGGTCAGGTTCAGTCCGGCGGTACGTCCCTCGGCGTCGAGGATCTTCGGCTCGAGCGCGGTGAGGATTCGAAGATTTTGGGCATTTCCCTCGAACCCGCCGCACTGGGCAGCAACTTCATCGAGCGCTTTTTCGCCATTGTGTCCGTAGGGCGGATGTCCGATGTCGTGCGCGAGGCCGGCCAGGTCGACGAGGTCAGGATCCGAACCTATCCCCTCGGCGATACTGCGGCCGATCTGCGCGACTTCGAGCGAATGCGTCAACCTGGTTCGTGGTGTGTCGCCGTCGCGCGGGCCGGTCACCTGAGTCTTGTCTGCCAGACGCCGCAGTGCCGCGCAATGCAGCACCCGGGCGCGGTCACGTGCGAACACATTGCGATGCGAGGCGTTCTCACGCGCGCTGTTCAACCCCGCCGTCTTGGGCCGCTCGGAAACCAACCTCTCCAGATCGTGGTCGGAGTATTGCCTCAATGTCATTGCCCTGCCGTGTAGGAAAAATCTGCGGTGAAATGCGTCAGCTGATACCAGAGGAGTGCCCCGGTCTCGCGGGCGATTCCATGGGCTTGGGATTCGCGGGTGTACACCGCGGGACCCGTCCGGGTGGGTGAAGTCCAGGCATCGAGCCCCGCGTCGTGTGCCATTGTGCGGGTACGCAGTGAATGCCAGGGATCGCTGACGAGAACCACCGACGATTTACCTGCTGTACGCAGGATGTCGCTGACCGCCTCGATGCTTTCGAGCGTGTCGGATCCTTCCTCGACAGCGATGATCTTCTCCGCCGGGACACCCTGATCGATGAGGAAGTTTCGACCGGATGCGGCCTCGGTGTACAGGTCGCCCTCCTGCTTGCCACCAACGGTGACGATCTCGGGTGCAACACCCTCTTCGAAAAGAGTGGCTGCTTGGCCGAGGCGTGCTTCGAAGACGGACGACGGCGTCCCGGAATACTGCGCTGCACCCAGAACCACGATTGCATCCGCTGGAGTGTGATCGTCGATGCGAGCGACCTGCCATGCCCGCACAGCGGTGCCTCCGACGACGAGCAGTGTCATCAACACAACTCCGAGAACAAGGCGCATCGTCCACCGCCCGAGCGTGCCGAAAAAGCCGAGCCGGTCCGGCTCGGAATCGTAGGTATCGTAAGAATCCTCTTGCGGTTCGCCGTACCGATCGCGATCGAGAGTCCAGTTCACGCCTCGAGTTTGCCAGTCCTACGCATCTGCCGTCGCCGGGGCGCGCGGAGACTGCGAAGCCGGGTCGTTCCTCGCGCGGCGTTCACTCACAACCAGCCGCGTTGCTCGGCGACACGCACAGCCTCGCCGCGTGTCGTGGTGCCCGTCTTACCGATCGCTGCGGACAGATGGTTGCGGACGGTGCCTTCGGACACATGCAACTGCGCGGCTATCCTGCCGGCTGTTCCCCCAGCCGAGGCCGCACGAAGAACGTCCTGCTCGCGAGCGGTCAGAGGTGAGTTTCCGGCGGTCAGTGTCT
This sequence comes from Mycobacteriales bacterium, assembly GCA_038242295.1. GTDB lineage: Bacteria > Actinomycetota > Actinomycetes > Mycobacteriales > Mycobacteriaceae > Rhodococcoides. The sequence continues at coordinate 11,637 of JBBSSG010000083.1, read as the reverse complement.
CCGTTGCCAGCGTCGGATCGACGACGCGCAGGCCCATGTTCACGCGTCGAACGGCGTCGGCGAGCTGCCTGGCGGGGGTGTCCTTGACGACAAATCCGTCGGCACCAGCGTCGATGGCGCGGCGCAGATACCCCGGCCGTCCAAACGTGGTGACAATCAGCACACGACACAAAGGAACGCGAGTGCGCAGTTCCGCGGTCGCGGCAATCCCGTCGAGCCCTGGCATCTCCACATCGAGAAGTGCGACGTGAGGTGAATGCGCAAGGGCAGCTGCCACTACTTCGTCTCCCCTGCCGACCTCGGCTACTACCTCGAGATCGGATTCCAAATTGAGCAGCGCCGCGAGGGCGCCGCGAACGAGTGCCTGATCGTCGGCGAGAAGAAGTCTGACGGTCATGCCGTTTTCACCTCTACTCGAAACTCCCCCGAACTGTCTCGTCCGACCACGAGAGAACCGTCCGCCACCGCTACCCGCTCGGCCAACCCACGGAGTCCGTTCCCGTCACCGGCCGCACTGATCGCTCCGCAACCATTGTCGGCGACACTGATCGACGATGGGCCCAGCTCGACGACGCACCGGCCGGCGCCGCTATGCCTGATGACGTTGGTCACTGCCTCCCTCAGCGTCCAGCCGAACAGTTCGCGGTTGCGCAGGCTGACGATGTCGGCGTCGGCGGGAAGCTGCGCCTCGATTCCCGCTGCGCCGAGGGCATTGCAGGCAGCAACCAGTTCGACCCCGACGTCGATCCGGTGCATACCGCCGACGGTGCTCCGTACGTCCGCCAGCGCCTGACGTGAAAGCTCCTCGACCTCTGCTATCTCACGGGCAGCGCGCTTGGTATCGATGTCGATCAACCGACCAGCGAGTTCGGCTTTGATCGTGATGACCGTCAGCGAATGACCGAGGATGTCGTGAAGGTCCCGGCTCAATCGCTCACGTTCGGCGACGATGGCCAGGTCTGCGAGTTGTTGCCGAGCCTCCGATAATTCATGATTTCGGGCGAATACCTGCGTGATGCCCCAGGCCGCAACCGCGCTGATCACGAGTTGGAGTGCGAAGAACGTGCCCGGGTCCCATGCAGGCACGATGCGCGGCACAATCTCGACGACTGCGATGAGGGTGACGACAATGACCCAGGCTTGGCGATTCGGCAACGTCATGACGGCGAGCACTGCCATATAGATCGTCGCGCCGAACGCTTCACTTCCGATCATGACGGCAAGGACCGCAACTAGCACTGCCATGACAGCCAATCCGGACCATGCCCTGTGCAATTCGAGATTCCGGCCTGCATTTTTCGCGTTTCGAAAACCCCAGAAAGTGGCGACGAATGTTGCACCGAATCCGACGACAACCGCGGTTCCGCCGATCTTCTGCCACATACTCGGCAGTGCGAGCGCCCCACTGAGTGGATAGGCCAGATAGAACAGCCAAATCCCCCCGAAGACCCCGCCGAACCGGCGAATCCGGTTCATATTGTCGGATGCGTCCGTGCTCGCAAGCGTCATGGCATTCACGCTAGTACCGGCCGTTAGACGCGTTGGGTATCACGGCGAAACAACACGGCCGCGCCGACGATGAATACCCCTGCCCACACCACCACATTCAGTACGGCGACGGCGAGGGTAGCGGCGCTCGGATCGGTGAACGGAGCGCGCGCCACCGTGGCGAGTCCATAGAGCGGGGTGAACTTCGAGAGAAGTGAGAACCAACCACTGTCGGCAAGCGGCACGAACAGTCCGCCGGCAAACGCGAGTGCGGCGAGGACGGGACCGAGGACCTGCATGACGTTCTCGGACGGCAGGAGATATCCCATGAACAACCCGAATGCCGCGAACACAGAGCTACCGAGCCACGCGATCACGCCGGTGGAGATCCAGACCCAAATGGGCATATCGGCGCCGAACACCGATGCCACTGCGTACACGACGACGATCGCGGCCAGTCCCATTGTCATCGCCACGAGCATCTTGGTGACGATGTAGGCGACGGGCTTCAGCGGAGTCAACCGCAGTTGCCGGCTCCAACCCTGTGCGCGTTCGACGGAGACCATCGCACCGCCGCTCGTCGTGGCAAGCATCGCCCCGTACACGGCCATGCTGATGGCAATGAACGCGGTGACATTGCCCTGTGCGAAAGCATAATTCGACGAGTAGTCGGACGCTGTCCCGAAAATGACGAAGAACACGGGCGGCATCACGAGGGTGAAAACAACTGTTCGACGGTTGCGGACGAGCCGCTTGATTTCGAGGCCGAGGAACGTCGGGCTGAATCCGCCAAGTGTCAGCTTCGGCCGATCCGATGTCAGCGTGGTGGTCATAGCGAACTCCCTACGAGATCGGTGGAGTGATCGGTTGTCAGAGTCAGAAACGCATCTTCGAGGTTCTTGGACACGATTTCGAGGTCGACGGCATCGGTGTGTGTCAGCAGGTACCTGGCCACGGTGTCGGAGTCCTGCCCGTGCACGATGACTCGCTCGCCGCGCACCTCGACTCGATCGACCCCCGGCAGTAAAAGCAGCGCGGACTGGTCGATGCCCGCGGCCGTCGCGGTCACTGTGCGTCCGGATGCCAGGTTCTTCACCTCAGCTGCACTGCCGTCGGCGACAATCCGGCCGTGGCGAAGCAACACGATGCGATCTGCATATGCGTCGGCCTCGTCGAGGTAGTGGGTAGCGAAGAGGACGGTGCGGCCGCCCCGCGCGTCGTGCCGAATCGCGTTCCAGAAATCGCGCCGCCCTTCGACGTCCATTCCGGTGGTCGGCTCGTCGAGAATCAGCAGATCCGGTTCCGGCAAAAGCGCGAGGGCGAACCGTAGACGCTGCTGTTCACCACCCGAGCACTTGGCGACGCGTCGGTCGGCGATGTCTGTAATTCCCGCGCGTTCGAGGACGTTGTCCACCGGACTCGTACGGGGAAACAGCGATGCGGTGAGGCGGATCGTCTCCCGCACGGTGAGGTCGCGGAGCAGGCCCCCGGTCTGCATCACCGCGGACACCCGTCCCGCGCTGATGGCGTCTGCGGGCGAGGCGCCGAATACCCGGGCCGTTCCCGAGTCCGGCTTCGCCAGCCCGAGCATCATGTCGATCGTTGTGGTCTTGCCGGCGCCGTTGGGTCCGAGAAATGCGACGACCTCGCCCGGTTCGATTCGCAAGCTCACATCCGTGACGGCTCGGACATTTCCGAATGATTTGCTCAGATGGTCCAGGTGCACCGAAGGTGTCGTTGTCATGAGAGCAACACTGCTCGCGTCGAGGGCGGCGAACTTCGTCCATGCGTCATGTTCTCGCCATGACAAGTGTCATGGTTGTCCGCTCGGCGAAGCCACGGAACTTGTCCTCCCGGTAAGTTCGGTACCTATGGCAGTAGATCAGGCAGAGCACCGGTCCGCTTTCGTTGCAGTCCGGAGAGTTCTCGCATACAGCGCAGTCACCACCGTCATGGGATTCACCGCTTTCGTCGGCGCCGCAGGTACCGGCTCGGCCGAACCGCCGTCGCGCCTCGACACGCAGATCAGTGACGAAGTGCAGGTGCTCGACAGGCAAAGTGTCGGCGACATCCAGGCTGCAATCGACGACCTCTACAAGAACAGTCGTCTCCGACTCTGGGTCACCTTCGTCTCCGATTTCGATAACTTGTCCTCCGCGAGCTGGGCGGAACAGACGTACAACGCGAGCGACTTCGGAGAGCGGGACGTGCTCCTTGCGGTAGCGACGGATAGCCGGGCGTACTACCTCGGCGTGGACAAATCCTTGACCGAGATCACCTCGGCGGAGCAAGAATCGATCCGGATCGATGAGGTCGAGCCCGCGCTGGCACAGCGAGATTGGTCCGGCACAGTCATCGCAACAGCAGGAAGCCTCGAGGAGGCCTACTCTTCTTCCGGCTCGGACGGGTCCGGCACACCGTGGCTGATCGGTGCGGGTGCAGTACTCGTCGCCGGTGGCGGAGCCGCCGCCTACTCCTCTCGTCGAAAGAGTCAGCTGCACAAGGACAGCATCGAAGCAGCGCACAACATCGATCCGACCGATACCGCCGCGCTGAACGCGCTCCCGCTCGATGTCCTCGATGCCCGCGCCCACTCGATGCTCGTCGAAACGGACAACGCTGTTCGCGCAAGCGAGGAAGAGTTGACCATCGCTCGATCCGAGTTCGGAGATCGAACAGCAGCGCCATTCATCAAGGCGTACGAAGAGGCCAAGAAGGCACTCACATCGGCGTTCGAGATGCGGCAGCGTCTCGACGACGCCATTCCCGAAACTCCGGATCAACGGCGCTCGATGCTCGTCCACATCATTTCGTCGTGCGGCCGAGCCGATCACGAACTCGACTCTCGGGTAGCGGAATTCGAATCGATGCGAGATCTGCTGATCAACGCTGGATCGAAGCTGGATTCGCTGACGCAAACTGTTATCGGCCTGACTGTCCGAGTGCCCGAGTCGCAGCAGATTCTCGAACAATTGCGCACCGAATTTGCGCCGGCAGCTCTCGCATCGATCGAAGCCAACGTCGATATGGCTCGCGAGGCCATCGAACTGGCCGAGTCGAACATCGCCGTCGGCCGAGACGCAGCCGCACGCCCCGCGGGCAAACAGGGTGAATTGGTCTCTGCCGTCCGCACCGCAGAGAAAGCAGCCGAACAAGCACGTGCGTTGCTCGACGCCGTCGACCACGCTCAGAGCGACATCCGCAACGCGATAGCGACACTTCCGGCCGCCATCGAAGAGGTTCGTAAAGATATCGCCAACGCCGCAACGCTGAGTAGGCACGGAGGGCCCGACTTGGACAAGGCGCGTGCAGCCGCCGAACAGGCACTGCGCAATGCCGAGGAGTCCAAGGCGTCGGATCCGCTCGGAAGCTACATCCAACTCGTTGCGGCAGATCAGCAACTGGACGCGACGATCGAAGACGCTACCGAGGTGAAAGAGCAGGACGAGCTTCTGCGCGCTCGGCTCGCGCGTGACATCGGCAGTGCTCAGTCTCAAATCACCGCGGCGAAAGACTACATATCGACCAGGCGCGGCGGCGTCGGCGCCGAAGCGCGAACCCGCCTCGCCGAGGCGGAACGCAATTTCGAGGCCGCCCGCCATCTCGAGTCCTCGAACCCAGCGCAGGCGCTCCAGCATGCTCAGGCCGCAGCGCAATTAGCCAGTCAAGCTTCTCGGAGCGCGCAGGCGGACGTCAGAGACTGGGAAGATCGTAATCGTCCACGCGGCGGAGGTGGAGGGGGAAATGTCGCAGGAGCGGTCCTCGGCGGAATCCTCATCAACAGCGTTCTGCGCGGCGGTGGCAGCGGCTTCGGTGGAGGCTTCGGCGGCGGCGGCTTCGGTGGCGGAGGTGGAGGCGGCGGAGGTGGCGGTTTCGGCGGAGGTGGCGGCCGGTTCTGAGGTGCGGCTCCGCCGCCCGTGTGTGCGTAGTAGGGACTGGCTCCTACTACGCACACACGGGCGCGAAGCGCATCAGGCTCCGAGCAACCGCTGCGCGAGATAGCCCTCGACCTGATCGAGCGCAACTCGCTCCTGCGCCATGCTGTCTCGCTCGCGAATCGTCACGGCGTGGTCGTCGAGAGTGTCGAAGTCGACGGTGATGCAGAACGGCGTGCCGATCTCGTCCTGACGACGGTAGCGGCGACCGATAGCACCGGCGTCGTCGAATTCGACGTTCCAGTACTGACGCAGTTGCTGCGCGAGATCTTTGGCCTTGGGCGTGAGGTCTGCGTTACGCGAGAGCGGAAGCACAGCGACCTTGACCGGAGCCAACCGACGGTCCAGCTTGAGCACGACGCGCTTGTCGACGCCGCCCTTGGCGTTGGGTGCCTCGTCCTCGGTATAGGCATCGACGAGGAAAGCCATCAGTGAACGAGTCAGCCCGGCTGCGGGCTCGATGACGTACGGCGTGTAGCGAGTGTCGGTGGCCTGCTCGTAATAACTGAGATCCTGGCCCGAGACCTTGGAGTGCACCGTCAGGTCGTAATCGGTGCGGTTGGCGACGCCCTCGAGTTCGCCCCAGGCACTGCCCTGGAAGCCGAAGCGGTATTCGATATCGACTGTCCGCTTGGAGTAGTGCGAGAGCTTCTCCTTGGCGTGCTCGTACAGGCGAAGGTTCTCGGGATCGATGCCCAGGTCGGTATACCACTTCATGCGGTAGTCGATCCAGTATTCGTGCCACTGCTCGTCCTCGCCGGGCTTGACGAAGAATTCCATCTCCATCTGCTCGAACTCGCGGGTGCGGAAGATGAAGTTTCCGGGAGTGATCTCGTTGCGGAAGCTCTTGCCGATCTGACCGATACCGAACGGCGGCTTCTTGCGTGAGGTCGTCAGGACGTTGGCGAAGTTCACGAAAATGCCCTGGGCGGTCTCGGGCCGCAGGTAGTGCAGCCCTTCCTCGTTGTCGACCGGTCCGAGGAATGTTTTGAGCAATCCGGAGAATGCGCGCGGTTCGGTCCACTGGCCCGGGTCGCCGGTATCGGGATCGCGAATATCAGCGAGACCATTCGCCGGTGGATGCCCGTGCTTCTCCTCGTAAGCTTCGAGGAGGTGATCGGCGCGGTAGCGCTTGTGTGTAATGAGCGACTCAACCAGGGGATCACTGAAGGTTTCGACGTGTCCCGACGCTTCCCAGACCTGGCGCGGCAAAATGACCGAGGAATCGAGACCGACGGTGTCTTCGCGAGTGGTGATCATGTTGCGCCACCACTGCTTCTTGATGTTGTCCTTGAGCTCGACGCCCAGCGGACCGTAATCCCAGGCCGACTTGGTACCGCCGTAGATCTCGCCGCAGGGGTAGACGAGCCCTCTACGCTTCGCGAGGTTGGCCACGGTTTCGACTTTGGACTTGGGTGCCACTGGCGGAGCTCTCCATCTGAGGTGTTGAAACAACGGAATAAAAGCAGGCACTATGCCTTGCGCAACCCTATCGGTCGCGGCAGGTTTCTCCGAACACTCCCCGTTACGCTAAAGATGCACAGTCGTGCATATAGAAATGGAAGTGGTTTGCATTAACACTCGCTGGACTAGTGTGGTGGCAGCACCCGAGCCTCGTCAAAGGGAGAATCTGTTGGCAACCATGGAGACAGACCCTTCACATCCTGTCGATGGACACGGCCACGATCCCGAGCACCCCCACAGTCCTTTCGCATCCGCTCCCCTCGCGCCTGTTCCGCCCAAGGAGACCCTCGCCACCGCCGGCGACATTCTCCGGGCCCTCGCAGCACCCGTTCGAATCGCGATCGTTCTGCAACTACGCGAGTCCGAGCGTTGTGTGCACGAGTTGGTCGGTGCGCTCGGAGTGACCCAACCCTTGATCAGCCAGCACCTCCGCATCTTGAAGGCCGCCGGGGTTGTAAAAGGCGAACGCAACGGACGCGAAGTTCTCTACCGACTCGTCGACGATCACCTGGCTCACATCGTCGTCGATGCAGTCGCCCACGCCGAGGAAGGCTGAATCGATGACCGAGAAATCACTGACCGAAACTGCCCGTCCCCGCAAGCCCGTCGTGGTCGGCGTGCGCGCGACCAGACAGCGCAGCGCGATTTCCGACTTGCTCGACTCGATCGACGAATTCCGCTCCGCGCAGGATCTACACGACGAGCTCCGCAAGCGCGGCGAAGGCATCGGTCTCACCACGGTCTATCGCACCCTGCAGACCCTGGCCGACGCGGGGACAGTGGACGTCCTGCGAGTCGACACCGGCGAGTCCGTCTACCGACGCTGCTCCGATGGACACCACCATCACCTGGTGTGTCGAGAATGCGGATACACCGTCGAAGTCGAGGGGCCGGCCGTCGAGAAATGGTCTCGAGACGTCGCCGAAAGCAACGATTTCACCGATGTGAGTCATACGGTCGAAATCTTCGGCATCTGCAGTAAGTGCACCGAGCGTTAGCTCAGGCCAGCAGTCCGGCTCTGGCTTTTTCGACGCCGCCGAGAACCAGGACGAGCATGGTCATCAGTGCCTCGTCGTCCAATCCGCTGGCCGGAAACGTGTAGCGCAACAGTACATCTGCGAATTTGTCGTGCGCGTTGACCGAAATGGACCCGAACTGGGAGTCGGCATTGCGGTCGGCCACCTTCTTGTGCAGCGACGCCTTCATCGGACGGTCCCAGGCAAGCACCGCCGTCAAGGAAAGCACTTCCAAGCCTGGCGAGAGTGCAACCGACCGCAGCGAGCACAGGGCTCCGGCATAGTCGAAACCGAGGGAGCCTTCCTCCCCCACTACGACGGTGGCGAACTGCGCCAGGGCGATCTGGGCGCGGGCCTGCAACGACAACTGCTCACTCATATTTGACTCCACCAAATCTGCGGTCTCTGGACGCGTATTCGACGCACGCTGCCCACAAATCCCGGCGATCGAAGTCCGGAAAAAGCTTCTTCTGGAACACGAACTCAGCGTAAGCCGACTGCCACAGAAGGAAATTCGACGTCCGCTGCTCCCCTGATGGCCGCAGAAACATGTCGACGTCGGGCATGTCGGGTTCATCGAGGTATTTGGCGATGGTCGCTTCGGTGATCTTTTCCGGATTAAGCTTGCCGGCAGCGACCTGGCGGGCTATTTCCTTTGTCGCATCGGCGATCTCGGCGCGACCGCCATAGTTCACGCACATTGTCAGCGTCATGACGGTGTTGGTCTTGGTCAGCTCTTCCGCGACCTCGAGTTCTTTGATGACACTGCGCCACAGGCGTGGCCGACGCCCGGCCCAGCGAACCCGCACACCCATCTCGTTCATCTCGTCGCGTCGCCGGCGAATAACGTCGCGGTTGAAGCCCATCAGGAACTTCACCTCCTCCGGGCTCCGCTTCCAGTTCTCGGTCGAGAATGCATAGGCTGACAGCCACTGCACACCGATGTCGATGCAGCCGCAGACCGTGTCCATCAGGACGGCTTCACCACGCTCGTGCCCGGCCGTACGCGGCATACCCCGATCCTGAGCCCATCTCCCGTTGCCATCCATCACCAGCGCAACATGACGCGGAATGAGTTCCGGTTGGAGAACGGGCGGCCGCGCACCCGACGGATGTGGATCCGGGAGACGTACGGCCGACGCTTCGTCAGGCAGTATGCGCGGTTCTCGTCGTCGAATCACGGTCTTCATCCTGCCCGACGAACGGCACTCGAGCCGAATCCGGCTCGACCTGATGCGGCTTGGTTCGCTCGATCAGGGGCAGTGTCCGCAACTGACGTTCCAGATGCCATTGCAGATGCGCCGCGACGAGGCCACTCGTCTGACTGCGCACAGCCGTCGACGTTGTCTCGGTGTAGTCCCATTCACCGCGCTCGAGTGCAACCATCAAGTCGAGAACCCCGGACATCGGCGTGGCAGATCCGGGCGGCCTGCAGTGCACACACACCGAACCGCCGGCTGCGACGTTGAACGCTCGGTGCGGGCCGGGTGCGGTGCATCGGGCGCATTCGGTCAACGCCGGCGCCCACCCGGCGAACCCCATGGCGCGAAGTAGGAAGGCGTCGAGAATCAACTCCGGTGGCCGGGCGCGCTCGCTGAGGGCGCGCAATGCCCCGACCGTCAGTTGATGCAGACGCTTCGCGGGTGCATGCTCTTCCCCGGCGAGGCGTTCCGCAGTTTCCAGAATTGCGCATCCGGTGGTGTAGCAGCCGTAATCGGTGACGATGTCGCCGCCGAAGGCGTTGATGCTGTGCACCTGGGTGACGATGTCGAGGTTGCGTCCGGGATAGAGAAGAACGTCGATATGAGCAAACGGCTCGAGCCTGGCCCCGAACTTGGATTTCGTGCGACGTACGCCTTTCGCGACTGCCCGGACGATTCCGTTGTCTCGGGTCAGGAGTGTGACTATCCGGTCGGCTTCACCCAGCTTGTGCTGGCGCAGCACGACTGCGTTGTCCCGGTATAGCCTCACGCATTCCAGTCTCCCACGCTGCGGCCCGGGCGCACGGCCCAGCGACCCCGTGTCGAACGCAGCCCGTCGAAGTCAGTCCACTCGAGCCCTTGCGACGTATGACGCAAGGCTCAGCAGGGCGGCAGTCGCGCCGCTGATGAACTCGTCGTTGACCACGAGTAGATCGTCGCCGATATCCGCGCGAGCAACTGGAATGTGCACACATGCCGCCTCGACGATGTCGGCGCCGGTGTAGCCGAGTACTTTGCGCAAAGAATCATGCGCATCGGCAGCACGGGTGCCGCTTGCCGACACATTCAGCCAGGCCACGGGCTTGCCGACGATCTCCATCCCGCCGACGGTCCAGTCGAGGAGATTCTTGAAGGAGCCCGGCAGCGCGCCCGCATACTCCGGGGTGCAGAACAGCACCGCATCGCTGGCCCCGATGGCTCGTCGCAGGCGGGCCGCGCTGTCCTCGAGCCCCACCGACTCGTCGTCGTGGTCGGGGTTGAAATGCGGAAGTGCGACCATCTCGCGATAGATCTGTCCGGTCCACTCGGGTGGGACCAACCCGGCGGCAGTGTTGACCGCGGCTGTATTGGTCGAGCCCTCTCGAAGCGAACCCGAAATCATCAGTAGCGTCTTGTTCGGCATCAGCCCTCCCCGGCCTGGTACGAAACCCCCGATAGAGCCGTTCGCCGGCACCGCGTCAGAAGCCGAGTTTGCCCATCTGCTTGGGGTCGGTCTGCCAGTCCTTGGCAATCTTGACGTGCAGGTCCAAGTAGATCCTGGTGCCGAGGAGTTTTTCGATCTGCAGACGAGACTCGGTACCGACCTGCTTCAACCGCGAACCACCCTTGCCGATGATGATGGCCTTCTGGCTGGAGCGTTCGATGTAGAGGATCGCGTGCACGTCGAGCATGTTGTCGTGGCCTTCCCTGGGGGTGACCTCGTCTATCACCACCGCCAAGGAGTGCGGGAGCTCGTCGTGAATGCCTTCGAGAGCAGCCTCACGAATGAGCTCAGCCATGAGAACCTCTTCGGGTTCGTCCGTCAGTTCGCCGTCCGGATAGAAAGCCGGCCCCTGGGGCAGTTCCGACGCGAGTAGGTCGACGAGTCTCTCGATTTGCTCACCGGACTCGGCAGACACGGGAATCACGTGACTGTTTTCTCCCAGCAACTTCGACAGGGTCATGAGCTGTTGGACGACGCGTTCCTTCTTGACCTTGTCGATCTTGGTCACGATGCCGATCAGCGTCGTCTTCGGTGCAATGTGGCGGACCTGATCGAGTATCCAGCGATCACCGGGACCGATCTTCTCGTCGACAGGAATGCACAAACCGATCACATCGACCTCGGAGTAAGTATCTTGCACGAGGTCGTTGAGGCGCTGACCCAAAAGCGTTCTCGGGCGGTGCAATCCGGGAGTATCTACCAGAATGAGCTGAGCGTGATCACGGTGAACGATGCCGCGGATAGTGTGGCGCGTCGTTTGCGGACGCGACGAGGTGATGGCGATCTTGGTACCGACGAGTGCGTTGGTCAGCGTCGACTTCCCGGTGTTGGGCCGCCCCACCAGGCACGCGAAGCCGGCACGGAACGACGGCTGGGTCTGGGGAGGCTGGGTCTGGGGAGGCTGGGTCTCGGGAGGCATGGCGAGCAGGACCTACCCGGCCGGACGGAGCACGTCGACCAGCTCGCCCGCGGGGTCGGCGAGCAGCACCACCGCGGCCGGCCCCAGCTCGCGGACGGCCGCCAGCGAGGCGTCGTCCACTGCCCCGGCG
>JBBSSG010000082.1:0-16426 GCA_038242295.1 Mycobacteriales bacterium | reverse complement strand
GATAGCGATCTGAAACCGGTACCCGGCAACCGCGGTCTACCGGTGCTCGGGCACGGGCTCGAGTACCTCCGGGATCCGATGAAAATGTGGGAAACCCGCTATCACCGTTACGGGCCGGTCTCGTGGTTCGAGACTTTCGGTAAGAAGTTCGTCGCGTTGCTTGGACCGGACGCCTCCGACGTGGTGCTGAGCAACAGGGATAAGGCCTTCGGCAACGGTGATGCGTGGCGGTTCCTGATCGGACCGTTCTTCGACCGCGGCCTGATGCTCCTGGACTTCGAGGAGCACATGGCGCATAAACGACTGATGCAGCAGGCATTTGCCCCGGACCGTCTCGCGCGCTATGCCGCGGCGATCGATCCGGCGGTCGAGAATGCGGTTGCGCAATGGCAGCCAGGGGAGGCCGTCCAGGTCTACCCGAAGCTGAAAGAGTTGACTCTGAACCTGGCAGTCGAGGTCTTCATGGGCGGCGCCCCAGGGGCCAGTAAAGAGCGCATCGACCTGATCAACAAATCGTTCGTCGACTGCGTCCAGGCTGCCACCGCACTGGTGCGGTACCCAGTGCCAGGCGGGCGATGGCACCGAGGCGTCGTCGGCCGCCGCAACCTGGAGGAATTCCTGCGAGAGTATCTGCCGGCGCGTCGGGCCGGGGATGGTGAGGACATCTTCTCGGTGCTGTGCCGGGTGGAGGTCGATGGCGAGAAGTTCAGCGACGACGACGTCATCAACCACATGATCTTCTTGCTGATGGCCGCGCACGACACCTCCACGATCACCCTCTCGACGATGATGCAGTACCTCGGGCAGCATCCGGAGTGGCAGGACCGCTGCCGGGAGGAATCCCTAGCGCTCGGCTCGGACGAATTCGAGTACAGCCAGCTCAAGCAGCTCGGCTCGCTCGATCTGGTGATGAAGGAATCCTTGCGGCTGGTCTCGCCGGTGCCGGCCATCGTGCGCAAGACGGTGAAGGACACCGAGGTATTGGGACACTTCATCCCCGCAGACACCATGGTCGCGATCTCGCCTACTTTCACTCACCACATGGAGGAATACTGGCCCGATCCGGAGACGTTCGATCCCGGCCGGTTCTCCCCCGAACGCAAGGAAGACAAGATCCACCGCATGGCGTGGCAGCCCTTCGGCGGCGGGGTGCACAAGTGCATCGGCCTGCACTTCGCCGGTGCAGAGATCAAGATCGTGCTGCACCATCTGCTGCGCAACTTCGAGTGGCACGTAGACCCGGGCTACGAGGCGCCGATAGATCTCAAGGTTCTGCCGTTCCCCAAGGACGGCCAACCGGTCCGGCTCACACGGCTTCGGCAAAGCTGACAATCCTCCTAGCGGCGTTGAGTGTCACTGAGCTAGCCGCGGTTTTCCCGACGACACTCTTCAGCCATGACAGAAAGAACAGAATATTGTTATGAGCACTGAAAATTCCGTTGCAGCAACGATCGAATCGTCCGAGGAAAACGACCCACGGCCACTTCGGGTCGCGATCGTCGGTGCCGGCCCCGCTGGGATCTACGCCGCCGATGCTCTGATGAAATCCGACACCGCAGTTTCCGGCTGCGGTGTCAGCATCGACCTCTACGAGCGTATGCCCGCGCCCTTCGGCCTGATCCGATACGGCGTGGCCCCGGACCACCCGCGCATCAAAGGCATCGTGACCGCGCTACACAAGGTGCTCGACAAGCCCCACGTCCGGCTGCTCGGCAACGTTGACTACGGCACGGACATCACGTTGGAACAGCTGCATTCGCTCTATCACGCGGTGATCTTCTCCACCGGCGCGAACGCGGACCGGCCCCTGGATATCCCCGGGATCGACCTGGACGGTAGCTACGGTGCCGCCGACTTCGTGTCCTGGTACGACGGCCACCCTGATGTGCCGCGCACGTGGCCGCTCGGTGCTACGAATGTGGCAGTGCTCGGCGTCGGGAACGTCGCCCTGGATGTGGCACGGGTGCTCGCGAAGACAAGCGAGGAGCTGCTGCGCACCGACATCCCCAGCAACGTTTACGACGGGCTCAAGGCCAACAAGGCCACCGACGTGCACGTGTTCGGTCGGCGCGGTCCGGCGCAAGCCAAGTTCACACCGCTCGAGCTCAAGGAGCTCAACCACTCGACAACCATCGAGGTCATCGTCGCACCGGAGGATATCGACTACGATGAGGCCTCCACGGTGGCGCGCCGCAGCTCGAAAATCGTGGATCAGGTCGCGAGCATCATCCAGGACTACGCGCTGCGCGATCCCGGCGAGAGCCAGAACCGCATCCATTTGCACTTCTTCGAAAGTCCCGTCGAGGTCGTAGGCGAGAATGGCAAGGTCGTAGGACTGCGCACCGAGCGCACCGAGCTCGACGGCACCGGCAACGTTCGAGGCACCGGCAAGTTCAATCACTGGCCGGTCGAGGCCGTGTACCGCGCGGTGGGCTACCGCTCGCACAACATCGTGCAACTGCCGTTCGACGAGCAGGCGGGCACCGTCCCGAACGACGCCGGCCGCGTCACCACCGAGGACGGCTCGTGCTTCGCCAAGACCTACGTCACGGGCTGGATCAAACGCGGTCCCGTCGGACTCATCGGCTCCACCAAGGGCGACGCCAATGAGACCGTCGCCTGCTTGGAGGCCGACTTCCTCGCCGGCAAACTGGCCGAGCCGACCGATCTGTCCGAGAACGCGATCATCGATCTGCTCGACGCCGGCCAGAAGCCTTACACAACGTGGGACGGCTGGCACAAGCTCGACGCCTACGAGCGCGGGCTCGGCGAGCCCGAAGGTCGAGAGCGCATCAAGGTCGTCGAGCGTGACGACATGCTGAAAGCCTCGCAACCCGACCGCGCGAGCTGAACCCCGGCTGCGACACCCACTGCGCGAACTTGATCGAATCGATGTCTAGGCAGTCTCGACACTGTCAGCAGAACCGGGTCGAGACTGCCAAAGATGCTGATGTTCTGTGCTTTTGGCCAAGTAAACGCCCGTATGAGTATCGGTGCAGGATGTCTCGGGTCTTCTTGACCTCGAAGAAGTTCTGAGCGTCCTCGACGGACATTTCGACGACATCCACGATGCTGATGTCGTCGACGGTGTGTCTGAATGCGTCCGGCCGAAACCGGCTGCCCTGAAACGTCTCATACGAGCCAGAGACGGGGGCGGTAAACCCGAGATCCGCGAAGATGATGTGTCCACCCTGACAGGCGTGGAACCGTCGGGCTGCGATCGGCGTCTAAAGGGAGGAAGGTCACTGATAGTCGTCGTGGCCTACTGCCGAGAGGACGTGCGATGGTCGAGGTCGACCCCGAGATGGTGCGTAGATTCGCAGAGTCATTGGGGCAGTCGGAGGCAGCGTTGGCCAAAATCGACACGCTGGCACCGCTCGAGGCTTCGGAGCATGCGTTGCCTGGTACCGAATTCAACGTTTTCAGTGCCACGATCGCCGCAGCGGTGTCGAGTTCGGTACTGGGACTGGCCGGCCGACTCGCGGACGTCGCTGAGATTGCACGCGGAGTAGCTCGAGATTACGTATTAACCGAAGATGAGTTCACTCAGAAGCTGTCCTCGATGGACGTCCCGAGATGACGCTTACAGTTTCTCAGGTGGGGAGTTGGAAACCGGACACGCTGCGTTCTACACATTCCGGTCTCGCCGAAGTCGTCGAGCGGATCGATGGGCAGCGCGCACATGTTCTCGACGAGCAGGACGTCTTGGCGGAGTCATGGCATGGCGATGCAGCAAGTGCGGCAGCTACTCGCATCGTCAGAGAATGTTCTCTGATTAGCGCAGTCACAGAACAAATCCATAACCTCAGCGAAGCCTATGAAACAGCAGCAGGTTTGGTGGAGGCCGCGAAGTCCCACGTAGAATTCGAGGTCAGCGCTGCTACAACCAGCTTGTTCGATGTCAGTGATCAGGGAATTGTGAGCGCTGAAGCGCTGATTGCCAAAATTCCGGACACGACTCAGAACAAGAACTACGAAGCTCAGGCGATGCGTGAAGCGGCGGCGCGGTTGACGCAACGAATCGTCGATGCACTCAGCCAAGCTGAGCAGGCCGTCGTCGACGCAATGAACCGACTCGACGGGTCGGTACGGGAACTGATCGCGCTCGCATTGAAAAACCCACCCGGTCACTTCGTCGAGACCGTAGACGGCGGCTTCACCTGGCAACCGGATGTTCCTGCGACAGTAGCCTCGTCGGTGATCGGAGGAATGTCGACAGGTGTTGTCGAGGGATTGAAGACCGCGGCGGTCGGATCCGTCGACGACGTCGCTCGCAACGTCTCTCGCGGATTTGGTGTCTTCGGTTCGGTTTTGGGCACAGTTCCGGCCATCAAGAACGACATCGATGGAGGTATGGACCCCACCCAAGCAATTGTCACGGAGTCGTCGGGAGCACTGGTCGGTGTACTCGCGGCCGGGGCAGCGGGGGGACTGGCCGGATCTGTCTTCCCCGGAATTGGCACCGTCGGAGGTGCGGTCGTCGGATTGGTCGCGGGTGGTGTATCCGCGTACCTCACCACTAGAGGACTACAAAAGGTTTGGTGAGCAGGGTTGTTCAGTAAAAAAGTGAGGGACATGACTCAAAGTAGTGTCGAATCATCGTTGCCTGAGCGCCCAGATTGGAAACCATACTGGCCGAAGCCGCTCAAAGTGCTATGGCTTCTCGCACTAGCATTCTTCGTGATGGTGAGTGCAATATTTTTTGTCGTAGTTGCCTCAGGAATCAGGGACAGAGACTGGGGCATTGTCGCTGGTAACGTTGCCTTGATTGTTGGCTTTTCGTTGCCCTGTTCGGCGCTTCTCGCAGCGGCGGGAATTTCACGATCAACAGTGCCAAATTCCGTGGGACCAACCCACAGTGATCGTCACGGCGACGGACTGTTGTTTCGATGCAAGTCGAGTCGACTGCTAGTTGTGGGGCTGTTGGGATACGCCGTATGCGGACTGATCGCTGGGGCAGTGCGATATATCGGAAAGTCGGAGTCGCTACTTCCTGCCTCGCGGGATAACGATGCTGTCAGTGGGTTCGTGTTGGTGGGGGGACTCGTTCTGCTCGCATTCGTCGTCGCTGGTTTGTTACGGACGCGCACTGATATGTCAGTGCACCCTGATGGGATTCTGCGGCGCTCGTACAAGCGCCGATGGCCCACGGGAAAGTCCACCGAAGACTTCGTCCGCTGGGACGATATCGACGAGATTCAGGTCGATACGTTCGACGTGCACACGAACCTTTACACCGTACGAAATCCACTCATCAGAGTGGTGTGCAGCGACTTCGATCCTAATCGAACATTGCAGCGCTTCGACACACAGAATTCGATGGCGCTGAGGGCATTCGAGCTAGGTGCGGACCCGAATGCCATTATGGCGCTTTTGTTGTGGTGCCGAGAGTATCCAGAGATAAGGGAACAACTGTCACATGACGACGCACGAAATCTTCTCCCCACTCTTTCGCTGAGGCATAGGCTGCGTCTGTCGCGAGCAGCCTCAGCCCGTAACAGTAGCAATGTCCGGTGATCAAGAATGAAGTGACGATCAAGGAGTACTTGGACGGGCACGGTGTGGAACTGGATCCGGCAAGTGTCGACGATTGCGCACGACTCAGGATCGTTGTTCCTGAATTGCCAGGATGGGAGCGAGCGCCGGAGACAATGTTTCCAGGCGCCGCGACGGTCCTGTTGGCTCACGCTCATATAGTCGAGGGATTCGTTCCGAATGCTGTGATACTGGTTGGAAAGTTGTCAAGGTTCGTGGACGCTGACGACCTCCTTGCGCACGGCTTCGAAGACTCGCGTGCGCTGCCCGAATGGACCGAGATTCGTCACGATCGCGAGCGTGCAAGTGGCTTGCCGTCGTTGCTGATTGGAGGTAGGTATCGCTGTGGTGACCGACTTCTGGTTGCGCAAACTCGGTACATCTCGGTGCATCACATTGCGTACCAATATTTGATCCAAGTGACCGTAACGGTAGCCGCATCGCAGTGGGATCGTCTCAAGACCGAAATCGGAATTATCACGGACGGCGTGCGAATCGGATAGACGTGCATAGTCACTGCGCCAGGCTCTTCGCCAGGTACACGCCTGTGTGAGTATCGGTGCGCAGCAGGTCGTCCACAGTGCCGGTGAAGGTGACTTCACCTCCATTGTGTCCGCCGTCCGGACCGAGGTCGATGACCCAGTCTGCGGCGGCGACCACGTCGAGGTTGTGTTCGATGACGATGACGGTTCGACCTTCGTCGACCATCCCGGACAGTAGATTGATCAGATTCGACACATCAGAGGGGTGAAGGCCGGTCGTCGGTTCGTCGAGGACGAGGATTGGCGACGACCCGACGAGTTCGGTAGCGAGCTTGAGGCGCTGCCGTTCGCCACCGGACAGTGACGAAAGGTTTTGTCCCAGAGACAAGTACCCGAGTCCGACGTCGGAGCAGCGGTGCAGGATGTCTCGGATCTTCTTGACCTCGAAGAAGTCCTGAGCGTCCTCGACGGACATTTCGAAGATATCGGCGATGCTGATGCCGTCGACGGTGTGTCTGATGGCGCCCGGCCGAAATCGTCTGCCCTGGCACGTTTCACAGGTGCTGGAGACGGGGTCGGTGAACCCGAGGTCGGTGAAGATGATGCCGCCGCCCTGACAGTCCGCGCAGGCGCCGTCGGAGTTCGGGGAGAACAGGGACGCAGGTTGGCCGGTCGTCTTGGCGAAATACGCGCGGATCGGGTCGAGGAGACCCGAATACGTGGCGGGGGACGAGCGGCGAGATCCGCGAATCGGTGCCTGGTCGATGATGACTGCATCCGGCGCGACCGACCGCAAGTGCCCGTGGATCAAACTCGATTTTCCGGAGCCCGCAACCCCGGTGACGGCCGTCAAGACCCCGAGCGGAATATCTGCGCTGACATTTCGGAGGTTGTGCGTGTTTGCCCCAGTGATCTGCAGAAAACCCGTCGGCGTCCGCGGAGTTCGCAGGGTTGCGCCCTCCCGCCGGAGTGCCTTGCCTGTTCTGGTATCGGCAGCCCGTAGTTCGTCGTACGTCCCTTCGAAGACGACTGTGCCGCCGGCTTTGCCTGCCCCTGGCCCGATTTCGACGATACGATCGGCTATCGCCATCACTTCGGGGTCATGCTCGACGACGAGTACGGTGTTTCCCTTGTCGCGCAGGGCAAGCAGCATCTCGTTCAAGCGGTGCACGTCACGAGGATGAAGCCCTGTAGTCGGCTCGTCGAACACATAGAGCATGTCGTTGAGCGTTGCACCGAGATGGCGGACCATCTTGATTCGCTGCGACTCACCACCGGACAGAGTCGATGTCGCGCGATCGAGGCTCAGGTACCCGAGGCCGAGGTCGACGAGTCGGCGCAGCTGCGTCACGATCTCGGAGCGAGGGCCGTCGAGGTCCTTCAGCTTCCAATCGTCGATGCGCGCGGCCAAATCGGAAACCTGCATGGCAAAGGCGTCGGGCAGAGAGAGACCTTCGAGTGTTGCACCGCGAATCGTCTCGTTGTAGCGCGAGCCGCCGCACGCCTGGCAGGTGCCGCGGGTGACGATGCGATCGAACGACGCCTTTGCTTTGCCTTTGAGGGCGTCGGCATCCTTGGAGAGATAGCTACGCCGAAAACGAGAGATAATGCCCTCGTAGCTCTTCATGACGGCGTCGGTGTTGACCACCTCGACCTCGCCGGGCTTGGCGTCGAAGAAGATGTGGCGTTCGCGAGCGGAGTACTGCTCGACGGGTACGTCGAGGTCGAACAGGCCGGAGTCGGCGAAGACACGGTACGGCCATTTCCCTGGATCGAAATCCGGATGCTTGAAAGGGCCTTCGCGCAACGACTTCGACTCGTCCACGAGTTCGTCCATATCAATCACTTTGGCTTCGCCGAGTCCGTCGCACTCGGGACACATGCCGGATGGATCGTTGAACGAGAAGGCGTTGGCGTATCCGATCGACGGCTTGACCCCACGTGAGAACAGCATGCGCAGCCAGTCGCCGATGTCGGTGATGGTGCCGACGGTGGATCGGGGGCTGCCGAACAACCGTTTCTGGTCGACGATGATCACTGCGGACAGATTGGCGATCAGGTCAGCGTCGGGGCGCCCGTAGGACGGAAGGAAGGTCTGAGCGAACGCAGTGAAGGTCGAATTGATCTGGCGTTGCGCCTCGGCAGCGATGGTGTCGAACACCAGCGACGACTTTCCGGATCCGGAGACCCCCGCGAACACGATGAGTTGACGCTTGGGTAGGTCCACGTCGACGTTGTGCAGATTGTTCTCGCGCGCTCCTCGAACAACGATCGTGTTCAGAGCGTTGGTAGGGGTATTAGCCACGGTCATGTCGGGTGGGAACCTTCCGAAGGCATGGAGCATCCAGCCGGATTCGGTGAACACTCGCTCTACCGTACAGTGTACGAGGGCGCGGCGCCACGGAAATATTCATGCATTGGGGTAAACTTCGAAACTCGCTGATTGGTACCACTGACACCTGGGTAGCCAGAGGAGTATGACTCTCCCCGGTGTGATGAACAGCCTCGAATCCGCGTCGTTTCTCGACAAGACGAGCGTCGCGATCAAAGATCTGCTCAAACCTGCTCTCGACGGCAACCCGGTCGGCGGTCTGCTGCGAGGATCGTGGATCGGGCATCCGATACACCCAGCGCTGGTCACCGTCACGGTAGGTGCGTGGACCAGTGCCGTTGTCCTCGACCTCACCGGACGCGACACGAAAGCCGCGCAGCGACTGATCGGTCTCGGCCTCGTGTCGGCCCCCGCGACCATCGCAACAGGCTGGGCCGACTGGTCCACCCGGGGCACCCGGGCACGCCGCGTCGGGCTGATTCATGCCGGCTCGAACGCCGCTGGTGTCTTCCTGTTTCTCGGTTCGTACTTGCGACGGCGAACGCGTACCGACGGCATTGCCACGGGCCTGGCGGTAGCCGGACTGGCAGCCGCTGGTGTCGGAGGTGTCATCGGTGGGCACCTTGCCTACAGCGTCACCGACGATCAGCCAGACGAGCAGCCTGCCTACGACGATCGTCAACTTAGATGATCCGACCTGGTGTTGCCGATTCGGAGTATCAGGTGCAGCGGGTCAGCATTCGAGCCCTCGTGGCGTAGCGAGGGCGTAGCCGATTAGTTCGATAGCACGGCCTTGAGGAATGCCTTTGTCCGCTCTTGCTTCGGGTTCGTAAAGATATTTTCGGGAGTACCTTCTTCTAGAATTCGTCCGTTGTCGAAGACGAGCACACGGTCTGCGACGTCACGTGCGAAGCCCATTTCGTGGGTCACGATGAGCATCGTGATGTCCGTTGTTTCGGCGATGGTCCGGAGCACGTCGAGTACATCAGCGACCAGTTCGGGATCGAGCGCCGAGGTCACCTCGTCGAGAAGGAGGATGTCGGGATCCATTGCGAGGGCGCGTGCGATCGCAACGCGCTGTTGCTGACCACCGGACAGCTTGGTCGGGTGAGTGTTTTCCTTGTCTGCCAGCCCTACCGTTTCGAGTAGCTCGCGCGCACGTGCGACGGCATCGGCTTTGCTTTTGCCGAGCACGTGGATCGGTGCTTCTGTGATGTTCTCCAGCACGGTCATATTGGGAAACAGGTTGAACTGCTGAAAGACCATGCCGATCTTTGTGCGCACAGAACGTAGATGCTTTTCGGAGGCCACCACGAGCTTGTCGCCTTTGTACTGGTGACTCAGCGGCTGGTCTTCGACCCAGATGACTCCGCCGCTGACTTTTTCGATCGTCATCAGCAAGCGGAGAATCGTAGTCTTTCCCGATCCGCTGGGGCCGATCAGCGCGACGCGTTCGCCACGTTTCACGCTGAAGTCCAAGTGATCCAACACAACGAGATCACCGAATTTTTTGACGACCTTGTCGAACGAGATCATGGGCTTTGTGCCGTCAGTAGGCAAGTGTCTTCTCCAGTCTTCTGATGAGGATCGACGTGGGGTAGCTCGCAATCAAGAAGATGACGCCGGCCATCGTGATCGGTTCCAAGTACTGGAAAGTTCTAGCTCCGTATTGCTGTGCAGCCGTGACCATTTCGACGACGGTGATCGCAAACAGGAACGGTGTGTCCTTGAACATCGAGATTGCGTAGTTGCCCAGAGCCGGAATGGTGTTGCGGATAGCTTGGGGGAGTACCACGCCGCGCCACGTGCGGGTCGTCGGTAGTGACAGTGCGCGTGCTGCTTCCCATTGCCCCACCGGCACAGCGTCGATGCCGGCTCGGTACACCTCAGCCATGTAAGTCGAATAGTGGATGCCCAACACCGCGATACCAATCTGCAACGCAGAGAACTGCGGTAGCAGGTAGTACGCGAAGAGCAGTTGCACCACCAGCGGTGTGAGGCGGATGAACTCGGAGGCTATCCGCAGCGGCACCGTCACAAACTTCGGTGCAGAGTGGCGAGCGACGGCAATCAGCAATCCGAGAACCGCTGCCACCACGAAGCCGATCACAGTCGCGAGGACGGTGATCTTGAATCCCTCTAGAAGGTAGGGGACAGAGTCCCATGCCCGTTCCCAACTCCAGTCGACACTCATCGGCCAACCCCCACATTCTCGTTGACCTTCTCGGGGCGCAGGCTCAGAACCTCACGGAGTGACGGTCCAGTGCCGAGTCTTCCCTTCGCGCGGACTTCGAGAACGTTCATCAGCAACGTCAGGACGTAGGCGATCACGAAGTACAAAATCAGACCGATTCCGAAGGCAAAAAGGGTGTCGCCGGTGCCTCGTCTGAGTTGTTCGATCTGGTAGGTGAGGTCTTGGAGGAGAACGAAACTCGCCAGAGCGCTGCCTTTGAGCAGTTGGATCAGAAGGTTGGTCAGCGGCGGAAGCATCTGAACCCACGCTTGCGGGAACACGACCCTCCGCAAGCGTTGGGTGGAAGAGAAATTCAGCGCTAGTGCGGCTTCCCATTGCGGGGCTGGAACGGCCGCAATGGAACCCCGGACGACCTCGGCTCCGTAAGCGCCGTAGTTCAGTCCCAGCGCCAGAATCGCGCAAAACATCGCATCGAGTTGGTAACCGAACAGCGGCAGCACGTAGAAAAGCCAGAACAGCTGAACCAGCAGCGATGTGCCGCGGAAGAATTCGACGATGATGCGCGAAGGTGCGCGTACGTACAGATGTCGATTGCCGGCGGCAAGTCCGAGCACGATGGCAAGGACGAAGGCCAATATCGCGCCGCCGAGCGTCAGAAGAATAGTGGTGGTGATGCCTTCCTGGATTCGCGGCCACGAATCCAGGAAGGCATCGATGTTGTCGTTCACGGTCGGATTACTCGTACTGCGTTCAGGAGTCTGCCTCGCAGAGTTGCGCGGTGGTCAGTGACGGATCAGGCAGTTCTTCTGCTGTGAATCCGTATTCGCCAACAAGCGAGAGGTACTTGTCGGGGTCGGAGGTGATCTTCGCGAGTTCCTCGTTGTATGCAGCAAGGAGTTCGGTGTCATCGGTGCGGAATACGGTTGCACCTGCACCAACCTGGGGCTTTCCGTCGATGACTGCGACGAAGGATTCTGTTACGTCGACCGGGGCGTCCGGATTGTTGGTCTTCATCCAGTTCAGCGAGATTGCGGTGAGCGCGAAAACGTCCGCGCGACCCGAAGTCACAGCATCCATGCCGTCCTGCGGAGTCGAAACCTGCGTAGAGGGGATGTTGAGAGATGTCGCGTAGTCGGACTCGATCGCGCCGGTCATCGTCGAAAGGCGTAGGCCCTTCTCTGCCACGGACTGCATGTCGGTGAGACCGGCCGGGTTTCCGGCTGGGACCATGAGCGCCGTCGTGTAATTGAACTCTGGATCACCGAATGCCGCCTGTTCGCAGCGCTGCGGAAGGATCGACATGCCGGCGCTGACCGCATCGAACCTGTTGGCCTGCAGCCCAGGAATGAGCGCGCCGAAGTCAGTATTGACTCCTTCGACTGTATCGATGCCGAGGTTGCCGAAGATCTCACGGTGCAGGGCCACGGTTGCGCCCGTCAATTGACCGTTCTCTTCGAAGCTGTACGGAGCTTCGCCAGCGAATCCGACGGTGATCGTTCCGTTGTCCTTCAGTGACTGAAGGTGGTCTTCGCTGCTGCCGGAGTCGGTAGACGTGCAGCCGACGAGCGAGGCTGCAGCCAAAGACACACCCGCGAGCATTGCGAGAATCCGTGTATTCGAGATGGTGTGGAGCACTGTACGTGCCATGGGGCGAGGCCTTCCGGTCACCGTTCGGCAACTACACGCAGTCTGCTGCCGCCCCCGATGAGTTTCCTCGACGGGATGTGGCGCCGCTGATTTACGCGTCCTTGCCGACCCTTTGAATGTTCTTCGGTTTGTCGAAACCTAACACGCGTGTGAGCGGTCGGACAGGTCATTGGGCCCATGTCGTGGGCGCTAACAAGTAGCCGGGAGCGTACGAGTGCCTGAACAATGCATGTATCGATTGGCCTTGACACGAAACGATAACGATCGTGCCGCCCTCAGCTCCTCGATGCACAACTATCATGCGGGCTGAGCGAGCCAAACCGTGTCCTCTCGGCGTGTTGCCCCCGAGGTTCAGCGGCGCGGGGGCGAGCAGATTTTGCCGATGAAGGTCCATTGCAGGGTATTCATCCAGTCGAAAAGAAGAGTTCATCGAGCGTCCGTACATGGCGCGATAGGTTGTCGGGGAGTGTCATGCTCCACCGCGTCTTCGAAGGGGTATTCGACACAGTGACAGGGCATTATCGACGGCTCGCGATAGGGCTGTTCCTAGCCGGTGCGATCATCACGATGGGTGCAGGGTCAAGTTCCGTTGCGGCAGAGACACAGCCATCGTTCGATCTGGATAAGGAGATCGACGGCTGGGCGTCGGAGATCGGTGCGCCAGGTATGACAGCGCAAATTCTCGATGCCGACGGCGTGTTGTCAGAAGCATCGACGGGCGTCGACGGGTGGGGAGAGCCGGTCGACACCTCCACCCCGTTCGTTTGGGGTTCGGTCTCCAAGCAGTTCACCGCCGCCACCGTTAGCGGGCTCGAACGGGACGGTATCATCGACGCCGCATCACTGGTGGTCGACGTTGTGCCGCAGGCTCGGCGGATGTTGGCCGATCCGGCGACGACTATAGACGACCTGGTGCACCACACCAGTGGGCTTCCGCACGACCTCGAGGTCACCGATGACTGGACTCGGCGCGAGTCGGCGACCGAAGCGGTGGCATCGATTGCCGAGCCGGACGAAATCTCGCAGCGCGGGACTTTTCGGTATTCGAGTTTGAATTATCTTCTGCTGCAGGCCGTGGTGGAGCAGGCTACTGAGGGTTCGTACGCTTCCGCTTTGGATCAGGAGGTGCTGGAGCCTGCTGATGCCACGGCGACAATCACCGACCCCGACGAGTACATCCGCGATATCGCGCCGGGGCACGTCCCATTCTTCGGATCTGCGAAACAGATCGATGTCGGGGTGGATTCGTCCGGACTGGGATACGGCTATCTCGCCGGGTCCATCGAGGAACTAGGACACTATGCATCGTGGCGGCTGACTCAGCTGCGGGACGGCGAGGACTCTGCGCCCGAGATGGATACGGGGCATGGCACCAAGTACGGCGGTGGTCTATTTCATGAGAACATCGGCGGGCAGGAGGTGTGGTGGCATTCGGGTGCAGTGCCCGGCTACTACACGTACGTTGCACTGATCCCTGGTGAGAACAAGGCAGTAGTCCTCGCCACCAACAAGTACGGCGAGCTCGAGGCCGAACGTATCGCCGCAGTCGGCCGCAACCTGACGACGCTGACGATCGACGGCTCGACGAGTGAGCTGCCTGGATCGTTGGCATCCATCGTTCTTGGCGTACTGCTTTCGATTGTGGCAATCCTGGTAGCAGTGATCGCGTGGGTGACGATGCGACTGTTTACCGGGCGGACGCGCGAGCGATCGCTTCTCGGAGCCGGCGTGCGGATTCTGACCACCACGATCCTCGGCGGGGTGGTTTTCCTCGGCGCATTTTTCGGGGTGCCGTCCATCCTCGGAGCGTCGATGCCGGTGCTGTGGCTATGGGCGCCGGATGTCACGCTCGTCTTCTGGATCCTTCTCGCAGCCGCCTTCATGACGGCCGCAATCGTTGTTGTCAACGAGGTGGTGAACTACAGCAGGCTTCGTCATCGGTAGCTAGCGCAGTTCCTCGGGATCTTGGAGTCGGCCTGAGCGATTTTTTTAGTACCAAGTGTTGAGCTGGTACAACCAGAGCTGCCTCGGCTCTGTAAGGACTCGAAACATCGGGTGGTGATCACCCCATGGGTCGACTTGGCACATTTGATAGGTGCCGTCAGCCAGCGTTGCAGGGAAGAGGTCGCCGGCGATGTCGACTGGTTCGACCGATGGTTACTTGCGGCCTGCCGCCCACTTCATGCCCCAGCCGTATTTCTTGTCGAGATCAGCCTGGCTGCCCTGGATGTACTCGACCTGACGGGTGACCGTGATTCCTTGCTTTCCGTTCTCCAACAGTGCAATCGAACAGATACGCGCTGAATCGCTTGTCGAGTCCAGCTTGACCTCGATCTGCGGGCCCGAAGTAGGGAAGAGCGTGACGACGCCGTCGACAGCGGCCCAGTTGGGTGCGCCGTCGTAAATCATCGCGAAAATGAGGATGCGCTTGAACAACTCAGGGCGCGCGAGATTGATGTGCATGTTCTCACCACCGGTTACGGAGCCGGAGCGGTCGTCGCCGTCGAGTGCGATATAGGGAGCCGAGTCGATCGATCCGAAGCTATTGCCGAGTGCCTGGATGACGCCCTTGGTGCCGTCGGCGAGTTCGAAGAGGCAGCCCAGATCGAGATCGACGCCGCCCGAGCCGTAGGAGGCTGCGGCGAGCTTGGCGAGAAAGCCCTTCTTCTTCGGTGCAGGCGCCGCACCGGTCGACCAGTTGAGGTTGACGCGCATGGAGCCTTGCTTCTCGCCGGACTTGGTAAGGCTGATCGAGGGCGCAGCCTTGGACAGCGTCACCTTGCTGAGGCTGACTGCAGGCGCAGCGGGAGTCGAGGGCTTGCGGGTGTAATCGATTGCCATCAGTAGAACCTTTCGCGGGACCTATGCCCGTCCCAATTGTGTAATTCAATCTCACACTAGTCGTGAGTTGGACCAGGCGTGACCAACCCTCGACCAGACCCCGCAGTACGTCCAGGCGCGCAACACCCGTCGCCCTTCCAAGCGTTGAGTCCTTCCCTGACAGCGAGCCCCGCGACGACGAGCGCCGCAATGGGGTCGGCCCACGACCACCCGAAAAGGCTGTTGAGGAGCAGACCGACGAGCACGACTGCCGAAAGATACGTGCACAGCAGTGTCTGTTTCGAATCGGCGACCGCGGTCAGCGATCCCAGTTCACGGCCGGCGCGACGCTGCGCCCAGGACAGGATGGGCATGATCGCCACACTCACAGCTGTGAGAGCGATACCGATCGTCGAGTGCCGTGCCTCGCCCAGGCCAAACAGTGCGCGCAGAGCATCGACTGCGACATAGGCGGCAAGTCCGAAGAACGAGAAGGCGATGATGCGCAGTGTGACCTTCTCCCTGGACTCGGGGTTGGCAGCCGAGAACTGCCAGGCCACTGCCGCTGCCGATGAGACCTCGATGATCGAATCCAAGCCGAAGCCGATCAATGCTGTGGAGGACGCCCTTGTGCCCTCGGTGATTGCGATTGCTGCCTCGATCACGTTGTAGGTGATCGTTGCGGCGACGAAGTATCGGATACGCCGTGCCAGCACAGCACGACGCTCTGACGATGGTGGGACTGTCTGAAACGAAGCCCCCATTTCTGTGGCCATCAGCAGCACTGATCGGAGTCGGAGTTGGCGCAGCACGTCGGATCGACGGCCAGAACGACGCCGAGTAGGTCATCGAGCGCGCGACCGATGTTGGCGTCCGCCAACTCGTATCGAGTCCTCCGCCCCTCGGGAACCGCAACCACGAGCCCACATCCTCTTAGGCAGGCGAGATGATTGGACAGTTTTTGGCGCGTGACGCCCAATGAATCGGCGAGTTCGGCCGGATACCGTGGCTCGCTTTTGAGTGCCAACAACACCTGGGTGCGAGTTTCGTCCGAGAGAGCGTGCCCGAAACGCGACAGCACGGAGACGTGGGTCAGGATGTCCATGTCCCGACGATACATCGAAATCTGTATTCATAAAACAGTCAATTGATCGGGGGCTGGGACAGTGAGCCGTTGTCGCTCGATCGCGCAGTGGCATCCGGCAATGATGGCTACAGCTCTCGATGACTCGGCCGCTGCGTCAGAACAGGGTCGGATCGTCCGGTGAGAGTTCGTCAGGAAACCGGTACTCGCAGCCCAGCTCGTCGGTCGACTGGGCACCCCAGTTGTCGCGGAACCAGGTGACGCAGGTGTCGGCGATCAGACGGACGTCGCGGCTGAAAATATAACCGTCGGTGCAGTCGTCGAACTGGTCG
>JBBSSG010000081.1:0-16885 GCA_038242295.1 Mycobacteriales bacterium | reverse complement strand
GTGAGCGGCGCCGCCGTCGAATTGAAGTACGTGGAAGGAACCGCACGCTGTGACTACAGAGGCGTTCATTTACGAAGCCATCAGAACCCCACGCGGTAAGGGGAAAAATGGCTCGTTGCACTCCGTCAAGCCAATCTCGCTGGTCACCGGACTCATCGACGAGCTTCGTCGTCGTTTCCCAGACCTCGACGAGAACCGCATTTCAGACCTGATTCTCGGTGTCGTATCGCCGGTAGGCGATCAGGGTATGGACATCGCCCGCACCGCAGTTCTCGCTGCGAAGATGCCGGACACCGTAGGCGGATTCCAACTCAACCGGTTCTGCGCTTCCGGTCTCGAAGCAGTCAACCTCGCTGCGCAGAAGGTGCGCTCCGGTTGGGACGAGCTCGTCGTCGCGGGCGGCGTTGAATCGATGTCCCGTGTTCCTATGGGTAGCGACGGTGGCGCTTGGGCGTTGGATCCGGCCACCAATTACGACACTTACTTCGCTCCGCAGGGCATTGGCGCCGACCTGATCGCGACGATCGAGGGGTTCAGCCGCGAAGACGTCGACGCGTACGCAGCGCAGTCGCAGGAGCGCGCGGCAGCAGCCTGGTCGGGCGGATACTTCGCCAAATCGGTCGTGCCGGTCACCGATCAGAACGGCCTCCTCATCCTCGATCAGGACGAGCACATGCGTCCGGGCAGTACCGTCGAATCGCTCGGCAAGCTCAACTCGGCGTTCGCCGGTGTCGCCGCGATGGGCGGGTTCGACGACGTCGCACTGCAGAAGTACCACTGGATCGACAAGATCAATCACGTTCACACCGGTGGCAACAGCTCCGGCATCGTCGACGGCGCAGCCCTCGTTCTCGTCGGCAGCGAGCAGGCAGGCAAGGACCTCAACATGGTTCCCCGTGCTCGCGTTGTCGCAAGCGCAACCAGCGGCGCCGACACGACCATCATGCTCACCGGGCCCACACCGGCGGCGAAGAAGGTACTCGCGACGGCAGGACTGACCGTCGACGACATCGATCTCTTCGAGCTGAACGAGGCATTTGCTTCTGTCGTGCTGCGCTTCCAGAAGGATCTGCAGATCCCGAACGAGAAGCTCAACGTCAACGGCGGCGCCATCGCGATGGGCCACCCGCTCGGCGCCACTGGCGCCATGATCACCGGCACCGTGCTCGACGAGCTCGAGCGTCGCGGCGGCCGGTACGCACTCATTACCCTGTGCATCGGCGGCGGCATGGGCGTGGCCACCATCATCGAGCGAGTCTGAGGCTAAGACATGACAAACACTGATAACAGCACCAATATGATCAAGTGGGACCAGGACGCCGACGGCATCGTGGTGCTCACCATGGATGACCCCAACCAGGGCGCCAACACGATGAACCAGCTGTACAAGGACTCGATGGGAGCCACCATCGACCGGCTCGAAGCCGAGAAGGATTCCATCGCCGGTGTCGTCATCACCTCGGCGAAGAAGACTTTCTTCGCCGGCGGCGATCTGAAGAACATGATGAAGATCGGCCCTGACGACGCACAGCAGGTGTTCGACGAGGTCCAGGCTGTCAAAGCGCAGCTTCGCCGCCTGGAGAAGCTCGGCAAGCCCGTCGTAGCGGCCATCAACGGTGCGGCGCTCGGCGGCGGACTCGAAATCGCTCTCGCGACGCATCACCGCATCGCAGCGAACGTCTCCGGCGTCCAGCTGGGTCTGCCCGAGGTCTCCTTGGGTCTGCTCCCCGGCGGCGGCGGTGTCACCCGTATCACGCGTCTGCTCGGCATTCAGGCCGGTTTCATGACGGTCCTCGCCCAGGGCACCCGCTTCCGTCCGGACAAGGCACTCGAGGTCGGTCTGGTTCACGAACTCGTCGACAGCATCGATGCTCTCGTCCCGGCAGCCAAAGCGTGGATCAAGGCCAACCCCGAGGGCGGCGTCGCTCCCTGGGACGTAAAGGGCTACAAGATTCCCGGTGGCACGCCTTCCAGTCCTGCGCTCGCCGCAGTCCTGCCTGCGTTCCCATCCAATCTGCGTAAGCAGATCAAGGGCGCTCCGATGCCGGCTCCGCGTGCGATCCTCGCGGCTGCGGTCGAGGGTGCACAGGTCGACTTCGACAATGCTTCGACCATCGAGTCGCGGTACTTCACCGAGCTGGTCACCGGCCAGGTTTCGAAGAACATGATTCAGGCGTTCTTCTTCGACCTGCAGGCCATCAACGCCGGCAAGTCCCGTCCCGACGGCATCGAGAAGACGAAGTTCACCAAGGTCGCCGTTCTGGGCGCGGGCATGATGGGCGCCGGAATCGCCTACGTGTGCGCTAAGGCCGGAATCGACGTCGTCCTCAAGGATGTGGCGATCGAGTCGGCGCAGAAGGGCAAGGCGTACTCGGAGGCCATCGAGGCCAAGGCACTCTCGCGCGGTAAGACCACGCAGGAGAAGTCCGACGCTCTGCTCGCGCGGATTCACCCGACGGCGGATGCAAAAGATGTCGAGGGCGCCGATCTCGTGATCGAGGCCGTCTTCGAGTCCGAGGATCTCAAGCAGAAGGTCTTCCAGGAGATCGAGGATCTCGTCGACCCGAAGGCGTTGCTCGGCTCGAACACCTCGACGCTGCCGATCACGAGCCTGGCGAAGGGAATCAAACGCCAGGAAGACTTCATCGGACTCCACTTCTTCAGCCCCGTCGACAAGATGCCGCTGGTGGAGATCATCCGCGGTGAGAAGACGTCGGATGCAGCATTGGCCAAGGCGTTCGACCTGGTCCTGCTCATCAAGAAGACTCCAATCGTCGTCAATGACAGCCGTGGATTCTTCACCTCGCGCGTCATCGGCACCTTCATCAATGAAGCCATCGCGATGCTTGGCGAGGGTGTCGAACCGGCGTCCATCGAGCAGGCAGGTTTGCAGGCCGGCTACCCCGCAGCGCCGTTGCAGCTCTCGGATGAGCTGACGCTGACGCTGATGCAGAAGATTCGTAAGGAAACCTACGACTCGGTCGTCGCAGCGGGTGGCACCCCGCCTGAGGATCCGGCCGGTGCCGTCATCAACAAGATGGTCGACGAGTTCGAGCGTCCATCGAAGGCTAAGGGCGCGGGCTTCTACGAGTACGCCGACGGCAAGCGCACCGGCCTGTGGTCCGGACTGCGTGATGCATTCAAGTCGGGAACCTCGGACGCTTCGTTCGAGGACCTCATGGAGCGCATGCTGTTCATCGAGGCACTCGAGACACAGAAGTGCTTCGACGAGGGTGTCCTGACGACGACAGCCGACGCGAACATCGGCTCGATCTTCGGAATCGGCTACCCAGCCTGGACCGGTGGTGTGCACCAGTACATCGTCGGATACGCCGGTGGTCAGGCCGGGTTCGTGAAGCGTGCGGACGAGCTGGCTGCGAAGTACGGCGAGCGTTTCACCGCACCGGCTTCACTGCGTTAACAGATCCACTCCGGCGGAGTGATCGCTCCAACTAGATGGTGTGATCGCTCCGCTTCAGGGGTTTTGATCGCTCTGCTTCGGTGACATGGTCGAGTGCATTCCAACGCACTCGACCATGTCACTGCTGGGGTTCCGCGCGATAAGCAATGAGCCGCTCAGCGCACTCGGTGAACTGTTGCTGCATCAGACGGCATGCCTCGTCGACATGGCCGATTCTCAGCGCATCTATCAAAAACTCATGATTACGTACGGCCCCGCGGCCCCACTCGAGATCAGTGGCGTACAGCCTCGTCGGGGTATACCGGACAGCACTATTGAGAAACCATGCCAGCTTGCTCGACTCTGCCAGCCTGTTCAGCACGCGGTGGAACTCGAATTCGCTCAGCTCGACCTCCTCCGGCTGGCCCTTCTCCACGGCCGCCGACAATGACGCGTTGAACGTGTGCAGCTGCTCCAACTCGGTGGCGGTGATTTTCGGGGCGGCCCGCCGCACCAACTCGACTGCGATCTGCCCCTGCAGCCAGAAGATGTCGACGATGTCTTTCCGAGTCAGCGGGGACACAACGTAGCCGCGATGCGGCACCAGCTCGACCATTCCTTCGCCGCGCAAAGTCAGCAGCGCTTCCCTCACCGGCGTCACGCTTACGCCCAGTTCGGCGGCGGTCTCGTCCAGCCTGATGAAGTCTCCTGGACGCACCTCCCCGGACATGACGATGTGCCGCACATGGTTGGCGACTTCCTCGGACAGCTGCGGTCTGCGACGGATCGCAGGGGTAGCGGCTACGGGTCTACGTCTCGTGGGCATGCCGATCAGCCAATCACACAGCAGGTTTCACACGAAGGAGGGTCCTGGCGAGTGGTTCGGCCACGCGTGCGGCTACCGGTCCCAACACGGCCATCAGCAGTACGTAAGCGGTCGCGAGTGCGGCCAATTCTCCTTCGACTGCTCCTGCGGCGACGGCGAGGCCCGCAATAACGATGGAAAACTCTCCACGCGCTACCAGGGCCGCACCTGCTCGCAAGCGACCAGGTCGGCCGATGCCTTGACGGCCCGCGGCCCACACTCCTGTCATGACCTTGGTGACGGTTGTGGTGACGGCGAGAACGATGGCCCACCCGATGACCGGTGGGATAGTGGCCGGGTCGGTGCTCAGCCCGAAGACGACGAAGAACATGGCCGCGAAGACATCGCGTAGTGGTTCGAGGACGCGGGTTGCGTTATCGGCGGTCGAACCGGAGATTGCGATACCGAGCAGAAACGCACCAACCGCTGCCGACACTTGCAGTTCGGAGGCGATACCCGCTATCACCAACGCTGATCCGAGGACCGTGAGAAGAACCACCTCGCGGTCGGGGCTGTCGACGACGGCAGAAACGAATCGACCGTACTTGAGCGCGACGACCAGGACGATTGTAACGACGAGCAGCGCGATACCGACGGCGACGAAACCGCCCAGAAAACCTACCCCGGCCAACACCGTTGTCAGTATCGGCAGGTAGATGGCCATTGCGAGGTCCTCGAAAACGAGGATCGACAGTACTACGGGTGTCTCTCGGTTACCGAGTCTGCCCAGGTCGGTGAGAACTTTGGCGATGATGCCCGAGGACGAGATATAGGTGACGCCGCCGAGAACGAGAGCGCCCACGCCGCCCCAGCCGAGCATGAACGCGACCGCGGCTCCTGGGGTGAAATTGAGAACCAGGTCGACCAGTCCTGCCATCCATGACCGGCGCAGACCGGTGACAAGTTCAGTGGCGGTGTACTCGAGGCCGAGCAACAGCAGCAGGAGGATGACGCCGATTTCACTGGCGAGCCCGCTGAACTCGTCGATGCCGCTGAGGTTGACGAATCCGCCGTTGCCGAAGCTCAAGCCGCCGAGGAGATAGAAGGGGATCGGTGAGACACCGATCCGGCCCGCGAGTCGAGCGAGCAGGCCGAGGACGAAAAATACCGCCCCGAGCTCAGTCAGCGCGAGCGCCCCTTCAGCCACAGATCAGCCGCCACCGAGCAGCTTGATTGCTGCTTCGAGTCCGTCTGACGTACCGACGGCAACTAGTAGGTCACCGGAAACGATCAAGAAATCGGGATTGGGAGAGGGCTGAACCTGCCCGGCGCGCATGACCGCGACAATGGATACGCCGGTCTTGGTGCGCATGGTGGTATCGCCGAGAGTTCGGCCATCGAATCGGGAGCCTTCTCTGATTCGGAGCTGGCGTGTGTTGACGCCGGGTAGATCTCGATGCTCATCCTCGAGCTGGGCAATAAGGAGCGGCGTGCCGAGCAGATTGCCCAGCGCCGCCGCTTCCTCATTGCTCAATGTGATGGACGACTGTGTTGCATCGGGATCATCTTCGCGCGAAACGATCAGTTCGTTCGCGCCGTCCTTGCGGGTGATGACTCCTATACGACGCCCGGATGCGAGGGCGAAATCTTTTCGCACCCCGATCCCGGGCAGCAAGGTCACTTCGACGTTCATGTAGGGATGCTAACCCCAGGACGACGACCCGGTCTGCAGAAGTCCGGTACTGCGAGTCCTGAACTGCGAAATACTTGTATCAGGACGCGACGGCAGCCAGCAGTGCTTCGCGCTGGTTGGCGCCGAGGCCGCCGATACGGCGGGTGTCAGCGATGGACAGCTGCTCGAGCAGCTGAGCGGCGCGCACCGAACCGACACCCGGAAGTGCCTTGATCAGAGCGGACACCTTGGTCTTCTTGACGATCTCGTCGTTCTCAGCCTTCGCGAGAACGTCAGCAACGCTCAGCTCGCCGGACTTGACGGCGGCCAGCAGCTTCGAACGAGCGGTGCGTGCCTCGGCCGCCTTGGCCAGCGCCGCAGTGCGCTGTTCCGGAGTCAATACTGGTAAAGCCATGGCCTTATCTCCTCGATAGTGGTGACCCGTCGCTTTGGTGACATGGTCGGGACCCTCTTGCATCGTGCCTGGTGGCTCCGACAATCTATCTGAACAACACGGATGTTATTCGACTGGAGCCACCGTTCCTTCCCCGCCAGGCTACGTCCTTTGCGAATCGGGGCGTGCCCCGACCAGCAGTTAGGTCGCATGAACATGTGAGCAACCTGAATTTGTTTAGGTTTCGTCCGAGAAATTAGGACGTCGGCGTTCGAGGACTGCGGCGATGCCCTCACGGAACTCGGGTCTCGTGAGCAGTTCGATCTGACCCTCGTACTCCCGCGCCAGTGCGTCGTCGAGCAACGCCAGAGTTGACGCAGTCATTGCACGTTTGGTCAGCTCCAGTGCACGCCTTGGGCCCCGAGCCAAGCGTCGAGCGACTTTCTGGACGTGCGCGTCCAGGGCGTCCGCTGGCATCGACTTGTTGATCAATCCGGATGCGGCCGCTTCTGCTGCGCTCATCGGCTCGGCAAGAAGTGTCATCGCGTTGGCGCGAGCGCGGCCAATGGCCGCCGGTATCAGTAAACTGCTGCCGCCGTCAGGCATCAGCGCAACATTGGTGAATGCGAACAGAAAATAGGCGTCTTCGGCGGCGTAGATGAGGTCCGATGCCAGAGCAATCGAAGCGCCCACCCCGACTGCTGCGCCGTTGACCGCGGCGATTACAGGAACTGGAAGCTCGATTACGCTCCGCACCAACGCATTTGCGGTGGCCATTGTCTCGGCCGCTTGGTCTCTCGCCTCCTCAGGAGAAGCAGGGGCAGAAGCGGCCAGATCGACGATGTCGGCACCGGTGCTGAAGGCTGCTGCTGTTCCGGTGATTATGGCGACGTGTACGTCAGTGTTGTCTGCAGCTGCGTGCAACGCAGCGATCAATGCCGTCGACGTCGCCGCGTCGAGCGCGTTCATTCGATCCGGTCGATCTATTCGGATAGTGAGAATTCCCGCCGTAAGGTCGGTATGGAGCCCAGTAGCCATGACAACGCTCCTGCCGATCGACGCCGTGGAACCCGGCAGTATCAGTGACGCGAACTGCGATCAACTTAGCAGCTGAAAGGAACTGGTTGCCGGGGATCGAGAAGGCCAGCCGGCTCAGCTGTTCGCGGCTGCTCGCTTGGCCGACAACTTCGCCACACCCAGTAGGGCCACGACGATAATGGCGCCGACGACAAACCCCAGCAGCGCCGAAGCGAGTGTATTGACGATCCAGGCCAGGACGGCTCCCACGCCGGCGACGCCGCGGACCGCTTCTTCTCCGTGGTGCACCAGGTCGTAGATCGAATGGAAGCCGAGTTCGTCGATGCCAACGAGGAGGATATGGCCGCCGACCCACAGCATCGCGGCGGTACCGACGACCGCCAGCGTCGACATGACCTTCGGCATCCCCTTCACTAGTCCGCGCCCGAACTTCTCGACCAACCCGGACGAATCCTCGGCCAGCCGTAGCCCGATGTCGTCCATCTTCACGATCAGTCCGACGACGCCGTAGACGACGGCCGTGATCACCAGTGCGACGACGACGAGAATGATCAGTCGATTCCAGAAGCCCTCGGATGCGATCGTGTCGAGCGCGATGACCATAATCTCCGCAGACAGAATCAAATCGGTGCGGACCGCTCCGGAGACGACGGTGTCCTCGTCGCGTAGCTCGTCCTTCTCCTCGACGTGATGTGCACCGTGCCCGAAAATCACTCCCCAAATCTTGTGCATCGCCTCGTAGGCCAAGTAGCAGCCGCCGAGCATCAGAATCGGCGTCAGGAGCCAGGGCAGGAATTGGCTCAACAGCAACGCAATCGGCAGGATGATCAGCAGCTTGTTGCGGAGTGATCCGATCGCGATGCGCTTGATGATCGGTAGCTCGCGTTCAGCAGCGAGACCACGGACGTACTGAGGTGTCACGGCGGCGTCGTCGATGACCACGCCTGCGGCCTTGGCCGTCGCACGGCCGGTCGCGGCTCCTATGTCGTCGATCGAAGCGGCTGCCAGACGCGCGAGCGCGGCAACGTCGTCGAGAAGGGCAACGAGTCCACCCGCCATGGCGGTGCCTCCTGGAGTTGGATCGGGTGCGATACGCGGCAACGATACAGTGGGTTTCGCCTCGCTGACGCGGACGAGTTCGTTTGTTACTGTGCCGCGCATGTCGGTAACCAAAATCGTGCTTGCTGGACTATCCACCGCGCTCTTGTTGATCGGGGGTTCTGCGACGACGGTGATGGCCGCCCCGATAAATGTGCCCTGGTCGCCCGATGCCGCTGCTGACACCGAGATTCAATTCGAGTCGGACGGTCATACGTTTTACGGCAGCCTGCGCGCACCCGTCGGCGAAATACGCGGGGCCGCTTTGCTTCTCCCCGGTAGTGGGCCCACAGATCGGAATGGGAACCAAGCAGGCGGGATCACCCCGAACACGCTGGTATACATCGCCGACGGTTTGGCTCAGCGCGGAATTGCGACGTTCCGGTTCGACAAGACGGGCAGTGGACGCACCGGTCTGGACGGTTTCGATCCAGCGGATCCAGCCGGATTCTTCGATCAGGTCGATGACGCGGAAGCAGCGCTGACCGTTCTGAAGGACCGCACCGGGGTGAGCTCGGAGAATGTGGCCGTCATCGGTCACAGTGAGGGCTCGTTGACCGCGCTGTCACTGGAAGAACGTGGCGCGGACTTCGGCGCTCTCGGTCTGCTCGAGCCCGCTGCTCTCCGTTTCCTCGACCTGTTGTCGCTGCAACTGGGTGCCAGCCTCGATCGCCAGGTTGAGGGCGATCAGCTGACACCGGAGGATGCCAACGCGAACCGTGCTCGTCTTGACGAGACAATCTTCGCGCTGCGCAGCGGTCAACCGCTCCCTTACCCGCAGGACCCGGCACTGGCGTCGGTCGGCATCTCCGATCTCAATGCGAAGTTCTTGTCCGAGGTGGACTCCGTCGACGCCGTGTCGATCGCGTCGACGCTGCCGACGGGCACGAAGGTGCTGCTCACGTGCTCGGAGAAGGATCTCAACGTCTCCTGTGATCAGATCGACCGACTGCACGACGCCCTGGCTGGTACCGAGGTGGATTACGCGAGACTGCTCAACGCCTCGCATAGTCTCGGTGAGTTGGGGCCGCTGCCTGCCACGGGCGTCGACATCTTCCTGCCGCTACCTCAGTCTTGCGAGTTTCGCGGAGTGCTCGACGCGTGGGCCGCCGCGGCCTTCGGCTGAGCCTGGTCACGTATACGCCCTGAGTAGGGGCACGCTGGACTATCGGCCATCGCTCCGAGATCGCGGGGGCGATAGTCGCCGGGGTACCCCGGGTAGGTCTTGTTTCGAGCATCGTCGGTTGTCCGCGACTGTCGGCGTTTGGGCATGAACCGCTCGACGCGGGCCTTGGCCTGCAGGCTCGCGACTGCAAGGCGTTCGAGTGTGGGTGCGCCCGCAGGGAATCCGAATGCACCGGCCATCCGGTCGTCCATGAGTGCGAAGACGCCCTTGCGCACCGCCGGCTTCAGCGCGGCCGGAAACCATGAGGCGAACAGGTCGAGGGTGTACGTCCCGACGCGGTGGTTGTCCTCGGTGTAGCGGAAGGTCTGCTCCTCGTAGTCGAGCTTGAACTGCGCGAACTCGGTGTAGGACTCGGGAATGTGCTTGATCCCCATCCGAAGTCCCACCGCGCGGTAGAAGTGGAATGTCGCCAGTCGCTCGTTGGGGTGCAGTCGGCGCCACCCGTAGGTGTCGATCCATTCGATCGGCTCAAAGATGAATGTCGTCAAGACGTACAGCATGTCGTCGTTGGAGATGTCGTATTGCGCGTGCATGCGGTTGACCGTCCGCAGTGATTCGCGGCCGCGGTCGGAGTCGTATCCGTGCTCGAGCATCTCGGCCATCAGCAGGGACGTGTCGTCGTAGCGCTTCTGGGGCCGTTTCTCGAACTCGCCCGTTTTTTCGAGCAGTGACGAGATACTGGGAACGCAATACGTTCGGAACAGAGCGAATTCGAGCGCCCGCTGGTAGTCCCAGGGGAACTCGTATCCCGCGGTGATGCGATGGATCGTCTGGCAGTCTTCGACGGGATCCATTTCCTCGATGCGTCTGAGCCATCCGTAGCGGCCGCGGCCGGGCTTGATGTCCATAGTCAGCCCCGACCGTGACGTAGCTTGAGTACCAGCGACGAAATCTTCAAGTCGCGGGCCTTGCGCTGCATCGTCAGAAGATTCAACGGTGCTGAGAACTTCTGCACTGCAAGGGATTTGACGGTGCTGAACTCGCGCAGTCCGTCGTCTCCGTGGATGCGGCCGAATCCGGAGTCTCCGGTGCCGCCGAACGGGAGTGCGGGAATGCCCGCGAAACCGAGCACCGAGTTGACGGTGACGACGCCGCAGTCGAGTTTCTCGGCCGCGCGTCGGCCCGCGTTCGTGTCCTTGGTGAACACCGAGGCACCGAGGCCGTACGCCGAGGCGTTGGCCCGCTCGATTCCCTCGTCGAGGTCGACGACCTTGTTGACCACGGCCGTCGGGCCGAACGTCTCGTCGGTGATGGCCGTCGAGTTCTCGGGGACGTCGGTGAGGATCACCGGGTCGATGTACGGTCCGTGCAAAGATTCGAGACCGCCGAGAACCGCGCGACCTCCCTTGGCAAGGGCATCTTCGATCTGCGCCCGGATAATGCCGCTTTGTTTGCCGAGCGTCATCGGGCCATACGACGAGGTGCCCGCGGCGCCGGGCTGCAATGCTTTCACCGAGGCGGTGAATTTGGCGACGAAGGCGTCGTAGACCGGCGCTGCGACATAGATTCGCTCGACGCCGGCACAGGTCTGGCCCGCATTGCCCATTGCTCCGAATGTTGCGAACTCGACGGCAACATCGAGATCCGCATCCGCGGCGACGAGCATCGCGTCCTTACCGCCGCATTCCGCGACCAGAGGTGTCAGAGACTGCGCGCAGGTGGCCATGACTTTCTTGGCGGTAGCAGTGGATCCGGTGAACGCAATCTTGTCGACCCCGGCCGTGCACAGGGCGGCGCCGGTGGATCCGTCGCCGGTGACAGTTTGAAACACAGGATGCGGTGCGGCGAGTGAATTCCACTTCTCAGCGAGCCATACCCCGACGCCGGGGGTGAGTTCGCTCGGTTTGAAAACGACAGTGTTGCCTGCGGCCAGTGAGTAGGCGATCGATCCCATCGGGGTGTACAGCGGATAGTTCCACGGCCCGATGACGCCGACGACCCCGAACGGGCGGTAGCCGACGTACGCCTTCTGATTCACACTGATCACGCCGGACGGGACCTTGCGCTGCTTCAAGACTTTCTCGGCGTTGCGAGCAGCCCAGTCGATGTGCTCGACGCCCAACATGACCTCGAGAATCGCATCCGCGTCGGGCTTGCCGCTCTCGGCGGCGATGACGGCAGCAAGGCTCTTCGCGTCTTTGGCGATCGCCGTCTTGTACTCGAGCAGCCAGCGCTTGCGTCCAGCGAACCCTTGACCGTCCCACCATCTGGTGGCCGATCGTGCGCGTGCGACAGCAGCTCCGACCTCGGCGTCGCCGTCGATCGGGTACGAGGCGATGACGGTGTCGGTCCTGGGGTCGAGGCTGTCGAACGTGCGGGTGGTCGTCTTTTCGATCTGGTCCGTCATGTGCGAATTCCTCCGGCGATGGAGATCACTTCACATATATTTGATGTGATCCACTGTTGTCGAGCTCACACTACCCATAGGCCCCGTAGGGCGAGGAGTCCGTTCGCAGACCTAACTCATGTGCCGAGGCTGCGGATGCGACTTGTGCGACCAATCCGAGCCCACGTCGTTCTGAAACCCCCGCCCGACAGTTCCGCATCCCTGTCCTGGTGGTGTCAACCGCACGATCACCGACTTCGACGTAGGGCAGTTACTGCTGGTCGCAGTGGAATCCAACGGGACGAGGGGATTAGTTTCCGGGTAGTACGCGGCCGCGCACCCACGCGGCGTGTCGTACTCGACGATGCGAAAACTCGGTGCACACCGCTCGATGTCGTCGTCCTCCCATCGCGTCACCACATCGACAATATCCCCGTCTCGATGTCCGAGCGCTGCGATGTCCTCACGGTGGACGAAGATCACCCGTCGTCCACCCTCGATACCGCGATAGCGGTCGCTGAGACCGTAGATCGTCGTGTTGAACTGATCATGACTACGGAGCGTCTGCAATAGCAGATGGCCGTCCGGGACGTGGAGCACTTCGGCAGGCGAGGTCGTGAATTCGCCTCGTCCGGAATCTGTTTCGAACGTGCGAGTATCGCGCGGAGGGTGGGGAAGAATGAATCCGCCGGGCCTGCGCACGTTCACCTCGTAGCCGTCGCACCCCGGGATGACGCGGGAGATGTGTGACCTGATGTTTCGGTAGTCGCTGCGCATGGAATTCCAGTCGATACCGTGGCGATCGCCCAAGGTGGCCTCGGCGATGCCCGTCACGATCGCTATCTCGGAGCGCAGTTGCTTGCTGGCCGGCTCGAGGGGACCGCGGGAGGAGTGCACCGAGCAGGTCGAGTCCTCGACCGAAATCCATTGAGGACCCGAGGATTGCACGTCCTTCTCGGTCCGGCCGAGGGTGGGCAGGATCAACGCAGTCTCGCCGCACACGAGATGAGACCGATTGATCTTGGTGGAGATCTGCACGGTCATCCGCATCCCGCGAACGGCTTCGAACGTGACGCCGCTATCCGGCGTCGCCTGGACGAAGTTTCCACCGAGGCCGAGGAAGAAGTGGGCCTTGCCGTCGCGCATCGCGCGGATGGAGTCGACGGTGTCGTGGCCGTTCTCGCGGGGCGGGTCGAAGCCGAACTCCTTCTCGATTGCGTCGAGAAAGTGCTGTGGCACGCGCTCCCAGATGCCCATCGTCCTGTCCCCTTGGACATTCGAGTGCCCGCGAACGGGCAGCAGGCCGGCGCCGCGCTTGCCGATATTGCCCTGGGCGAATGCAAGGTTGGTGACTTCCTTGATGGTGGCGACGGCGTTGCGATGCTGCGTCAGGCCCATGGCCCAGCAGAACACGGTGGCTTTCGAATCCCGGAACATTTCGGCGGCTTCGGTGATCTGTGGTCGGGTCAGGCCCGTCGACGCGTAGACGACGTCCCAATCGAGGTCGGCGAGATTGCGGCGCCAGCTTTCGAAACCGTTGGTGTACTGCTCGATGAACTCGTGGTCGAGGCAGTCCCACTCCACCAGCAGGGAACCGATGGCTTGGAAGAGTGCGAGGTCGCCGTTCACCCGGATCGGCAGGTGTAGGTCGGACAGATCGGTGCCAGGCCCGACGACGCCGCGCGGGGTCTGGGGGTTCTTGAAGTTCACCAACCCTGCCTCGCGCAGCGGATTGATCGAGAGGATCTTCGCGCCGTTCTGCTTGGCCTTCTCCAGAGCGGAGAGCATTCGCGGGTGATTGGTGCCGGGGTTCTGGCCGGCGATCACGATCAGTTCCGCGTCGTACACATCGTCGAGTGTGACGCTGGCTTTCCCGATGCCGATGGTCTCCTGCAGGGCGATGGACGTCGACTCGTGACACATGTTGGAGCAGTCGGGGAGGTTGTTGGTGCCGAACGCCCGGGCGAAGAGTTGGTAGACGAACGCCGACTCGTTGGAGGCACGTCCGGATGTGTAGAAGATCGCCTCGTGCGGACTGTCGAGCGATCGAAGTTGGTCTCCGATGAGACGGAACGCGTCGTCCCACTCGATCGGCTCGTAGTAGCGGCTACCCGCCACCTTCACCATCGGGTGCGTGATGCGTCCTTGCTGGCCGAGCCAATGCTCGCTGCGCGAGTCCAGGTCGTCGATGCTGTGCGCGGCGAAGAACTCCGGGGTGGCGCGCGTGGTGGTCGCTTCTTCCGCGACGGCTTTGGCACCGTTCTCGCAGAACTCTGCCGTGTGACGGTGGCCTGGATCTGGGTCCGGCCACGCACAGCTCATGCAGTCGAAACCCTCGGCCTGATTGAGGTCGAGGAGCGTCTTGGCAGTGCGGACCGGACCCATGTGCCCGAGCGCCCTCTTCATCGACACGGCAACTGCCGTCACGCCCGCGGCGTGAGTCTTGGGCGTGCCGATGTGAAGGTCGGGCTCGCTGTAGTCCGGCTTGTTGTTCTCGCTCACGCGGTTCCCTTCTCTAGAAGGAACCGCGCCGGGGCTTACTTCCCGAGGAGTCGAGCCACCAGTTCGATGTAGTCCTGCTTGGCTGCGTCCTGGCTCTTGCCTTCGAGTTTTGCCCACGCGTCGAATTTGGCGCGGTTCACCATGTCCAATCGTCCTGGCCGCTTACCCTCGGCATCGCCTTTCGAACCCTGCTTGAACAACGAGTAGAGGCTGAGCAGATCATCGTTGCTCGGCTTGGAGGTGAGCGTCTTGACGTCTATCTGGGCCTGCTGGAAGTTCTGATCGAGGTCTGACATGTGGCGCTCCTTCGAAGGGGTTGTTTACGAGTAGAGATCATGGCACGGGCGTCCTACCGGCTTTGGACACCAGGCGCACGCAATGAGCGAGAAACCTCTCGCGAGGCGTTTTGATCGAACCATCGAGGTACCCCACGAACAGGGCGGTCAGAGCTCCTACGACGCCCGTCGCGATCAGGAGTTCATCTCCGTCCGCGTCGTGTTCGAGTTGGGCACGGACGAGTTCGACGAAGCTGGGAACCAGTGCGGCGCCGCTGCCACTGATGGCTGCTTCGGACAAGGGGGCGAGGAGAAGTACGCGTCCGAGAGCGGGATTGTCGAGAACGAGTTCGACGAATGCCCGGACGGGCGCGTCGGCGCGGTGTAGTTCGTCCGCGGACGCCACCGCCGACGCGATCGTCGATCGTGCGAGTTCGCCGACGTGCGCGTAGACGGCCCGGACGAACGTATCGCGGTCGTCGAAGCTCTCGTAGAAGTAGCGCTCGGTGAGCGAGGCCGCTCGGCAGACGGCTCGAACGCTGACTGCCGGGCCGTCGGAGGCGCCGAGCAGGTCGACTCCGGCGTCGAGCAGTGCCGCGTACCGGAGGCGTCGCCGCTGATCGATGTTCACTGTTCTCCTATTGACACTGGTCCCCTATTGACTACAGGTGTTGTCAGATCCTAATCTGACAACATGTGTAGTCAGCTCGGCGACAGGCGGCCGGTTCCACTCGGGCCGGAGTCCCTCACCTGGAAGTACTTCGGCGATTGGCGCGGGATGCTGCAGGGTGTCTGGGCCGGATCCATGCAGAACATGCATCCCGGGCTGGGCGCAGGCGTCGAAGAACACTCGACCTTCTTCGACGAGCGCTGGCAACGTCTCTATCGCTCGCTGTACCCGATCGGGGGAGTGGTCTTCGACGGCGACCGAGCCGAGGAGACCGCC
This sequence comes from Mycobacteriales bacterium, assembly GCA_038242295.1. Lineage (GTDB taxonomy): Bacteria > Actinomycetota > Actinomycetes > Mycobacteriales > Mycobacteriaceae > Rhodococcoides. The sequence continues at coordinate 1,243 of JBBSSG010000081.1, read as the reverse complement.
CTGCAGGTCCGCGGATACCACTCCGAAATCAAAGGCATCGACGCCAAAGGCCGTCGCTACCATGCGCTCGACCCCGACACCTTCTACTGGGCGCACGCGACATTCTTCATGGGCACGATTCTCGCGGCAGATCACTTCATGGGCGGGGTCACCGAAGCACAGAAGCGGCAACTCTTCACCGAGCACATCCAGTGGTATCGCCTCTACGGCATGAGTATGCGGCCGGTTCCGCAGACATGGGAAGACTTCCAGCTGTACTGGAAACGCATGTGCTGCGAGGTCTTGGAGGACAACAAGGCCACCCGTGACGTCTTGGACTTGTCCGGGCTCGGGCCGCCGCCCTACGCGTCGTGGATTCCCGACGCCGTGTGGGCGGTCCTGCGAGTACCGATCGCCCGCGGCTTCGTGTGGCTGACCGTCGGACTCTATGACCAACCGGTTCGAGACCTACTGGGATACACGTGGTCCGATCGGGAGGAGCGAATGCTCCGGCTCACGGGAAAGGCTGTCAATGCTGCGTTCACGTTGGTACCGCGTCGGTATCGGCTGCACCCGCGCGGACGAGCCGGATGGGATCGCGCGACGGGGAGGCGGCCGGTAGATTCCGCGCTGCCGCACACGCCCGCGCGCAACCTACCGCCAATCAGCGAGCGGGGAAATCCCAAGCATTATTGCCCACCCCTGTGAGGTCGCCTACCCGTTCCACCACGGGCGCAGTGGGACATTCGCGGTGCCCTTCGGCCCGAGCTTGACGCCGAGAACCTGGTGCAGCTGAACCACATTGCGTTCGAAGCCGAGCCGTGAACCTGCCATGTACAAACCCCACACCCGTGCGGTGCCCTCGCCTGCCTCGGCGACGCAGGCATCCCAGTTGTCGACGAGGTTGCGGCACCACGCTTCGAGTGTCAGTGCATAGTGTTCACGCAGGTTCTCCTCGTGCCGCACTTCGAGGCCCGCGTTCTGCATCTCGCTGATGATGCGGCCGGAGCCGGTGAGTTCGCCGTCGGGGAACACATACCGGTCGATGAATGCACCGGCGCGTACATCGCTTCGATTGTCCGGACGAGTGATCGAATGATTGAGCACCCGGCCACCGGGACGGAGCTTGGACTTGATCGAGTCGAAGTACGACGGGTAGTTCTGCACGCCGATGTGCTCGGTGAGACCGATCGAGGACACGGCGTCGAAGTCGGTCTCGACGATGTCGCGGTAGTCGGAGAAGCGAACCTCGGCCAGCTCGGAC
>JBBSSG010000080.1:0-16967 GCA_038242295.1 Mycobacteriales bacterium | reverse complement strand
GTTGAGTGAAGACAACCTCGACAACATATCCGCCTTGAACACCGAACCCTTCCCGCTCACTGCGGCGCAACGTGGGCTGTGGTTTGCACAGCACCTCATGCCGGACGTTCCGATCACCATTGCCAACTACATCGACGTACAAGGCGATCTCGTTACGGACCGCATGCGCCACGCCGGAGAGCGTGCTGCCGCCGAGCTCGGCGCCGGTTCACTGCGGTTGATCGAGATCGACGGCGAACCGCACCAGTACGTCGACGACTCGATCGGCGAAGCTCCCGCTCAGATCGACTTCCGCCACGAGGAAAACCCCGAGCAGGCCGCTCTCGAATGGATGCGGGCGGCATATTCGCAACCGATCGATTTGATCCAAGGACCACTCATGCGAGCGGCGACCCTGCGGATCGCCGACGATCGAACCTTCTGGTACTCCCACGTCCACCACCTGTCACTCGACGGGTACGGTGCTGTCCGGTTGATGAACCGCGCTGCCGAGATCTACTCTGCGTGGACCCTCGGCGAGGAACCGGCCGAGTCCAAAGCGGGCGCACTGGAAGACGTCTACGGCGCCGAAGAGAGCTACCGGACGTCGGCGCGCTTCGAAAAGGACCGGCTTTACTGGCTGGAGAAGACACAGAATCTTCCGGCGCCGATCAGCCCTACGGGAATTTTCGCGCCTCCCGCTCCGCGTTCACGAATCTGCGGTGAGCCACTTCCGGAGACACTCGAACGTGCGTTGACGCATGCCATCGACCGTCTCGATTCGGCATTCGCCCCGATAGCGGTGGCCGCAGTTGCGGCGTTCCTTTCTCGACTCACCGGCTCCGAGGACGTGGTTCTGAGTCTTCCGGTCGCAGGCCGCACAACAGCGCTGCTTCGTAGATCCGGCGGCATGGTGTCGAACGTGCTGCCGATTCGTGTGCGTATCGACCCCGACACAACCGTGGCAAGCCTGGTGGGTGACGTACAGCTCGAACTGACCGGGGCGTTGCGTCACCAGCGTTACCGCGCCGAAGACATCCGCCGCGAAACCAGTGCATCTCAGGAACATCGCGGCTTCTTCGGTCCGGCAATCAACATCATGGCCTACGAGAAAGTCATCCAGTTCGGACCCGAGACGGGATACTTCAACGTCCTGTCCACCGGACCGGTGGAAGACCTGTCCATCAATATTTACCCACCCGTTGCGGGTGGGCGATCTCGCATCGATTTCGAGGCCAACCCGAACGTCTACAGCGGCGAGGTCTTCGAGGACCTGTATCGCAGGTTCATCGGCCTTCTCGCTCAGTTCCTTTCGGCCACCCCCGATTCTTCGGTCCTTGCGCTCGACATTCTCGATGAAGCAGAGACCGAATCGATCGTTCCCGCACGCGGCGGCGCTCCCGCACCGTCGGCGCTGTTGTCCGACATCCTCGGCTGTGGAGCCCGAATAAATCCCGACGGCATCGCCTTGATCGAGGGTGACCGCGAGGTCACCTATACCGAACTCGATTCGCGGAGCAATGCGGTCGCGCGCGCATTGCTCGCTCGCGGCCACGGGGTCGACAGTGTCGTGGCGGTAGCGCTGCCGAGGTCGATCGACTCCGTCGTTGCTTTCTGGGCGGCCGCCAAGTCCGGGTTCACCTTCCTACCGATCGATCCGACGTATCCGGTCGAACGGATCAGCCACATGCTGGTCGACTCTGGAGTTCAGGTCGGTCTCAGCACCCTGGCGCTCACTGCGGAACTTCACGACAGTGTCCACTGGCTCGCGTTCGACGATCCCGCGTTCACCGACGAGCTGGCCGCGCTCTCGCACGCACCGATTTCCGTTCTCGACCGTCCTGGCGCGTTGGAGTTGGACCACGCCGCGTACATGATCTACACGTCTGGATCCACTGGCACCCCGAAAGGCGTAGTTGTCACCCACCGCGGTCTCGGCGCATTCACCGCCGAGCAGCGGCCGGAATTGCATCTGACGCCCTCCGCCAGAGTCCTGCGATTCTCGTCGTCGAGCTTCGATGCTTCGATTTTCGAGATGCTGGTTGCCTTCAGCGCCGGAGCGACCATGGTGATCGCACCCGCTGATGTCTACGGCGGCAGTGAGCTGACGTCGCTGCTGTCCAAATATTGGGTCACACACATCATTACCGCGCCCGCTTTGCTCTCGACCGTAGACGTCGAGCAGGTGAGCTCGCTCGAATCCGTCGTCGTCGGCGGCGACGTGTGCCCCCCTGACCTGGTGGAACGACTGGGCGGGCTCGTCGAGCTCCGAAACAGCTACGGCCCCACCGAGTCCACGATCGTCATCACGATGACGCAGCAGCAGACCGATCCACGTTCGATCACGATCGGGACCCCTCTGCAAGGTGCTTCAGCCGTCGTCCTCGACCAGTGGTTGCGACCTGCCCCGGTCGGGATGACCGGCGAACTGTATGTCGGCGGACCAGGCTTGGCCCGCGGATACCACCGGCGCGAGGCGCAGACGTCCACTCGATTCATCGCCGACCCGTACGGCAGTGGCACACGTCTCTACCGCACCGGCGACATCGTCCGCTGGCGTAGCGGCAAGACCGCCGGGTTCGAACTCGAGTTCGTCGGCCGCAGCGATTTCCAGGTGCAGCTCAATGGCGTACGAGTCGAACTAGGCGAGGTCGACGCTGTTCTGTCCTGGCATCATTCGACGGACTTCGTCGTCTCGACCATCGTCGAACGCGGTGGACGGTCACTGCTGGTGTCTCACATCAAGGTCAAGCCCGGTCACGAATTCGATCCCGATTCACTGGTGGCATTGGCCTCGGAATTCCTGCCGCCCCAGATGGTCCCCGTGCACCTGGTGCAGCTGGATTCAGTACCACTCACACCGTCCGGCAAACTCGACCGGTCAGCGCTCCCCGATCCGCTCAGTGGCACCGAAACCGTGCCGTTCCGCAGCGCCAGCGGACCGATTCAGCAGGCCATTGCGGGTGCCATGGCCGAGGTGCTGGGCCGAGAAACGGTGGGCATCGATGATTCGTTCTTCGCGCTCGGCGGCGACAGCATCGTCGCCATTCAACTGGTCTCCCGGGCCAAGGCGTCCGGCGTCGTCTTCACTCCCCGTGACGTATTCGAACGCCGCACGGTCGCCGGCCTGGCCGACGTAGCCGTCAGTGGCGCCGAACGCGTCCGCCTGGAAGAACTTCCCGGTGGCGGCGTCGGGACGATGCCTCTACTGCCGATCGTCCGAAACATATTGGCGCGCAGCGAAAGCGACTCCGATCTCGATTCCTTCTATCAAGCTCTCGTTCTGACGGCACCTACAGATGTAGACACCCCAGGGCTGCTGCGCACCACCGCAGCGGTACTCGATCACCACGACATGCTGCGCGCGCGCCTGGTGGACGACGGGCTGGAGGTATCTCCACGCGGCAGCGTCGATGCGGCTTCGATCGTGTCCGAGGAGACGAGTGACGATATTGCCGATGTCGTCCGCCGTGCCGGCGCTCGGCTTCGGCCCCGCGACGGCGTCATGCTGCAGATCGTCCACGTCGCGAACTGCTCCAGAATCGTCGTAGTCGCCCATCACTTGGTGATCGACGGTGTTTCCTGGCGAATTTTGGTCCCAGATCTCGCCGCCGCCTGGTCGATGCGCGACGATTCGGTCGTCCTCCCCGAGGTCGAGACCTCGATGCGGAGGTGGGCGCATGCGGTGACGCAGCAACCCGCGTCCGAGGACCTCGAGGCGTGGCTGGCTGTGCTCGGCGACCCCGAGAATCCTCTCGGTAGCCGCGCACTCGACAGCCGCGACACCGGAAACAGCACGGAGCACGTGGAGTTCACCCTCCCGTCGGAGGAGACCGATGCTCTCCTCGGCGCGCTGGCAAATGCGTATCGGATGGGTCCCGAGGATGCGCTGCTGACAGCCCTGACGATGGCGTTGTCGAAGTGGCGGCGAGAAAGATCAACTGAGCCGGAAGGGCCGCAGCTGATCCTGGTCGAAGGTCATGGACGTGCAGAGGAGCAGATCCCCGGCGCCGACCTCAACCGGACGATCGGGTGGTTCACCACCGCTCACCCGGTGCGAGTATCTCTGGCCGCCGATGTCGGCCCGGCAAGAGCAGTCACCACCGTCAAAGAGCAACTTCGCGCGATCCCGTCGCTCGACATGAGCTACGGCCTGCTCCGCGTGTCGGGTGCCCTCGACGGCGCGCCGTCACCCCAGATCAGCTTCAACTATCTGGGCCGCATCGTCACGCACATTCCCGATTCGTTGCAGGGCCACGGCTGGATCCCCGACCTCTCGGTACCCGCCGACATCGGCAGTGGCGAAAAACTACTCACCGACTCGGTGCTCGACATCAACGTCGTGGTCTCGGACGGCGCTGTGTCAGCACGGATCGGGTTCCCGACGGGCGTGCTTTCCGGCGATGAAGTACGCGTCCTCGCAGATCATTGGTCGGCATCGATGTCGGAGCTGGCCGTCCACGGGCTCAGTGCCGGCGCCGGGACACTGACGCCGAGCGATGTCCCGTTGGTCGACGTCGATCAGATCCGTATCGATCAGTGGCAGAACACCTTCGGTCCGATTTCCGATATTCTTCCGCTTGCTCCGCTCCAGCGCGGACTGCTGTTTCATGCCGATCTCACCCGCGGCGGCCTCGATGTCTACACCGCGCAGATCGTCTTCGAGCTCGGGGGCGACATCGATGCCGAGCGGCTCCGACATGCCGCCCAGGCGTTGCTGGATCGTCATGACAACCTCCGCACAGCGTTCGTTCACGACGCGCGGGGCATTCCGGTGCAGGTTGTTCAAACCCACTGTGAGGTTCCCTGGCGAGAGGAACATGCCGACGACGCGAACCTCGTGATCGCCGAGGAGCGCTCGCGCCGATTCGATATGTCGATGCCGCCGCTGGTTCGATTTGCACTGGTACACAGCGCCGATGGCAGTCGACTCGTCGTCACGAATCATCACATCCTGTTCGACGGCTGGTCGATGCCGATCTTCATCAAGGATCTGCTGGTTCTCTATGCAACGAATGCCCCGATCGCTGTCCCGGCGCGGCCGTATCGCGACTACCTCGAGTGGCTCTCGCATCGGGACGCCGAATCGTCGCTGCGCCGATGGACGACGTTCCTCGACGGCCAGGAAGAACCGACGTTGCTCGCCGGTACCGTCCTCGAAAGTTCTGCGCCGCCCGAGGACGTCGAGGTCGCGATCGACGGCGCCGAGATCGGTGCACTCGCCGACAGACTGTCGGTCACCGTCAATACCGTCGTGCAGACGGCCTGGTCAATTGTGTTGTGCTCGTTGCTCTCTCGATCCGACATCGTTTTCGGTGCAACGGTGTCCGGTAGGCCGGGCGACCTTTCCGGCGCGACGGACATGCTCGGGCTGTTCATCAACACGCTGCCGCTCCGAGTCCAGACCCATGTCTGCGACACCGTCGAGACTCTCGCGCAACGCATCCAGCGTGAGCAAGTGGAGCTACTCGACGTCCACCATGTCGGGTTGGCCGAGATTTCGGCAGCGGTAGGGCCCGGCGCTGCATTCGACACTCTTGCCGTCTTCGAGTCGTATCCGATCGATCACAATGCCCTGGGCGCCGACACCGACATCGCGGGTATGCGGGTGCGCGGGATCGACGTCGTCGATTCGACCCACTACCCGTTGACCCTGGTCACCGTGCTCGAGCCGACTCCGACAATGACCCTGCGATTCTCGCCCGACGCCTTCTCTGAGGGCCAGGTCACCACGTTCGCCGAACGGCTACAGCGCGTACTGGCCGCGATGGCGAGTGCGCCTGCGGGCCGCATCGTCGACATCGACATCCTCGGTGAGTTGGAGCGCCGGGCAGTCACCGACGATTGGAATGCCACCAGCGTCGACCTCGATTCCATGACGTTGGTCGATCTGCTCGCCGAGGCGTCGTCGGAGCACACCGCGAACACGTGCGTCGTTTTCGAAGGGCGATCACTGACCTACGAAAACTTCGCTGCGCGAGTGGCCTGCTTGGCCCGGTTCCTGATCTCCCGCCACATCGGACCGGAATCGATCGTCGGCGTATCGATGCCGCGCTCGATCGAGCAGTTGATCGCGATCCATGCTGTCGTTCATGCCGGGGGGGCTTTTCTTCCGCTCGACCCAGCTCTCCCCGCGGCACGTATTGCCCACATGATCGCCACCGCGTCCCCGACGATGATTCTGGGGTCCCGGGTCGACAGCTGCGTTCCCGTCGTCGACACACGGACTCTCGACTTGTCGGCCTACCACAGCGGTTCGATTGCCGACTGGGAGCGTCTCGGCACTGTGCTCCCCAGCAACACCGCGTACGTCCTCTTCACTTCCGGTTCCACCGGGAGCCCCAAAGGCGTTGCTGTATCGCATGGCTCGATCGTCAACCGGCTACTCTGGATGCAGGACACGTACCCTCTGGACGAGACGGACGTGGTGCTGCACAAGACCCCGACTAGTTTCGACGTATCGGTCTGGGAACTCTTCTGGCCGCATCTGACCGGGGCGAGCACAGTGATCGCTGAACCCGAGGGTCACCGCGATCCGAAGTACCTCTCCTGGATGATCCGCGACGAGCGAGTGACCATCGTGCACTTCGTACCCTCGATGCTCGATCTCTTCCTCGAGCACGGCGACACGGCGGACTGCACGTCGCTGCGGCACATCTTTGCCAGCGGCGAGGCACTCCCCAGAACGAGCGTCCAGCGTACCCACCAGGCGCTCGGCGCAGCGCTGCACAACCTTTACGGGCCTACCGAGGCAGCGGTCGATGTCACCTATCACCGCACCGAGTCGGCCGATACCGGTTCGGTCCCCATCGGAGTTCCGGTGTGGAACACGCAGGTCAGGGTGCTCGACTCAGCTCTGCGCACCGTTCCGATCGGCGCAGTCGGCGAGCTTTACCTCTCGGGTGTCCAGCTGGCACGCGGTTACGTGAGCCGGGCGGCACTGACCTCCGAGCGATTCGTCGCCGACCCGTTTCACGGCGGCGAGCGACTTTACCGAACTGGTGACCTGGTCCGTTGGGCACTCGACGGCGAGCTTCTCTACTTGGGCCGCAACGATTTTCAGGTCAAACTGCGCGGCCAGCGACTCGAACTCGGCGAGATCGAAGCGTCAGTGCTTCGCACCCCCGGCGTCACGAATGCAGTTGTCACCGTTCGAGGGAGCGGTTCATCCGAGCGGCTCGTTGCCTATGTATGCGGCACCGCCGACGTCGATACCGTGCAGGCACACGTCGAATCGGAACTGCCGGCGTTCATGACACCGTCTGTATACGTACCGTTGGCGCGGATGCCACTGGGACGCAGCGGCAAACTAGATCGGTCCGCGCTACCCGAACCCGCGGCCGCCCCGGCCGAGATCGTGGCCCCCTCGGGCGAGACGGAAACGGCTATCGCCCAGATCTTCTCCGACGTACTCGAAGGTGCCGAGATCGGCGTCACCACCTCGTGGTTCGAGCTCGGCGGAAACTCCCTGTCCGCGGCGCAGGTCGTGGCGCGTATCAATGCCGAACTCGGCGTCGACCTGAGTGTGCGGGATCTCTTCGACAACCCCACCGTTCGCGGACTTGCGGGGCATACGGCCAGTAACGCAGCACGAGAGACGGCGCCGAGCGGACCACCCCTGGTAGCTCGACCCCGTACGGGGCGAATCCCGTTGTCGCCGAATCAACACCGCATGTGGCTGCTCAATCGCTTCGATCCCCAGTCCGGTGCCTACAACATGGCCGGTGCGGTTCGACTGACGGGAATGGTGGACGCACAGGCGTTGATCGAAGCGGTCTTCGACGTCGTCGAACGCCATGAGGCGCTCCGGACGATGTATCCGGACTCGGCACAAGGCGCCCATCAAGTGGTCACCAGTTCTGACTTTTTGGATATTCGCATCACCGACACCACCGAAGCCGCCCTGACCGGTGCCCTGGTCAGCCTCGCCGCTCGAGGTTTCGACGTCACCGAACGGCCCCCCGTTCGGGCCGCGATCTTCCGGTTGGCTCCTGATCAGCACGTACTCGTCGTCGTGACGCACCACATCGCTGCCGACGGCTGGTCCATGCGCCCTCTGGCCCGAGACATCATGATCGCGTACGCCTCCCGTGTAGAAAACATCTCGCCCCAGTGGGCACCACTACCGGTCCAGTACGCCGATTACGCGATGTGGAAACTCGACGCACTCGGAGACGACGCTGACCCCGGCTCGGTCTCGCGGCGTCAACTCGACTATTGGACACATGAACTCGACGGCGTGCCCGAACGGTTGGCACTCCCCGCTGATCGCCCGCACCCAGCGGTCGCATCGCATCATGGCGACGCCGTCGCATTTTCCGTGTCCGAGGAGACACGGCGATCCGTCGGTCAGCTGGCACAGCGCACCGGCACAACACAATTCATGGTGCTGCACGCGGCTCTCACCGTGCTGTTGGCGCGGTTGTCCGGGGAGCGGGACATCACCGTCGGAACCCCCGTGGCCGGCCGAGGCGAGCGAGCACTCGATGACCTGGTCGGTATGTTCGTGGGTACCCTTACGCTGCGCACCGAGGTCGATTCGGCCTCGACGTTCACTGACCTGTTGGACCAGGTGCGAGACAAGGACCTCGCGGCGTACAGCAATGCCGATGTGCCCTTCGACCGAGTCGTCGAAGTACTCGCACCCACTAGATCCACCGCGCACCACCCGCTGTTCCAGGTCATGCTCTCGCTCGACGACCCGGCGCCGTCGGTGGAGTTGCCCGAGCTGACCGTCACCCCGCTCACCGCCGTCGGAGCAGTGGCCAAGTTCGATCTGCAGCTCGAGATCGACGCGGAAAACCTCAGCGGAACCTTCACGTACGCCACAGATATCTTCGACCGCTCAACGGTCCAATCGTTCGCCGATCAGTTCGGGGACATCCTGAATGCGGTCGCCGATCATCCGGCAGTAATCGTCGGCGACATAGCCTTGCCCGAGGAGTCGATACTGCGGGGTACGTCGACGTTGCGCCGCCGAACTCTGCCGGACGCGCTGTCGTCGGCCGTTGTCTCGTCCGCGGGGGGCACAGCTCTCGAATGCTGCGGAACATCGGTGAGCTACGCCCAACTCGACGACGCCTCCACCCGCATCGCTCGCCAATTGATCGCGCGCGGTGCCGGTCCGGAGACGTGCGTGGTTATTGCTCTACCTCGATCCATTACCGCGATCACGATGCTGTGGGCCGTCGCCAAGACGGGCGCGGCCTTCGTGCCCATCGACCCGCGATACCCGTCGGGCCGCATCGAGCACATGCTGGCGGACTCGGGAGCAACACTCGGAATTTCCGATTCGGTCCGCGTCGACGGACCGGTCTGGCTTCATCCGGACGATCTCGATCCGAATGTCGGTTCCGCTTTTCCCATCACGGACGACGAACGCACGCTGCCGCTTCGGCCCGAGCACCCGGCATACCTCATCTACACCTCAGGGTCGACCGGTCTGCCGAAGGGAGTGACCGTCACCCATGCGGGCCTGGTCAACCTCACCGCGGAGATAGTCGAACGACTGGCTCTCGACACGGCAAGCCGCACAGTGCAATTCGCCTCCAGCAGCTTCGACGCATCGATTTTCGAATTGCTGATGGCCATCGGTGCAGGCTCGACGATGGTGATCGTTCCGCCCGACATCTACGGCGGCATCGAGCTGACCGAGGCACTCGTCGGCATCACCCATGCCGTCCTGACACCGGCAGCCGCCGCTACCGTCGACCCCACAGCGCTCGATGATCTTCGAGTGCTGGTGGTCGGCGGCGAACCCTGCAGCCCAGCCCTGGTACGAGCCTGGGCAGGCCGGGTGGCAATGTTCAATGCGTACGGGCCGACCGAGACGACAGTCATCTCGACGATGAGCGGGCCGATCCAGCCGCCTGTGCCAGCAGACCAACCAGTACAGATCGATATCGGCGGGCCGACACGAGGCGTCGATGCATACATCCTCGACGCACGGTTGCACCCGGTCTCGGCCGGAGTCATCGGTGAGCTCTACCTTTCGGGTGACGCACTGGCACGCGGCTATCACCGCAAGCCTGGGATCACGTCGACCTCGTTCGTCGCCGAACCGTTCACCGGTCGGGGCAGCAGAATCTACCGAACCGGCGACCGGGTACGCCTGGTCGGCGGAGCGCTCGAGTACGTGGGCCGAACAGATCACCAGGTCAAAGTTCGCGGCTTCCGCATCGAACTCGGCGAAATCGATACCGTCATCGCGCGGCATCCGGGCGTCGAACAGTCGGTGTCGGTGGTTCATTCCGACAGCGTCGTCAGCTACGTCGTGTCGAGATCTTTCATCGATCCGGCGAGCGTCATAGAACATGCTCGTGAATCGCTGCCTACACATATGGTTCCGTCGGCGGTGACCGTCATCGACCGCGTACCGCTGACCCCAGCGGGCAAGATCGATCGGACGGCTCTGCCCGCGCCGGTGTTCGCCACGCGCCCGTACGTTGCGCCCCGCACCGACAGTGAAGTCACGGTCGCGGGCGTCTTCGCCACGGTGTTCACCGTCGAACAGATCGGCGTCGACGAGAACTTCTTCGACCTCGGCGGTAACTCGCTGATCGCAACCCGCGTCGTGGGCCGGATCAACGAACGGGCCGGAACTGCATTACCGGTGCGGTCACTGTTCGAATCACCGACGGTCGCCGGACTTGCTGCCGCGCTCGACGTTGCCGACAGATCCTCGCTTCCCGCCCTCGAGGCCGGACCGAGGCCGGACCGGATTCCGCTGTCGGCAGCGCAAACTCGGATGTGGCTACTCAACCAGGCTGATCCCGGCTCGGCCGCCTACAACATCGCCTTGGCGGTCCGGTTGACCGGAACGCTCGACCCCGCCGCGCTGTCGCTGGCGGTCCGCGACGTTCTCAGCCGCCACGAATCGCTGCGAACGGTGTATCCGGCCGCGGGTGAACCGCATCAGGTGATCCTCACCGCCGAGGACGTCGACCTGGACTTGACTCCACGGCGCATCGACGAGCGTTCGGTTCTCGCTGAAACGGCCGGGATTCTCGGCCGCGGCTTCGACGTAACCGCGGCAGTTCCGTTGCGCGGCGCGCTCTTGCGCACCGGAGACACGCAGTACGTGCTCGTGCTCGTCGTTCACCACATCGCCGCGGACGGTGTATCCATGGGGCCGCTGGCACGCGATGTCGTCGCTGCCTACGCAGCACGGCTGCACGGGGCGCCTGCGCCGTGGGAACCCTTGCCCATCCAGTACGCCGACTTTGCACTGTGGCAGGGCGCAGTGCTGGGATCACCGGACGATCCGAACTCTGTGGCAGCACGCCAACTCGACTACTGGCGCACCAACTTGGCCGGTCTGCCCGACGTCCTCGAGCTACCCACCGACCGCCCCCGTCCAGCGGTCGCCTCCCAGCGGGGCGCGCAGGTGAAGCTCGATGTCGATGCCGAAACATTCGCGGCCGTGCGCTCGTTGGCTCACCGTCACAGCGCGTCGGTATTCATGGTGCTCAACGCGGTCTACGCCGCGCTGCTGGCCCGTTTGTCCGGCACCTCCGACATCGCCATCGGTACGACGGTGGCCGGCCGCGGGGCCGGGGCGCTCGATGATGTCGTCGGCATGTTCGTCGGAACTCTGGTCCTGCGCAGCGATATACGCGCGGGCGAAAGCTTCACCGATCTATTGGGGCGTGTTCGCCAGACCAATCTGAGCGCGCTCGAACATGCGGACGTTCCCTTCGACAAGGTCGTCGAGGCGATACGTCCAGCACGGGCTACTTCGCATTCGCCGCTCTTCCAGACCCTGCTGGCCTACGAACCCGCCCGACCGAAATCCATAGAACTACCTGGACTGGTCGTATCGGAATTCCCCTACGAGTCCGGGGTCACGCGATTCGATCTCGCTTTGACGTTCACCGAGTCCGAGGACGGGTTGCTGGGCGCGTTGCGATACAGCACGGATCTGTTCGACGCGGATACCGTCAGCGGTTTCGCTCGACGGTTCTCGACGATTTTGTCTGCAGCGCTTGCTGATCCGACGCTACCGGTGGGTGATGTCGATATTCTCGACGCCGGCGAACGCGCGGCCCTGGTGCCGGTACGGGGACCGAAAGCGGTGCCACCTCGAACACTCTCTCAGCTGATCGATGCTGCGGTACACGGGAACCCCGACGGAGTTGCGCTGCGATGGAAGGGCAGAGACCACACCTACCGTGAAGCCGACGAGGCGGCGACGAGACTGGCTCGGGTTTTGCTCGGGTACGGAATCGGACCGGAAACGGTCGTCGCGCTTGGGTTGCCGCGTTCGGTGGAATCCGTAATAGCCGTCTGGGCAGTGACCAAGACCGGTGCTGCCTACGTTCCCGTCGACCCTGCGTACCCAGCGGATCGTCTTGCGCACATGGTGACGGACTCGGGCGCAGTCATGGGCATCACGACGATGAAGGACCACCATTGTCTGCCCAGGGTGATCAATTGGCTCGAGATCGACAGCGCGGAGACTCTCACCGACCTGCGGCGCGCTCCACACAGGCCGATCGACCCGGACGAGCTCACGTGCGCAATCGAACTCGACAGTGCCGCGTACATGATCTACACCTCCGGTTCCACCGGTCTGCCCAAGGGTGTCGTGGTCAGTCACCGCGGACTTGCCAATCTCGCAGAGTCCCGACGTCAACTACACAGAATCCGATCCTCCTCTCGCTTCCTGCACAACACATCGCCGAGTTTCGACATGGCCGTCGGAGAGATGGTCTCGGCGTTGTCGATGGCAGCGACACTCGTTGTCTCGCCGCCGGAAATTCTCGGCGGCGACGAGCTGGCGGAATTCATCCGTACAGAAGGCGTCACCCACACGTTGACCACACCGTCGACTCTCTCCAGCCTCGATCCTGCAGGGCTCGATTGCCTCGAGGTCGTCTGTGTTGGAGGCGAGGCGTGCAGCCCCGAGTTGGTTGCACGCTGGGCGCCAGGCCGGGTGATGCTCAACGGTTACGGACCGACGGAGGCCACCGACATCTCGACTCTCGGTGAGATCGTCGCGGGCACGCCGATCGATATCGGCACGCCGCTGACCGGATTGGAAGCACTCGTCCTCGATGCGCGATTGCATCCAGTTCCGGTGGGAGTTCCAGGAGAGCTCTATGTGGCGGGTCCTGCCATCGCTCGCGGGTACCACGGCCGGCCAGAGCTGACCGGCGTCCGGTTTGTCGCGAACCCGTTCGGCGAGGGCCGGCTGTATCGGACGGGCGACATTGTTCGATGGACCGCCGCCGGCACGCTTCGCTACAGCGGACGAGGGGATACGCAAGTAAAGATTCGTGGGTTCCGCATCGAACTCGGTGAGATCGACGCGGCGTTGTCGACGCACCCGAAGGTAGATTTCGCCGTGACGGTGGGACGCCCGGGTCCATCGGAGAACAGTGTCCTGGTCTCTTACGTTCTCGGCAACACCGAGGGGCTGCGGGATTACCTACGAAAGCTGTTGCCGGGGTATATGGTTCCAGCGGCAGTGATGTCCCTCGAATCGGTACCACGCACCCCGACCGGCAAGCTCGATGTCGGGGCGCTTCCTGCTCCCGAATTCACTCGGGCACGCGGCGAACACCGACCACCGACCACCACGACCGAGGAGATCGTTGCAGCAGCATTCTCGAAGGTATTGCAGGTAAACGATATCGGCGTCGAAGACGACTTCTTCGAACTCGGCGGATCGTCGCTGACAGCCATGCGAGTGCTGTCAGCTGTCCGAGAAGCGACTGGTACATCGGTGTCGCTGCAGTCGCTGCTAGCCGCCCCGACTCCCGAATCGATCGCCTCGCTCATAGATTCCGGGAATAGCTCCACTACATCGTTCGACGTAGTGTTCCCGATCAAGAAGGAGGGGACCGGAACGCCGCTGTTCTGCATCCATCCCATTGTCGGATTGTCTTGGTGCTACACCGGACTCCAGCAATACACCGAGCGGCCGATCTACGGAATTCAAACTCTCGCCCCTACCGAACTCCCCGATACGCTGAACAAATTGGCGCAGCTCTACATCGACGAGATCGAAAAGATCTCGCCCGAGGGCCCCTACCACCTCCTCGGATGGTCACTGGGCGGAGCCATCGCGCACGCCATGGCAGTACTGCTCAGGGCACAGGGGAAATCGGTGGGCTCGTTGACTCTGTTGGACAGTCACGCCGTGCAACAGAACGAGCAATGGAATGTGGATTTGCCGGCAGCGGATCTCCTCGAAGCAGTGGGGGTGAGCATGGAGGGCATTACCGATCAGCTCATCAGCCTCGACTCTTTACCTGCACTCGTGGCTGGTTCGTCCGCGATCGACAGTGCCGACGTCGAACGCCTTGTCGACGCGGCTCGTCACAACCACGACTTGGCCGTTCGTCATCACCCCGGCGTGTACGACGGCAACGTCCTCTTCGTCAGCGCAGGCCTCGAATCACAATGCGGACTCGCCACCTGGCGTCCGTATGTTTGCGGCGACATCGCACACTTCTCGGTCCAACACACCCATTGGCAAATGACATCGGCCGCCGCTCTCAACGCCGTCGGACCGCTGATCGCCCGGTACATCTCACAGACAGGTACAGACGCATGAGGTTCATGAAACGGGCAATTCTCGGGGTCGCAGCAATGACCCTGTTGATTCCCGCCGACGTCGCGCAGGCTCAGCCCCGTGTCAGCTCGGTCGATCACATCGACAAATTGAGCGAGACACGCTGGGATGTCTACGTCTACTCAGCGTCCATGGATCGCGTCATTCCGCTTCAGGTCCTGCGGCCCGCCGACACATCCCATCCGCAACCGACGCTTTACATGCTCAACGGAGCAGGCGGCGGCGAGGACGGTGCCAACTGGCTCAAGCAGACAGACATGCCGGAGTTCTTCGCCGACAAGAACATCAACGTCGTCATCCCCATCGGCGGCTACCTCTCTTACTACACGGACTGGGAGCGAGACGACCCCAAACTCGGCCGAAACAAGTGGCAGACTTTCCTCACTCAGGAACTACCGCCGGTTCTCGACGACGCACTCGATTCCAGCGGCGTCAACGCCATCGGCGGATTGTCGATGTCGGCGGGTTCCGTTCTCGACCTTGCTATCCACGCACCCGGCCTGTATCGCGGCGTGGCTTCCTACAGCGGATGCGCACAGACCTCCGATCCGGTATCGCGCAACTTCATGCGGCTGATGATCGAAACCCGCGGCGGCGGAAACATCGACAACATGTGGGGACCCGAGGGCGACCCGCGGTGGGTAGAACACGACCCTTACCTCAATGCTGACAAGCTCCGCGGCCTGGAGTTGTTCGTGTCCAACGCAACCGGAATTCCCGGGCCTTACGAGATGCCGAATGCGACCAGAGCCGTAGGGTCGCCGCCCTTGCAGGACCAGATCGTCGTCGGAGGCCTCATCGAGGCCCTCAGCAACGGATGCGCTCAGCGGCTGCAGCAGAAGTTGGGCGAGCTAGGGATCCCCGCTGACTTCCATCTGGATTACCCGGGCACGCACTCGTGGATGTACTGGCAGGACGCACTGCGGATATCCTGGCCGACGTTGGAGCGGGCGCTACGCGGATAGCATCCTAGCGGCCTGTCCAGTGCCTACCAGCACTTGCTCAGCGTGGTAGGCACTGGGCGGGACGCCGACCAGGTCAGAAAACTCGCGCGCAAAGTGTGCTTGGTCGAACCAACCGTACCGAGCCGCCAGATCAGCCAAGGTACCTGAATCACCGCTGTCGAGGTCGCTGACCGCGTCGTGAATGCGATACCGCGCGAAAACCCATTTGGGTGTCGCCCCGATGTAGCGCTCGAACAATCGCTGGAGCCGACGAGTGCTTATCCCACATCTTTCCTCGACCTGGCTGACGCGCACGAGCTGGCGGTCGTCGAGCATCGCCGACACAATGTCCAGGACCGTCGTGTAGTCGTCCTCGATGGGTCTTTCGTATGGTTTCAGAGCTGAGTCGACGACCGCTCGGCAGTGGTCCGGATCGTGCTGCGGTCCTAGCCGGGCGAGTGCGGTGACAGTGTCGTGCCGAAATGCGTTGGGCGGCGAGACCGATACGTCGCGCAGAGCCCGAGCTGTGGTCCCGGTCAAACTCGCGTAGCCACCCGACCGGAACTTGACGCCGAACACCCAGCCCTGCTCGGCAACGGTTACGTCGAAGCGACGGGTCAGCACCCCGGTCACTACTACGGGCTCGGTGACGCCAGGACGCGTATGGCCGCGTTCGATGCTCAATGTGCAAGCGGGGTGGGGCAACATCGAACTGCAATAGGACGTGCCAGAAGGCAGGTCCCAGCGCAGCATCCAGTAGTTCTCGACCCACGGCTGCAGGAACGGCGCGCACGGCAGACGCGTGAGGTCTACGTATTGCGCCAACTGGTCGGGTCGCAGGACGCCGGCGTGCGTTGCTGTCGCATTTCTCCTATCCACCACGCGTCGAGTCTAGAAGTCTCAGGCCGACAACTGTTGAAGGAGAGAAACAATGACCGAAGTATCGATCGCAACGCTCGAGATGGTCACCCTGGACTGCGCCGATCCCGAGACCAGCGCGAGGTTCTGGTCTTCGCTGCTGGGCTGGCCTGTAGTGCACGCCGAAAAGGATTACGCAATGCTTCAGGGGCCGAGCAGCGCGCTCGGGTTCGGCCGCGTCGAGAACTATACTGCTCCCGAGTGGCCTAATGTCCACGGCAGCAAACAGGTTCATTTCGACCTTGCAGTGGCGGACCTCGATGAAGCTGCGAGCAAAGCCGTCGCACTGGGAGCTCGGCTGCCCGAGAATCAACCGGGTGAAACATGGCGGGTGCTATTCGACCCCGCCGGCCACCCATTCTGTCTGGCGAAGGCCGAGAACTGGGCCTGAGTTCGCGGACTCTTTCTACCAGCGCGCGAGCTGGCGGATATCCCCGCCGGATCCGCTGTAGTGATTGATGTCGGTAGGGGCGTCGATGCCCGCAATCCGGCCATTGTCGGTGTACTGCCAGAACATCCAGTGCGACCAGCCGCCGGGCAGTGGGCCG
>JBBSSG010000079.1:0-17271 GCA_038242295.1 Mycobacteriales bacterium | reverse complement strand
AGCCGAACCTTCTGCGTCGAAGGCGACCGTTCGTGCCACAGGGACATCGGTGGACTGCAACGCGCTCGTCACTGCCCATTCACGCGCCATGTCGTGCGCTGACGGCGTCAGTCCGCTGGTCGGCGGGCGACGCACCACCCATGCTGACTCGTCGTCGTAGGCCTTGAAGGTGAGATTGGATCGGCCACCACTGATCAGTTCGACGCGCAGGTCTCCGACGAGGTCGACACCGTGTGCACGCAGAAAATTCACCAGAGCAGGCGTGTTCATCCCGGGCAGTTCGGTCTGATCGATGCGCACCGATTCGCTCCTCATCTCTGGTCTGGGGGCCGGGCGGTAGCTCGGTGTGTGCAGATTTGCACGGATGCCGATGCTCGTCAATGCCGCGCTGCAAAGGTCAAACACCCGCCTATTGTACGGTGGAAGAGCAAACCAGACCGACGAAGCAGTCCAGGGAAAACCGAGGAGAGGAACTGTATGCCGCAGCCCGCACAACTGGAGAAGAATCCGGACAAGGGCTACGTTGCATTGCTGGGGTGGAGCTTGCCCGCAGTAGAAGCTCTCGACAGTTTCGATCGCAGATACGTGGTCGTAGCGCCCGAATGGGCCGAGGAGTACTGCACCGAGCACAACATCCCGTACCTCCCGTGGAACTTCGAGCGTCTCAACGACCGGTCCCATGAGATCGCCGAGACACTGCATGCCAAAGGCGTCGACGTCGCGATCCCGCTGTACGAAGAGACAGTGGAGTGGGCAGGAGCGATCAACTCGGTACTGCTCGACAATCCCAAACTATTCGGCCAGGCCCTGTTGTTGCGCGATAAATCGTTGATGAAGCGTCGTGCGCAGTTGGGCGGCATCCGCGTCGGCATCTTCGAAGAAGCACACGACCGCGAGGACGTGGTCAGATTCCTGCGGCGCGTCAACCAAACGCTACTCAAGCTCGACGGTGACCCGAATGATCCGATTCACCTCAAGGCATTCGACAAGGCAGGTTGCCTCGGCCACCGCGTCGTGCGTACTCCCGACGACATCGACTCGATCCCGGACGATGAATTCCCGATGCTGATGGAATCGCATCTCGATGGCTGGGAATTCGCCGTCGAGGCATGGATCCACAACGGCAAGATCAAGTTTCTGAATATCTCCGAGTACGTGACGCTCGGCTACTCGGTGTTCGTTCCGGCCACCCCGGAACTCGAGAAGTACCGTCCGGAGATCACGAAGCAGATCGAGAAGCTGATCAAGACCTTCGACATCGACTTCGGATTCGTGCACCCGGAGTACTTCGTCACCAGCGACGGTGAAATGTACTTCGGTGAAGTCGCTTACCGACCGCCAGGCTTCAAGGTGTTCGAGCTCCTGGAGCGCGCGTACGGATTCAACGCCTACCAGGCTCTCGTGCTGTCCTTCGATCCCAAGACGACCGAAGAAGAAATCGATGCCTTTTTCCCGAAGGAGGTCACCGGTGCGACCGGCATTGCCGGGTGCTTCGGGGTTTACCCACGCCGGCGAGTGGTCAGCAATCTGGAAATCCCCGAGGAGACTCTCGATCACGACTACTACGAGACGAACGACCTGGCTGCTCCCGTAGAGGAAACCGTCACCAAGAGAACAGCTTTCGGCACCCACTGGGGTCTGCTTTACTTCTTCGGCGACGACCCATACCGCATGCGTGACCTACTGAAGCATCAGGAAGAATTGGATTTCTACGTGTGATGCCGGAACAGGAACTCGGCGCGACCGAGGTGGGAATCGACAGCGCGCTAGCCACACGGCTGGCGCAACTCGATCACGCGGTCGAGGCATTGCACGACGCCCCGGAGTTCGCCAAGGCGACCAAGGTGCGACGGGTACTTGACTCACTGCGCCGAGTTCTGACCCAGAAGGGCGGATGCGCAGCGGTGCGTAATCGCGCTGCCGTCCTGGACGGAGCAGGCCTGTTTCGTGGAACAGATTGGGACAACCCCGATATTCTCGTGCCCACTTTCGTGGGCCCAAGCTTGCACAGCGGCAATATGGACACTGTTGTGCTCGAAGCGACAAGCGAACTACGTATGGTCGCGATCGTCGCCGGTGAGTACTCCCATTCAGCGTTGACCGCCGAAGATGCCCGACGGTTCCTGTCGCAAGTTCTCGCGATGAACCTAGAGGTGCTGTTCTCGGCCCCGTCGGAAGCCGAGCGTGTCCGACTGGGCCGCGTAGCGCACGTGATCCGCGATTTGTTCGGCTACATCGCCGACCAGATCGGCTATGACAGTGTGCTCGACGAACTCGGTGAGGAGATCTGGCGGATTCTGCGCCAGCGCCCCATTCAGGTCGACAACATCAAAGCAATCGTCACGCGGATCGCTGTCTACCGCGACGATCCCACGGTGGACATCGGAGCGTCCGGGCAAGGACTGGATCGGTTGATCTCCGCGCTCTTCGGACCCACGGAAGCCTGCCGGGAGGACCCCGGCGTCGACGTCTACCTGTCGCGGCTCGAAGCAATGGACGCCGAAGCGCTGGAGTTCGAGGCACGCGGTTTCGCCCGCGCGATGCACGATACCGGCCTCGTTTCGCCCTATCACGCTACGTTCGTGCGCTATCTGGTCGAGAGCAACCCCTACCTTTTGCATGAGGCATTCGGACTCTCCGAAACCGGACGGACCTGCCTGCAGCGGTACCCGGACCTAATTCATAAGCTCGTCGGTGCGGCCGTTCACCCGGAAGCGCCGCAAAGCCTCTACGGCATTGCACTGTTGCTCGACCGCGGAATACTGCACCAGGCACCCATTGTGCCGTCCCTCTGGCGCCAGCTTGCACTCACACTCACGCCGGAGGTCGAGGAACGACTACGGATAGCGTTCGGTCCGACACCTGACCCCGCGTCGAGACTGCTCGGTGGTCTGTTGTCGATGCTGGGCCAGCCGCTCGGCATCGGGCAGGGGGACAATCCCACCTGCCAGTCGGCACGCGCGCTGTCGATGTGGGCGTACAACGACCCGGACTATCTACTGCAGACGGTGGTGTGGGCGGCCCGCGACGACGAAATCGTCATGCACTTCGAAGGACAGACCGTTTCGTCTACCGAGAGCGTGAGCGGAGTTGCGACGAGTGCTCCCACGGACCTCGATCCGGTCTCGCAACTGCTGGTTCCGCACTTGGATCGGATCTATGCAGAAATGATCCGACGCTGCGCGGGCCGACCCGGCGATCCGCATCGCTGGGTCAATCCAGAGTTCCACGGCTGGTGGTCGGCGCGTGGGTTCCACATCAACGTCGACGTCGCGACCGGCAACTTGATCGACCTGGATGATTTCATTCGCCAGTTCCATGCGTCGTACCACCCGGAATACAACGGCGGACAACCGCTCATTCACCCACAGCCGGTGGGGATCGCTGCCACCGACAGCGCGGCCAGATACGTCGGTTGGCACGCAATCACGATCATTCGCGTCGCATCAGATGCCGATGGCGTCATGCGGGTTTACTTCTTCAATCCCAACAACGACAGCGGGCAGGACTGGGGCGACGGCGTCGTAGTCGGGACTGCGGGCAACGGTGAGCGTGCCGGCGAAGCCTCACTTCCGTTCGATCAGTTCGCTTCTCGCTTGTACATCTTCCACACCGACCCACTCGAGAATGGTTCGCCCGAGAAGGTTTCGGTGGAAGAAGTCGATCGGATCCGCGGATTGATCGCGCGCAGTTGGGGTGCAGATCGGTTTCCGGACGGCGACCGGACCGTGGTCTCGGAGTAGGCAGCACGCCGATCGCCGGTACGTCTCGTTCGCAGCGGCGACGCCTTACGTGGGCTTGACCGGACGCGTCCCGAAGATGGCTGTTCCCAATGCGATACAACCGGTCGCTGCTGAGACGGTCGGACCGTAGTCGGGGGCCCAGAGGATCGACACAGCCCCGGCAAACGACCCTGCAATCAGCGCGGCGATCGCGCCGAGACGTAGCACGAAGTATTCGGTTTCTCCTCGGGCGAGATCGTCGACGACGGTCACCATTGTGCCGGTGACGAACGTCGTCGACAACCCGCCGCCGAGAGCCGAGGTGCGCGCGACGACTGTCTGAAGTGCCATAGCCGACGCCGACAACGCAACAAGCCCACTGACGATGATCACGTCGGTGGGGCTAGCCAGAATCAACCATGCCGCAAGCGTTGCGACCTGCGTCGCAGCTGCGATTCCGAGTAATATTCTCGTCGACCGCGCGGGTGTATCCGTCGACCCATGCGCATACCGGAACCCTGCAAGTAGGACGACGAAGAAGACCACAATGGCCACGGCCGCGCCGATCAAGCTCTCCGTGTAGTCGACTCGGCCCACGAGGCCGACCAACACCAGGTTGCCCGTCATATTCGCCGTGAAGATGCCGCCGAGTGCAAGGAAGGCGAATGCATCGGTGGCGCCGGCACCGAACGACAGGACCAGAAGCAACCAGGGAGAGCGGACATGTGAATCCGCGCGGTTGATCATGGCAAAACCCTAGTGGCCCCGCCGAGGGCTTTGACGCGGACTACATATCGACGGTCTCGTTGGTGCCCACATCCGGCTTCTCCCCGGTGATGCGGGACTTGGCGTAGGCAATCACTGTCGAAACCTTCGAACCGGGCGCCGACCAGTATTCGGCGCCTTCAGCTACCACCTTGATCAGCACCACGCTGTCCGATTCCGGTCCGTAATCGAACCAGGCTGCGACAGATTGATTCCACAGATCCGATTTCTTCGCCTTGTCGAGAACGATCTCGGCCGTGCCCGACAACGACACCCAGGCGGTGCCGGACTGAAAGGCGACGTTGACGGAGCCGTTCGCTCGGACGTTCTCGACCTTGCGTGAATCGTTGCGAGCAAAGAACCACAGATTTCCGTCGAACTCTGCCTCCTGCAACGCCATCGGCCTCGACAGCAAGTGCCCATCCTGGCCGTGGGTGGTGAACATGCATAGCTTCGAATCGTTCATGAGCCCAGCTACTTTTTTGATACCGGCCGAACGGTCTTCTGTAGATTCCATGCTCGGTGCTTACCCTCGACTTCGATACAC
The DNA here is from genome assembly GCA_038242295.1 of Mycobacteriales bacterium. Taxonomy (GTDB): domain Bacteria; phylum Actinomycetota; class Actinomycetes; order Mycobacteriales; family Mycobacteriaceae; genus Rhodococcoides. The sequence goes on along the minus strand of JBBSSG010000079.1, from coordinate 12,237 downwards.
AAACGCTCGGGTCAGAGCCGGCGGCCGCACAAGACCACGATCGCCGACCAGACCAGAGCCAAGAGATCGAGCAGAGCTGCGATCGACCACGCCGTCGACCAGACCGTCTTGACGCCCGAGGGGGGAAGCTCGCGCCCGTCGAACCGATCCTGCAGCCAGTCCAAAGTCAGCGGCATGGACAGTGGGTGCAATGTCAGGTGCTCACTGAGTCGGTCACGGAGATAAGTAACATGCACGCCGTTGTCGAGGTAGCGGTCTACCTGGCCGTCGACATCGTCGACAGCGATGATCTGGTCGTGTACTGCTTGGACCACCAGCAACGGTATCGATGGTGCGGTACGACCAGGCTGTATTTCGAGGAAGATCTCCAGAATCTCCGGGATGGCCAGAAAATCCGCCAGCGGAATGTCGAGGTACTTGTCGAGGTCGTACCGTGCGAGTTTCCGTACCACCACGACGGTGGTCAAATCATCGACGGAATCGAGCATCGCCAGACCCTCGGCATTCACATGCTCCCGGATGATGCGATCGAGAGCCGGATACGTACGGCGCAGACCTTCGACGACGAGGGTGGGCAGTCCCGCATGCACGGTGGCATTGAGTCTGGTGAATGTCGACGCCGGATCACCGACGGGTGAACCCAGTGCTGCTCCGACGAGTTCGATCTCGGGGGCATATTCCGGGGCCATCTCGGCGGCCCAGGACGTCGCGAGACCGCCACCGGAATACCCCCACAAACCTACCGAGGTGTCATACGACAATCCGAGCGGCGCAAAACGCAAGGATGCACGCACCGCGTCGAGCGTGCAGTAGCCGGGTTCGCGAGGCGATCCCCAATGCCCATCTTGGCCTTCATGATCCGGTATCGAAAGTACCCAACCGCGCCGCAGCGCATGCAATGCAATTACGAACTCGAACTGCGGGACGGCGCCCCACGCTTTCGCTCCGCGCTGGAGCGCATACGACGGGAAACACGATGCCGAGACCGCATCGATGGCGCACTGGTACGACAACAGTCGCGGGTTTTTTGCGACGCTCCCCTGCTGCATCAAGATCGTCGTGACGCTGACCTGCGCCCTGCCGTCGAGGTCGGTGGTCCGGTAGAGCAACTGCCACGCATCGACCTTTTGTGGGATCAGTCCGAATAGCGCAACCTCTACCTCGCGGTGACGAAGCACGGTGCCGGGGCTGGTTGTCTCGAATCCCTCTGGCGGTGAGTAGAACGGGTCGTCAGCAGGCAGAATTGCCCGCCGTGGCCGAGGCGATTCCTCGGACTGCCACGGCGTTTCATCGGTTTCTCTGTCAACGCTCATTCCCACACCCTTTATCCGATCCTTTCGGTCAGAATAGTCATTCCCTGCGACACCGCTGCCCCGGGCACCCGGTGAGCGCGGCACTTGTTTGTCGCTGGACTCGAACGGATCTGACAGAAATCAAGTAATCCCGACCATCGCGTCAGCGAGGCGCTGTTGATGTTCTGGCGGCGATTGAAGCAGCGGAAGACGCACGGTTGGTTCGTCGATGATTCCGATCTCGGCCAACGCGGCCTTCGCCATGATGGAGCCCTGCGACGTGCGCATGACCGCGTCGACGAACGGGAGCATCGAATTCGCAATAGCTCTCGCGGTCGGCAGATCGCCACCGCGAACTGCACCGATCAGATCGGCATTTTTCTCGGCTACAACGTTTCCCACGACACTGACAAGGCCGGTCGCGCCAATTGCCAGATACGGCAAATTCAGCTCGTCGATACCGCAATAGTAAGCCAGCGATGTAGTGGACATGACCGAAACCGCTTCGAAGAGATCACCTTTCGCATCCTTGACAGCCAGGATTCTTGGGTGAGCCGACAGTGCGATCAGCGTGGATGTCTCCATCTCGACGCCCGTGCGCACAGGAACGTCGTAGAGCATCACCGGTAGTTCGGTCGCGTCTGCCACTGCGCCGCAGTGAGCGATGATGCCTGCCTGAGTTGGCTTCGAATAGTAAGGACAAACCAGTAGCAGCGCGTTCGCCCCCGCTGTCTCTGCTTGACGAGCCCGCGCGAGGGTGGACGCTGTGTCGTTGGTGCCGACGCCGGCAATCACTCGGACGCGGCCCGCCGCTCCGTCGACCACTGACCCCACCAGCCAGGCAGTCTCGGCCTCGGTCAACGTGGGCGCCTCACCAGCAGTCCCGGCCACGACGATGCCGTCGCATCCTGTCTCGATCAACCGTTCGACAAGCCTGTGCAGGCTCTGCTCGTCGAGGCTGCCGTCGCGGTGCATCGGCGTCACCATAGCGACAAGGTTGGAGCCGAAAATCTGTTCGCTGGTCATGAAAGGTGATCCTCCAACGTTAATTACCAATGGTCCAGCAATGCTTTGTGGCCGATACTGCGTAGGTTTGCTTCATGATCGATCTCGCTGCGCTGCATGCCCTCAGATCGGTGGCCGCGCTCGGCACCCTCGCAGAAGCTGCGCAAGAACTGGGTTTCACGGCCTCGGCCGTGTCTCAACAGATCAAACGCCTGGAACGCCAAGTCGGTGTGGAGGTTCTGGCCCCCTCAGGACGCGGCGTAGTACTGACGCCCGCTGGACGGGCCATGGTCGACTCGGCTCCGGAGGTGTTTCAAGCTCTGGAGCGGTGCACCGGAGCTGCACACTCCGTGGCGGAGGGCGCACCTCGGGGCACACTGCGCGTTGCGGCGTTCTCGACAGCTATTCGGGGCATGGTGGCTCCCGCGCTGCAAAGGGTCAGGAAGGAGTGCCCTGATCTCCGCATTCACGTCACCGAGCAAGACCCAGATCGAGCAGTTCACAGCGTCGACGCCGGCACCGCGGACATCGCACTCATCCATGATGCCGACGGATTGCCCTCACTCACGCCACCGTCTCTCACTCACCAGTGTCTTCACACAGACATCGGCGATATCGTGGCCCATCGAACTCACCAGCTGGCTGGGCTCGACGCGCCACTCGTACCGGCGGACCTTGCCGGTCATGCGTGGGTCACCAACCCCCCAGGTACGTTGTGTCATCGATGGTTTCGTCGCATGATTGCGGACTTGCCCGACGTGCCCGACGTGCGGCATCTCGTCGACGATTTCTCCAGCCAACTGTCGCTGGTGGCCTCGGGCGAGGTGATTGCCCTGATCCCCCGGTTGGCGAGACCTGCTCTCGGTGACGGCCTCGTTGCTATAGCGTTGCGTAGGCCTCCAACCCGCCAGGTTCAAGCTGTATGGCGCAGCAGCGCAGACTCGAGCCCTGCGATCAAAGCGCTGATCTCGACCCTCAACCTGGCTGCCGTATGAAAGAGAGCTCGGAAGCGATGACTTTGAAATTCTCACAGGTCCACCCCGCATGATCATCGTTGCCGGATACCTGTCGATGAACCCGACCGACCGAATGAGTTACCTCGACGGCTGTGCCGAGATCGTCGACCGTGCGCGCATCACCGACGGGTGCCTCGACTTCGCACTCAGCGCAGATCCCATCGATCCCGCGCGAATCAACGTGTACGAGCGTTGGGCAAGCGAAGAGCAGCTACATGCTTTTCGTGAATCCGGTCCCGATTCCGACCAACAGTCCACCATCTTGCACGCGGACGTTCGAGAGTACGACGCCTCCGATCGGTCCTGAAAAGTCGGCGATCAAGTTACAGGGGAGACTTCGGTGTTTCCGTTTCGATGCGTGCGCTGCTCGGTAAGCCACAGAGCGAAGCCGATCAGCGGGAAGCTCGCACCGAGCACACACACGCCCTGCCAGCCGAACTGCGCGTAGACGACAACTGATAGCGCGCTGCCAATCGAGCCCGCCATGAAGTAGGTCGTCATATAGGCGGTGTTGAGTCTGCTGCGCGCGTCAGGCCGCAGCGGATAGAACAAACTCTGGTTGCTGATGTGCGTGCCTTGAATACCGAGGTCGAGCAATGCCACACCTACTGCCAGCAGGAATACGTTCTGCTCTCCCAATGCCAAGAACACGAAGCTGATTGCGGTAAGAGCCACGAACCAACCCGTCTGGCGTTGTGCGTATCCGCGATCGGCCAGTTTTCCGGCGATTCGAGCGGCGAGTGCACCGGCAACCCCGAAGAGAGTGAAAAGTCCGATCTGAGCATCGGACCATTGAAACCCCGGCCCGGACAGCAGAAACCCGATGGACGTCCAGAACACTCCGAACGATGCGTAGGTGAGCATCCCGTATCCGATACGCCACCTCAGGACCGGTTCAGCGCGGATCAGATCGACGACCGACGCCAACAACGCCCGGTAGAACAACGTCGCGCTCGGCGGCACGACGGGCAAGGTGCGAACCAACAGGGCGGCGAAGATCATCAAGATCGCGGCGACGACGAAGACAGCGCGCCAACCGGCGACGTAGGCAATCAATCCGGCGACGACGCGCGAAAGCAAGATGCCCAGCAGTAAGCCCGTCATCACATTGCCGATGACCCTGCCTCGTTCTTCTTCCGCGGCGAGCGAGGCCGCCAGCGGCACCAGGACTTGACCGACCACCGATCCGACCCCAGCCGCCAACGCGGCGCATGCCAACACTTGCCACGACGGAGCCGCTGCCATCAACAACAGGGACACGCACGTCGCCGCGAGCATCCAGGTCATCAGCTTCCTGCGCTGGATCAGATCGCCCAGCGGGACGAGGAACGCCAAGCCGACCGCGTAACCGACCTGACTGGCTGTCACCACCAGGCCGACCTTCGTCGTCGAGGCATCGAGACTGTCGGCGATAGCGCCCACCAGCGGCTGAGCGTAGTAACTGTTGGCTACCACCAACCCGGAGATCACCGCCATGACGGCGACGAGCCGCGGATTCATCCGAGCAGTCGACGGTTTGTCAGGGCGCATGTGTCCATGATCGACGCCGCACACTATCCCGTCCAACATGTTATTTCGTTGCCATTGAGCGATATGATCGATCAATGGAGCTCCGTCAGCTCGAACACTTCGCCGCAGTGGCAGCTGAAGGTCACTTCACGCGAGCCGCGTCCCAGTTGCACATTTCGCAATCTGCGCTGAGTTCGTCGATCCGAGCCTTGGAGAGGGAGGTCGGCGCCGCCCTGTTCGAGCGCACGACCCGAAAAGTACTACTCACCACTGCCGGGTCAGTGCTACTTCGGTACGCACTGCGAATTTCCGGGGAGGTCGCCGACGCCCGCGATGCACTGCGTCAGCTCTCCGACGGCGAAACCGGAACCGTCTCGATCGGAACCGTGCAAACGTTCACAGCGATCGATCTGCCCGCCGCACTCGGAGAATTTCACTACGCCCACCCCGGTGTGACCGTGACGCTACGCGAAGGGACCACCGCCGAATTGCTGGACGCACTCGCCGGGGGATCACTCGATCTGGCGTTCGTTGCGCTGGATGCACGGCCTCTGGGGATTGGCATTTTCGCTCTGGCGACCTACACAGAATCGTTGAATCTCGTTGTTGCCGACAATCATCCTCTGGCAGGACGTGATTCGGTTCCACTCGGCGAGCTCGCGAACTACCCGTTCATCGACTTCGAGGCCGGCCGTGGCCTGCAAACCGTCGTCGATGCACTGTTCGAGAATTCAAACGTCAGCCGCAACATAACTTTTCGCATCAGCGACATGGAGCGACTTCTTTCACTGGTACGCCACAGTCTCGGCGTTGCGGTCATTCCTGAGCCGATTGCGCAGCGCAGCACCGGACTATCGATTGTTCCGCTCGATGTGCATCCCTCTCCAACCAGAGAATTGACGTTAGCTTGCCGCACCGAGGAACCCACCAATTCGGCAGCACGCGCATTCGTAGAGCAACTGAGTTGAACGATCAGCTGTGCTGAACGATCATCAGGGGCCGATCGAGGCGCCGCAATAGCGCCTTCGAAGTGGAATTACTCAACCTCGCCAATCCCCGCCGTCGACGCCTACCGACGACGAGCAGTTGGGAATCTGCTGCATACTCGAGCAACCCTCGCACCGGCGAGTGCCCGAAGACGATCTGTCGGACCCTCACTTGCGGGTATCGACGAACCCACGTCGAGATGTCATCCGACAGGGCCGAATACTCGTCGAGTTCGTACGACCAATCCAACGAGTCTCCACCGGTTTTCGCTGCTTCCGCATCTCCCCTGCCGCCCCAACCGTGCGCCACCACCAGCTCGGCACCACGAAGAGATGCTTCCTCGAAGGCTGCTGTGACGACGGACGCGCTGGACTCTGCCCGGTTGACGCCCAGCACCACCGGCCCCACCAATAGCGGAAGTTCGAGACGCTGCCGAACAACGATCACAGGGCACAGCGCACGAGAGGCGACTGCCCGCACCAAAGTTCCCGCGCCGCCACCGACTCCGCGTGCACCGAGCACGATCAGGTGTGCAGCACGCGAATGTTCGAGCAGAGTTGCCTCCGGCCGATCTCCGCGGCCATCGATATCGATTCGCGGGCAGCCGCCGTCGCGGGTGCTCTCGCGGGCCAATACGAGCGCTTCGGTGAGTACGGCGTCGCGCGCATCCCGACTGCAGTCGAAAATATTGGGCACAATTCCGAGTCCCTCGTCGTAACACAAGACCGGAGGTGTCACGGTCGGGACCAGGATCAATCGGACGTTTCGCTTGGCCGCATCGCGCGCAGCCCACCGCACAGCCCGCTGGGACGAGGGTGAGCCGTCCACACCTACGACAATGGGCACCGTGTTCACGCAGACTCCGGTCGGTCGACTACAAAGCGCTGATCTTGGACTCTACTCCCGGCAGTCCTTGAAAATCACAGAAACCTAGGGCCGTCAGCGGAAGTTCACGGCATCGACGGGCCCTAAGATTCTTTACGCGTGTGCTGAGTACTGGGACGATCGACGCATGGGTCCAATCGAAGTGCAGCGCACCTAACGATGCGCGCGGCAATGCGGCGACCGCACCGACATTTCTGGTCGACCGGCTGTGGCCGCGCGGCATTGCGAAGACTGATCTCGACTACGACTCGTGGATCAAGGACGTAGCGCCCAGCTCCGAGCTGAGATCGTGGTTCGGGCACGACCCCGACCGCTTCGCTGAGTTCCGGAAGCGATATCTCGCCGAACTCGACTCCAACGCCGAAGCCGCCGAACCCATCACTTCGGCGGCGCGGAAGGGGCGAGTCGTTCTCCTGTACTCCGCCAAAGACGAAGAGCACAACCAGGCAGTGGTGCTCAAAGAATGGCTGCATCAACAGACCTCACCGGCAGGGTGAATCAGCTCGGAGTCAGGAGCTATTAGCGATGTCCTTGCGGTGGCCGCCCCTGCGCCCGCCTTCACACGTAGGGCCGAGTCAGAAACTCGACGAGGTGGCCGGCCGGATCGAGAACGTAAAGCGCTCGGCCTCCGTCCTCATTTTGAATCTCGTTGCGCCGCCTGCGTTGCGGGTCGGCCCAGTAGTCCGCTGCGAATTCAACCAGCCAGGAAACAATCCGATCAAAATGCGCGTCGTCGACCAGGAACGCGAAGTGCAAGGAGTCGAATGTTGTAGGCGGCGTCGCGTATTGCAGGAGGACGCCGTCATCCATTATCAGGTTGACGAACGGTCCCCACGAGGGAGCATCCACGATTTCGAGAAGACTTCTGTAGTACGTCGCCGATACTTCGGCGTCCTTGGCGGGAATGATCATGTCGTTGAAAATGGCAGTCATTGATTTCCTGTCGTCGAGTTCAGAGAGTGCTGGCTGAATCTCGCCGAGGAGGGCCTCTTGGTCGAGGCGACGACTGTAAGCGCATACTTGTGCAGCTCCAGAGTTCGACGCCTCCATGCCTGAGACAGACTGCCACCGGCACGCGACTTTGGGGCAACGCTACCTCGAGCTAGCGAATTCGGTCCAGCACTAACTTGTTTCGAATGTCGTGGTCCCGCACTGTCGAATGAGAGGATCGAACCGATGGCCCCGACACTCGGCAACTTGGGAAGCCATGCGAGCAATTCAATCGCAACGCGAAAGGGAGTGTGGTGACACGAGACGTTGACCGTCGCTTTAGAAGCTTCTATAGCAGGAAGAACGGGTCGCAATGCTCACCATAAGAGTCCATCCTGACTATGGCCACCCCAGCTCTATCTGGCCTTCGGAAGAATTAATAATTGTCCTATCGGAGCAGCCCTACATTCTCCCCACTCAAATTGGGATCGATGGTGCTCTTGGAGAAGAAGTACTAGCGTGGACCGAAAGCTTCCAACTGTTTTTCGTGGAAGAGTCAGATGATTTTAACTTGCGTCCGCGCTGGCTGCCGGGAATAAACCCCTTCGACTGGTACGACGAAGGCTATCGAATCATCTCCAAGCTTCGTGCACAGTTTCCCCGCGTACAGGTGAAGCCTGAATTTGCACAGTACGTTTTTTCGGTCAATGAACGCCGGGAAAACATGGGACTTTTGCCAATCAGCCTTCCAAACGATCCAAAGACGGGTCACATCAGCATTTCTGATGTGCTGAACCGCAAGGGCCCGGAACTGGCCTGAATCGAATGCCGGGGAACTGAAGCATGTCTGGTGTTCAGCTCTCCCGTCGTAAGGCTCACTGCGCACGGCCGAGCGCCATCTGGCCGCGTCAGTGGAGGGCGAGCAACTCGTCGAGAGGCTCGCCGTTGATCAACACTGTCACCGTGTCGACGTTGTCGAACTGCAATGCCGGCGCGGTCAGTTGTTCCTTGACCCGGGGAATGTCGCAGACTCCGCCGGTTAGCAACTGACCGGACAATCGGACGACGGCATGACCGTCGGCGATCGTCGCAGATTCGTAGGTCAGGTTCGACTGTGCCAGTGCGTTATACAGACCGGACTGCCCCACCTGGGTGTCTTTCTCGGCAAGTTGAGCACGCATGACTTCGCCGAGGGGCTCGATCGTCGTGGTTGTGATCGGTACTGAAACGACGCTGTCACCGCAGCCGATTTGCGGACCCGACACACCGTCGTCACCGGTCGCAATGAATGTCAGCGACCGCTCGGTGGAGCCTGTCGCGGTTTCCTCCGCATTCGCGTCGTCAGTCTTCGTAGCCTCGCCTGTCGACAGACTGGTGGGCGCCGTGCTGGCAGACGGAGCATCGGTAGCCGGTGCGAGACTCGTGGGGTCAGCTGAATTGGTATCGGCCCCGCATGCTGAGACCGCCAATGCTGCGGCAAAGGCGGCCGCGGCGATGAGAACTCGTCCTCGCATAATCGCCACCTCCTTGCGTTGTGCGCGCTGCCCACGCCAAGAACACTACGGCCGGTAGATCACAGTCAGGTCATGACTGACCGCGTGGACTCGGTTCGCAGTACGTTCGACTCATGACTGCGGACGACGCCAACGAGACCAGCGCGGCTGCCACCAGAGCGGACGACGATGCCAGCCGGTACTCCGGTCTTGCCATCCATGCGGCCGCGTGGGGGTTCGCTTTTCTGATCCTGCGCCTGTTTTCCGTGTCGGGCTACGACTGGGAAACAGCATTCGCCGTCAGCACCACGATCGGTTTGGGCGACGGCCTACCGCTGTTGTTCGGATCTCTCATGTCCGGGCACGTATTGGCGACGGTGTTGTTGATGTGCGTACTGCCGCTGTTGATGGCCGACTATCTATGGGGTTCACGTGCGCGCCGACCAGCGATTTTATTGTTGACCACTGTCGGTTTCGTGATCCTGGTGGCTGTCACCGTCAGCTTTCGGTTGTGGTGGCTACCGGTGGCAACCGCCGCCGCACTGGGAGCGCTGGCACTGATCCACCACATGCCCAGCGAGAGTCACCTACGCCAGGCGTCGGTGAAAGTGATAGGAAGGGCTGGCGCGGTCGCTGGAGTCGCAGTGCTCCTGACCGCGGCATTTACCCATACCCCTTGGGTTCCCCAAGAGCAGATACAGACCACCGATGGCACCATTGCCGGGTACGTTCTGAGCGTCGATTCGGGCTATCTGAACGTGCTCACCGAGGATCAGGAGTTCAAGATTCTCGTCAGCAGGGATGTCATCTCCCGCGATTGATTACCAACTCTCGACGACGTCACGCCATCGATACCTGAACTCCTTCAATGGATTTGAGGAACGGGCAAATCGAGGTTGCCTGGGCGAGGATATTCTCCGGTTCTGATACGCCGGGTAGCTCGACTTTCAGTTCGTATTCCGCTTCATATCCAGCCCCGTTCGAATCCGTGAGCGTGACGGTCGCCTTCACCGACATTCCTTCGGTGCTACCTCCGGCTGTCCCGAGCGCGATCCGGAGCGATTCGACGAGGCAACTGCCCAGGGCTGCGGCCATCAACTGTTCCGGGTTGGTGGCTCCGCCCGGCCCGCCCAGCTCATCGGGCTCATGCACGTCCACACTCAGCACTCCGTCTGAGGATGCGATGGAGCCGGGTTTTGCTGTGACTACCGCTGCATACAGCTTTTTGCTCATGCCTTGGCAATACCGCCAACCACTCATTGCAAACCACGGCGTCGAGCAGCGCGACGTTTACTGATATTACCGTTGGGTAATAACACATAGAACGCCCCAGTGGCGATGTGACAGTTCCCAGATTTTTTACCGACTGAAGGAGTGCTTAATGACAACCCCTAATCTGATCGCCCAACTACGTATGGTCCACCAACTGACAAACACTGAGATTCAGGTAGCTCGCACGCGCACCGCGCAGGCACGCACCGAAGCTGTGCGCCGCGAATTGACGCAGAACGCCGCCAACGGCGTAGACCGAGCAGACGCTATTGAAGCAGTCATTCGCGACCTGGGTGGCCTCCCCCAGATCGTCGGCCCGCTGGTCGGGCGCACGCTCGCGTTGGTCAAAACAATCGGCGAACAGGCTCAGCCGTTCGACGAGGCACTACTGGGAGACCTAGCGCTGGAGCACCAGTTGCTCGGCCGCTCGAAGTACATCAAGGCGCTAGCCACCGCCGCCGACGAGAAGCCATCGATCGCGCTGGCCCAGCGACTGATCACTGCACACAGCGCGACCGTCGAATGGCTCGAAACTCTTCTTGCCGAAGAAGCTCTCGGCGGCCCCGTTGCGCTTCGCCGCACACCGTTGCAGGCTGCCGCGGGCGGCGCGGTCCAACTCGCGAACATTCCGGCAACGTGGTCGGCAAGAAGTCTCGACCGAGTTCTCGACGCGGCCCGGGCCACCCCCAAGCACCTCGAGTCGCTGCTCGGGCGCGGCGCTCACGCCGGCCAGATCGCAGCGAAAACACTGGGAGCCAGCCGCGATGCTGCACTGGAAGCTGCGGAGGATGTCACCCGGGAAGAAGGCGCTGACGTATTTGCGGACGCACTGCATGCAACGCGCGCCGCGAGTGGCGCACTCCACGCCGACGAACTGCCCATCGATGACTACTCCTCACTCAACGTCTCCGACGCAGTGGCCGCGATCAAGGAACTGGATCAGTCATCCGACATTCGGGTTGTGCTCCAATACGAAGAAGCCAACAAGAACCGTCACGGAGTCGTATCGGCAGCGCAGACTCGTCTGGCAGGTATCGCCAAGGAAGTCATTTCCATCGGCTAAGGGTTTTAACCCGCACGACTGGAACTTCTCGGAACGCGCCGGCGACTGAAGGCACCTCACCAGTGCATGTCGCCGGTGCGTTCCATTTGTGACCGAGAGATAGATGAGCTGTTTTTCGGGAGGTTTGTCTCGCTGAATCGAATATCAACGAAAGTGTCGATCGCACCTCTTCAGGCCTTCGACCCGGTACATACGTGCGTTGACGGTGAGCTCGTGGAATAGTGCGGAAATGTCTCAATCCTGGCCTGCTCACCTCGATGTCGGTGCAGTGAGATTCGCTCGACCAACCGCCAACTACGACGAGGTCATGGTCTTCTACCGCGACATCGTCGGACTACCGGTACTAGCTCAATGGCGGGATCACAGCGGCTACGACGGAGTGGTCTTCGGCTTGCCGGGAGCCCCTGTTCACATGGAATTACTGCAGTCGAGCGAATCACTCCGCATCCCCGAGCCAAGTCCTGAGAATCAATTAGTTCTTTATCTCAGCGGGCCTGACGCCTTATCGGCCGCATGCAGACGGTTCGCCGATTACGACCAGAGTCCAGTTACAGCAGCCAATCCATACTGGACTGACAACGGTGCCGTTTTGTATGAGGATCCTGACGGATGGCTAGTAGTCTTGGTCCCGTGGGAATTCGAGTAAAGGGGCTCTTCGACTTTGACCGGGCAACCTCAGCAGGAAGTCTGAATGCAGGCCCGCGCTGAGCGGGTTGTATGAAACCGTATTCGACGGGCTGAATTGTCGGTGTTGCGGAATCCGCATGCGACACGTTTTACCTGTT